>CALATF010000062.1 GCA_937891595.1 uncultured Clostridia bacterium
AATGCACAGCAGTTGTTCCAGATGAGTGCAGCTACCCAGGCAGCTCCTGCAGCAGCTCCCGCTCAGGCAGCACCGGCAGCAGGCTGGACCTGTGCTTGCGGTGCAGTAAATACAGGCAAATTCTGTTCCGAATGTGGCGCTCCTCAGCCGGCACCGGCAGTAGGCTGGACCTGTGCGTGTGGTGCAGTAAATAAGGGTAAGTTCTGTTCCGAATGCGGAGCTAAGAAACCCGCAGGAGAACCTGCGGATGGGAACCGGAAGATCCTAAGAATCCGCCTAAGTTCTGCCCTGAATGCGGAGACCCTTTTAATGATGCAGATGTTCAGTAATTTGCATTAAACGGGAGGCACAAAATGAGTGAATTTGATACGAATTTAGATGCCCAGACGGTAGAAACCAAAGAAGAAACAGACCCAACAGTACCAAAACACGTTAAGCAAATAACAGAAGAAGATATAAATAACTGGAACAATAAAAGTGAATTTAGCGGAAATTACGAGGACTTAGATAACAAGCCAGAAATCCCAACACCAATAGAATACAAAGCAGATGACAATATAGTAATAGAAGATGGAACAATAAAAGGATTTACTAATACAGGCTACAAAGTAAGTGATGAAGATATAAAATATCAATCTATAAAAGACAGTGGAACAACTGGTACAAACAAGATGGTTTATATAGATGGTAAAGAAATAATTATTCTTTATGATGGAACAAATAAAATAAGACGTTCTGAAAATGGAATAGATTTTGAAATTATTACTTTGCCTTGTGTGTGTACACATTTGCTTTATAACGCTGACAGTAAAAGATTATACGGCTCAAGTTCAAGCAATTATTTTATTTATAGTGATGACTATGGTCTAACTTGGAACAGAATAAGCAATTCAAGAGCTGGTGGCGTAACTCGATTGGCTATTGGTTATGGAGATGGTTTTAGAGCTTTATATAAGTCAACAAAAGAAATTATTACTTGGACATTCAATGAATCAAACAAAACTTTTTTGCAAAATACTCGCATAACAAGTACGATTACTCCTGAATTTACAGCAATGGTAAACAATACACAATTTATTTGGTGCAACAGTACAGGAACTTTCAAATATGGTGCTGGTTCACAAGAAGGTAATTTTGCTTCATTAAGCGGAATAACAGTTAATCTATTAAAAAGAGTAAATAATATAACATTTTTAGGATTAAAAAATAGTAATAAAATATATTTATTAGAACCTGCAATATCAATTACTCAATACAAATGGATAGCACATGAGTTGCCAGATGCTTGCACAGTAAATGATATCATATATAATTCTTACGATAATACTTATTATTTATTTACAGATATTAATACATATTACAAAACTAAAGATTTTACAACATATGATGGTATTGATAAAGGTGGATTAAGGGGCATTCAAGGACATTTTACTTTGGCTGGTATTCAAATGACTACTTCTAATCATAACGAATTATTGTTAGCGCCTACCAGAACAAAATTGGAAAACAAAGTACAAGAACTTAAAAGATTAACAAAAAAAGAACTTATGGTTGGAAAAGGTTTAGAGTTAGTAAATGGAAGATTTAATATAAAAACCAATAGTGACGCTTTACGTGTTTCTGACTACGGACTATATTTAGGTCAAATTACTGAATATAATTTATCGGAAGATGTGCTTGAAGGTCTTTATGTAGCTAAAGCAGAAGAAAAGGGGTTGTTTGACCCTTACGAAGTAGAAAATTGGTTTTGGAGCGAGGAGGCATATCCAACAGAAGGATATAAAGCTGTTAAATTTATTTTTACACAAGATGGAAGTTTTTATGACCAAGTTACTTGGGAAACTGAATATCAAGTAGAACAATACGAATATGGTTATTTGTTTTATGACGAAAATATGAGTATATTTAAGTATGTAAAATTAGGCAATCTAAGTTGGTTATTAGATTTAGTTATTAAATAAAAGGAGAATGATTTAAATGGAAAAAGATAATTATAAATGGTTAGATAGTGTACCAAAACTTTCTGATGAAAGAATTATATTGTACATTAAAGGAGTTTCATTAAGATTAACATTTGTTACAGACAAAGATGTTTTGACAAACCTAAATGAAAGATTAGGTGTATTACAAGTAGAAGCCGAAAAAAGAGGTTTAGTAATTTAAAATATTAATTAAAATAAAGGTTCTTTAATAAGAACTTTTATTTTTTTAATTTTTTTGCAAAAAAGTATTTACAAAAGTAAAATAAAAGTATATAATAAATTTGTACTTGGAAAGGAGGTGCAAAATGAAATATAAAGCAAGAAAAACTGGGAATTCACTTGTAGTAACAATACCAACATTTGTAGCAAAAAGTTTAGAATTAAAAAACGGAACAGAGGTTAATATTGAATTACAAAAAGATAAGGTGATAATAAGAAAGGAGAAAACAAATGATTAATTATTTATTAGATTTAATATTGTGTGGAATTATATTTATATCAGAAATAATAGGAATAATTTTAATAATAGGACTAATTTTAGGAATAAGTAATAAAGTATTTGGAATAAATATAATAAAAATATTTAATAAAAAAATAAACAAATTAGAAAAATACATTGAAAATAATTTTTAGGAGGAATTAAAATGTTAAGATTTATGAGCAAAAAAGAAAGAAAAATAAAAAATTTAGAAGTAATGGTAAAAAATAGAGATAAATTAATAAATGACCAACAAAAAATAATTAATAGTTTAACATCAATAATAAATAGCTTAGAAGAAGATTTAAAATCAGTAAAAGAAGAAGCATATAAAACAGCAAAAAAAACTACTACTCGCAAAAAAAACTGCAAAGTAGTAGAGAGGGGCAGTTAAAATAAATTTATAATTAATTATACCAAACAAGAAAGGAAAAAACAATATGTCAGAAATAGAAATTTTAGAAATCGAATTAAATAATCTAAAAAACGGAATTAATAATATAGTAAATGCTATGAACAATATAAATGATATTGATGAATTAGATGAAGAATATAAACAATTAGATATAATATTATCAAAATTTGAAAGCCGAAAAATAGATATAGAAATTCAAATAGGAAATTTAGAAGAAGAAGCATATTACAAAGAAAATGAAGAACAATGGAAAAAAGAAAAAACAACTGAACAATATGAATATTGGAGGGAAGCAATTTAATGAATGAAGAATATAATTTAGGAAAATTAATAGACAGATTAGAATATTGTAAAAATAAATATGATGAAGCATTAGATTATATGGAGAAAAATAATATAAAATTTAAAAGGAAAGGTGTATATGACAATAGAAGATAATAAGTATGAAAATATCATAGCAAAATATACAGATAAACAACTTGTATATGAAAGAGCAATATTAATAAAACAATTTAATATAAATAAAAAGCAATTAGCTTTATTAGATGAAGAATGTAAGAGGAGGTTAGAAAATGGAATATCTATTTAGAGATTTAAAATCAGATGAAATTGATGTAAGATTAGCAACAGTAAAAGAAAATGGAGTAAGTTTATTACTTTATAAAGATGCAAGAGTTGACCAAAATATACTTGATGAAAGTTTTACACCTTTTGGTTGGGATAGAGACCATAAAGAATTAAAAGGAAACATATATTGTGGAATAGGAATTTGGAACGAAAAACAAAATAGAATGGTATGGAAATGGGATTGTGGAAAAGAAAGTTTTTCAGAAGCAGAAAAAGGAGAAGCAAGCGATAGTTTTAAAAGAGCAGGGTTTAATTGGGGAATAGGTAGAGAATTATATACAAGTCCTTTTATCTGGATAAGTAATGAAAAATGCAATATAAAAGAAAAAAACGGCAAATATTATTGTAATGATAATTTTTATGTAGAAGCAATAGAAATAAAAGACAAAGTAATAACTGGATTAGCAATAAGAAATAAAAATGTTAAAAATGAAAAAGGACTTCCAGCAAGAGTATTTGTATATAAAAAGTCAGAGGAATAATAAATGAAAATAAAAGTAAAGTTAAATAATATAACAAGAAATTTTAAAACAAATAAGCTTATAATCAGTTTTGAAGCATTAGATAATATAAACACATTAGAAGAAATAGAAAATGCCTCTGAACTTGATTTAGAAGTTACAGAGCATAAAGAAAAAAGAAGAATAAATGCAAATAATTATTTCTGGCTTATGTTACAAAAACTATGTGAAAAGCAAGAATTAGATACAATAGAAGAATATAAAAAAAGAGTAAAAGAATTATGCATATTTAGAATAATGAGTACAGAAAAAGAAAATGTAAAAACAATAAAAAAAATATGGGAAGAAAAAGGCATAGCTTGGTTTGTAGAAGAATTTGATACAGAATACAAAGGCGATGTAGAATTTAAAACATTACATCTGTACTATGGCTCAAGTTCTTTTGATAAAAAACAAATGAGTAGATTAATAGATGGAGTAGTGCAAGATTGTAAAGCAGTAGGCATAGAAACAAAAACAGAAGCAGAAATAAAATCATTATTAGAAAGTTGGGGTAATTGATGAGTGAAATTATACAAGAAAAAAACAAAATAACAAGTATAGTAGAAAATAAAAAAGAAAAAGGCACACTTGAACAAATAAATTTGCCTGATGGAAGATTATTAATACAACATACACATTTAAACAAAGAAACAGGCGAACAAATTATAAAAAAATGGTATTTTGGTTAGAAAGTTGGGGTGGTTAATATAAAAATTGAATATTGGGCAACTAAAACAGGAGAAAAAATTAAAATAAAAGATATGACAACGCAACACATAAAAAATTGTATAAAAGCAATACAAGAAGAAAGAATATCTGTTGGAAAAACAATAAATTTAGGTTATACTTGTGATGGTTGTGGAGATGGTATTATATATGATTTTATAGATTATGGAAAAGATTATATAAACGCATTAAAAAATGAATTGCAAGAAAGAGAAAAACAATATGTTTTGGGTGGTGGTTGATATGGATAAAGATAGAATAGAATATATGAAACATATAACAAAATTAGCAGTAATAAGAAATTGTATAAGTGTAATATGCTGTACAATATTGTCTATTGTATTTCACAAATGGTGGTTGATTTTTATAGCATTACTTTTTACTACTACCATAGAAAAGAGCAAATAATATGTCTTGTAGAAATTTATTTAATTGTAAATATCTATCAAAAGCATTAAATGGAAATTTAAGATGTAAATTAAGTAAAACAATAATTAATATTAATGAATGTAAAAAATGTGTTAGAAATGAACCTCGAGTGAACAAGCCTATAAATAAAAAGACTAATAAATTAAAACAAAAAGAACAGAATAGAAAAAGTATATTAACAAATGATTTAACTAAATGTTATATATGTGGTAAACCAAAACAAGATATTCACGAAATATTTGGTGGAAGTAATAGACAAACAAGTATAAAATGGAATTGCACAATGCCAATATGTAGAATATGTCATACAGAATGGGATAGCAACAAAGAAATGAGACAAAAATATTATGATGAATGTAGAGATAAATTTGTAGAACTATATAGTTATGATTTATTTATGCAAGAATTTAAAAAAAGTTATAAAGGAGATGATTAAAATTTGTGATAATTGTATAATTGGATTATATTTAGATGATTATAACCATAATATTACATTAGAAGAATTAGAAGAAGAAATTGAAATACATAATAAAAGAGTAGATTGTCATATAGAATGTTATGGAAAAAATATTTTAAATTTAAAAAAAATATCTATGAAAAATTATTTAGATAATAGAAGAAGTAATAATTTATATAAATATAACTATTGCCCATATTGTGGAGAAAAAATAAAATGGAATGAAATTAAAGAAAAATATAAAAAGGAGAATAAATATGAATAAAATAATAATTAAAGGAAGAATAACAAAAGAATTAGAAGTAAGGTACACACAAACAAGTAATACTGCTGTTGTAAGTTTTACAGTTGCAGTAAATAGAGATTTTGTAAAACAAGGAGAAGAAAGACAAACAGATTTTATAAATTGTGTTGCTTACGGTAAAACTGCTGAATTTGTAAGCAAATATTTTAGTAAAGGACAAGAAATATTACTAACAGGAAGATTACAAAACAGAAGTTGGAATGATGAACAAGGACAAAAACATTATGTAACAGAAATAATAGTAGAAAATGTAGAATTTTGTGGAAGTAAGAAAGAACAATCTGAAGTAAAAGAAGAACAAAAAGAAAGAGAAGCTATACAAAATGAAAATGATTACAGTATAAATTCAGATGATGAACTTCCATTTTGAATAGTTTAATTTGCAATGAGAATTAATTTTAACGTATTTATTTATATTAGACAATAATATATATGTTTAATAAGTAAATGCGTTTAAAATTAAAAATAAAAGCAATAAAATCTTTTTTATTTTTTTATTAAAAAGTATTGACAAGTAGGAATTTTATTTATATAATAACTTTAGATTTAGAAGGGAGGTTAAATATGAAAAGAAATTTTGCTTCTGTAAAGATAGAAGAAGAAACTTATATAACACTAAAAGATGTAAAAAACAAACAAGGCATACCAATGACAGAAAGCATAAGAATAGCTGTATTAGAAAAATACGGTAAAAAAAATAGTAAGTAAACCACTTGCAAGACTTTACTTACTAAAAGACATTATAAACTTATATATAATTATATAAGCTATATATTTTTATTATAACATAAAATTTTAGTAATTGCAAGAGAAAGGAGACTAAAATGTGGAAGGATGGATAAAATTACATAGAAAAATATTAGATAATCCAATTATATTTAAAGATAAAGATTATTTAGCAATATGGATATATCTATTACTTAATGCAACACATAAAGAAATTCCTGCTTTATTTAAAGGCAAAAAAATAATATTACAAAAAGGTTTCACGTCACAAATAAAATATACTGATGGAACAACAAAAACACCAACTATTTCAAGGATTGCACCCTGAAAACTAAACAGAGGATAAGAGCAAGGCTTCCTGCCTGCATAATGTAGGTCAAGCCCTCGGGTTATTAGTATCGGTTGGCTGAACACATTACTGCGCTTACACCGCCGACCTATCAACGAAGTAGTCTTCTTCGACCCTTACTCCATAAAGGATGGGAGATCTTATCTTAGGGAGAGTTTCACGCTTAGATGCCTTCAGCGTTTATCTCG
>CALATF010000063.1 GCA_937891595.1 uncultured Clostridia bacterium
AGATATTCCTTAAGTTCTTTATTTTTAAATTTAATTAACAAAAATGTTTTGATCAACCCAGGTTATATTTATGAAACAAGAGATTTACATCATATTCGTCTTTCCTATGCCTATGCGTCATTTGAAGAATTAAAAGAAGGATTAAATAACTATTTAATAAAAACTACTAAATTACCATCAAAAACTTATATAATAATATAAAGGAGAGCTTAAAATGATTAAATGTTTATCGAAAAAGAGAACGTATAAGAAGCTTTTGGAAAATTTAAATGAAGTAAGGGTAGATTCTGAAGCTGTGAAAAAAGAATATGCTATACTTGAAAAATATTTAAGGATGTGCAGAGCGGATTTAGAAAGAGCAAGTAAAAAATATGAAGGACTAAAAAGTGAATTTGGCGATATAATTATAAAAAAATTACTTGCTGAAGAAGAAGGTAAAGAAATCGATGCATTTTTTATGACAAAATATAATTCTGTACAGTCAAGGATGGTAGAAGCAGCTCGGTCATATAATAGAGAAAAAGTTGAATCTGAAGAAGCAGAAGATATATTAAAAAAGTATACTGAAGAAAAAGAAAAATGTGAGCTTGCAGAGCGAGAAGCAAAAAGAGCACTTGGAGTCTATCTAGTATTGTATATAGAAGAATTACTTGCGGAAAGAGAAAAAACAAAGAATGAGTTAAAGGTATTCATTGAAGAATGTGAAAAAAGATTTGGATGCTGGTATAGAATGAATGAAGCAGACGAAAAATGGGGAGTAGATTTTTGTGAATGTGTTTTTTGTGGTAATTCAAATTCAAGAATCCCATGGCATAATAAAAATTATGTATGCAAGACATACTTAAGTAGAACTTGGACAAAAGAGCATCAGGAAGCCTTAAATAAACTTAATTCAATGAAAGAAACTTTAAAAGAAATTCAAGAATTATTAGAAATTATTTGTTTTGCTAAAGAAAAACACGAGTATGGAGAAGAAAAATTTTCTAGAAGAATAGCAAAAAATATTTGTGAATATAGAAAACTAGAAAGAATAGATACAACAGGAAAGCTAGTAAGCATAATAGAAAAAAGTATTCCAAAGTTTGGAAGAGCTCAAGGGCATCCAGCTAAAAGAACTTTTCAAGCAATAAGAATAGAAGTAAATAATGAAATAGAACCATTATATAATACTGTAAGAGACTGTATAGATGTTTTAAATCCAAAAGGAAGATTATGCATAATAACATTCCATTCATTAGAAGATAGAATTGTTAAAGAAACATTTAAAAAATATTTGCAAACAGCTAATATCCCAGACCCTGATATAGTTGTTCGTACTAGTGGTGAGCAAAGATTAAGTAATTTTATGATGTATCAATGTGCATACTCTGAATTATATTTTCCAAAAACTCACTGGCCAGATTTTAGGGAAAAAGAACTAGAAGAAGCTATAATAGCTTTCCAAAGCAGAGATAGACGTTTTGGTGCAATTAAAAAATAATTTACTAGATTTAGGAGAAAATTTATGAAAGATAAAGTTAAAATGGGTTTAATTTTAACAGGTTGTTTATTGTTGTGCTTGGTTATTCAATATTTTTCAAACTTTGTGTTTGACTTTATAATTTTTGCTTTAGCTATGTTAGGAACAATAGAGTTTAGAAAAATTCAATTAAAAGCAGGTTGCCCTTGTTTTGATTATTGTCCAGAAATAGCATGTTTCCTTGTTTTTGTAACAGCTTTTGCAGGGGCATTATGTGGGCTTAATGCTTTAGTTATGTTGCTAATTGTTATTGCTATTATTGTTTTATTTTATGCTTGTTTGTATTTTGGGAGTTCTTTGATATTTGCTAAAGAATTAACTAACGACCCTTTTAGAAATTTAACTAATTTATCTGTAAAACAATTTGCTTTTTTTAAAACAAATAATACTTTATCATGTATTATTTATCCTTCAATACCTATGTTGTTTATGTATTTTATCAATCATATTTCTACAATAGGTTTAGTTTCATTTACATCAAATACTCAAGGCTCGGCTATGGGGCTTTTTGCATTAATTTTATTATTTGCAATTTGTTGTTTAAGTGACACATTCGCCATGCTTTTTGGTGTTCTTATAGGTGGAAGAAAAATATTCCCAAAAATAAGCCCTAAAAAAACAATTTCAGGTAGTTTATTTGGCTTATTAGGTGGTGTAGTAGGAGCTGTTGCTAGTTACTTAGTTTTTAGTGCTATTTATCCAACAGTATTTCATATTGTAAATATTTGGCAATTCATGCTTGTTGGCCTTGTAGGTTCTTTTATTTCTCAAAGTGGAGATTTATTTGAGTCATACATGAAAAGAAAAGCTCAAGTAAAAGATTCTGGTAATTTCTTTAGAAGCCATGGTGGTGTTTTAGATAGATTTGATTCTATAATCTTTACAACCCCATATATTTTTATTTGTGTTTTGTTTTTGTTTGGCTAAAAAAATCTAATAAGAACAAAATTTGTTTATAATTTTTACTTAAGCATAATTTATTTTTATAAAAAATAATAATGTATTAAAATGTTTAAACTTAAAGGATTAGCTTCCTTTAGGTTTTATAATTAAAAGGGGAATTGCAATTTTGGCTAATTTATTGCTATCAGCGTCAGGTGTTTTAAGTACAATAATGTATATAGGCTTGGCTATTGTAGTATTGCTTTTTATGATAATGGTGCATGAATTTGGCCATTATGTTGCAGGAAAAATTTTAAAATTTAAAATAAATGAATTTTCAATAGGTTTTGGTAAAGCGATATTTTCAAAAACAAAAAAGAATGGAGAAAAGTTTTCATTAAGAATCTTTCCTTTAGGTGGGTACTGTGCTTTTGAAGGAGAAGACGAAGATAAAGAAAATGTAGAGGGTGCATTCAATTCTCAAAAGCCATGGAAAAGACTTATAGTACTTTTTATGGGTGCTTTTTTCAATTTTCTTTCGGCAATAATTTTTGCAGTAATCTTCTTAATGTCATTTGGTTATAATGATAGAGTACAAGTTTCAAAAGTAGAAATGCCAACAAGTATAGCAGTTCAAGAAGAAAGTTGGTTTAAAAAGGGTGATATTATTCATGCGGTAAACGGCAAAGAAACTAACTTTGTTTATGATGAATACTTTTTAACTATGGTAACTCCTTTTGAACTTGGTGAAGAATTTGAAGTTTCTATTTATCGTGACGGAAAAGACGTTAAATTATATATTCAAAAATCATGGTTTGAATGTAAAACTAAAGTGGATAACACAATAAGTGAAGATTATATAGGTAAAAAATTATACTCTTTAAATGATAACAAAGAGGATTATAAGTACGCTATTATATACAATGGAACAGAAAGTGTTTATCAAATTTGCAATATTAATTCTCCTTCAAAAAAGTATACTATTGATGAAAATGGAATTGTAGAAATAGAGTTTATTACAGAAAGTGGTTCAACAACTCAATCTTATTTAGTAGATACTTCTAATGTCGATGATATAAGCGTTTTCTTAACAAAAATAGGTATTACAACACAAAACTATCGATATGGTTTTTTTGAAGCGTTGGGTAGAAGTTTTGTTTTTTGTTTTGGTTGGGCTTGGAAAATACTAATTATTTTATGGCAATTAGTATGCGGTAAACTTGCTTTAACAAGTATGGGTGGAACAGTTACAACAGTTG
>CALATF010000064.1 GCA_937891595.1 uncultured Clostridia bacterium
TTTTATGGCAAATAGAGAAACTATTGTTGTTGTTGATTTTGGCGGACAATACAGCCAACTTATTGCTAGACGTGTTAGGGATATGAATGTATATTCAGAGCTTGTACCTAATACTGTTAGTGTAGAAAAAATTAAAGAAATAAACCCTATAGGTATTATCTTTACTGGCGGACCATTAAGTACTTTTGATGATTGTGCACTTAGTATTGATAAAGAAATTTTAAACTTAAACATTCCTATTTTTGCAATTTGTTATGGTATGCAACTTACAGCACAACTTATGGGTGGTAAAGTAAGTACTGCTAAAGTAGGCGAATATGGTAAAGTTGAAATAGAATATGAAGAACACCCATTGTTTAAAGGCATTAAGAAAAAAGGTCAAGTTTGGATGAGTCACCATGATTCTGTTACAAAACTTGGCAAAGGTTTTAAAGCTATTGCAAAGACTAAAGACACAGCTATTGCTGCTTATGCTAATGATGAAAAGAATATTTTTGGTTTACAATTCCACCCAGAAGTAGTACATTCTGAACAAGGTTTAGATATTATGAAAAACTTTGTTTACAACATTTGCAAAGCTAAAGGCGAATGGAACATGAGCAGTTTTGTAAATAATCAAGTAGCAATTTTAAAAGAAAAATTACAAAACAAAAAAGTTCTTTTAGCTCTATCAGGTGGTGTAGATAGTTCTGTTTGCGCAGCTCTTATTCAAAAGGCATGCCCAGAAGCATTAACTTGTGTTTTTGTTGACCATGGTCTACTTAGAAAATATGAAAGAGAAGAAGTTGAAAAGGTATTCAAAGAACAATTTAAAATTAACTTAATTACTGTTGATGCTTCTGAAACTTTCTTGAGAAAGCTTAAGAACGTTACTGACCCAGAAAAGAAAAGAAAAATCATCGGTAAACAATTTATCAAAGTATTTGAAAAAGAAGCAAAGAAAATAGGAAAAGTAGATTTCTTAGCTCAAGGCACAATTTATCCTGACGTTGTTGAAAGTGGAATAGGTAAATCTCAAGTTATTAAAAGCCACCATAATGTTGGCGGTCTTCCAAGCGTTGTTGACTTTGAAGAAATTATTGAACCACTTAGAGATTTGTATAAAGACGAAGTAAGAAAAGTTGGTTTTGAACTTGGCTTACCAGAAAAAATGGTTATGCGTCAACCTTTCCCAGGCCCAGGTTTAGGCGTAAGAGTTATAGGTAAAATTACTAAAGATAAGCTTGATATTTTAAGAGACGCTGACTTTGCTTTTAGAGATGAAATTGATAAAGCTGGTTTATCTAAAGAAATTTGGCAATACTTTGCAGTTATTACAGATATGCGTTCTGTTGGCGTTATGGGAGATGAAAGAACATACGATTATACAATCGCTTTAAGGGCTGTAAATAGTATTGATGCTATGACTGCAGACTGGTATAAAATTCCACATGAAGTTCTTGATAAATGTAGTGCTAGAATTGTTAACGAAGTTAAACATGTTAACCGTGTTGTTTATGATATAACATCTAAACCACCTGCAACTATTGAATGGGAATAAAATAAAAATAAAAGGGTAGAAAATTTCTATCCTTTTTTATTTTATTAATTTTTAAACACATTTTTATAATTTATGGAATATAAAAAACATAAAGGAGAAAATATGTTTAATTTTTATAATAATAATTTTAAAAATCAAAATAATACAAAAGAAGTTGATAAAACTAATGAACAAAAAAATAGTTTAAATTGCGAAAGTTTAACTAACGAAGAAAATAAAGTCAATGTTAATTTAAAAGTTAATGCAAGTGCAATTAATTTTGAGGAATTACAAAAAGCAAGGCAGGATTTGGTAGGAGAAATCTTAGCAATTATAGATTATGATAAGCATATAAACAATGCTACTAATAATTTAGCAAAAGCAACTTGGGTAGATATTAAAAACGAAGAGCTTGTGCACGTAGGCGAGCTTTTAGCTTTGATAGATTATCTTGATAGCTCTCAAAAAAAATTTATAGAAAAAGGGTTTAATGAGTTTCTTTCAAGATTAAAAAATGGGCAATAAAATTAATTAGTTTTTATTAGTTGAAACAAATTCAAATCTAGGAACAACTTTTCCTTGTTCGTTTGTTACTTGTTCTAAAAAAGATGATAAAGGTCTAGCATAATATTGTTTATTTTCTAAACCCTGATAAATTACCAAATTTTCTTTATTATCCGAGTGTTTTGCAATAAACAAAACGTTAATGCTACCGCCTTTAAAATGTTTATATATTCCTATTCTTATATTATCCATAAAATTAATACCTTTGTTTCGATAAGTAATAATAACATAAAAAAGTAATAAATTATAAATAAAATATAATAAAAAAACACTCTTTTTGAGTGTTTTTTACATGTTTAATTGTTTTGCTTTTTGTAAGCTTAGTTTATAAAATTCTTCAACAGACATATTAAGATATTCATATCTATAACAACTTTCTAATATTACTGGACCTGAGTAGTTTGCTTTTTTTAAGTTTTCGGTTAGGGCGTTCCAGTTAATTGTTCCGTCAAATGGTAAAAGATGCAAATCGTCTGATTTATCGTTATCATGTAAGTGAACTGCAAATATTTTATCTTTAAAATTATCCCAGTTAAATTTATCATTAAAATGAGCATGATAATGACCACTGTCAAAACATATTCCCACGTTTTTATTTTGAATGTGTTTTAAAACATACTCTAGGTATCCCCAAATTTTTGTATTTTCAAAAGCAATTTTTATATTTAATTTTTCTGCATGATTAACAATTTTTTGTAGTCTTTTTATGCCTATCAAATTTGGTTCAGGAGCTTCGCTTTTAGAAGTTAAATGCATAACAACCATTTCTATTTTATTTTTACTGCAAGCATCTAAATCGTTTATATAATTTTTAACTAAATTGTCGCCTTCGTCACCTTCTAGCCAAATGTTATTTATGTTTTTGTATCCAAGGTGAGCAAAGACAATTTTTAATCCTAATTTTCTACAAAGTTTTAACTGTTCTTCTTGTGAAAACAGATTTTCTTTATTGTACCATTGAATAAAAACACCATCAAAACCTGCATTTTTTATTGCTTGTATGGTTTGTTGTGGAGTAACGTTTTTGTTGCCATTTTGTACACATTGAATATACGTTTGCATTTTTTATTCCTACTTAATTAATATTTTTTATATTTATTAATGAAATTATTTAAGTCGTTAATATAAGGCATTCCTTGTTGAGCGGTTTTTTTAGTTATTTTTATTGCTGAAGCATACTGAGCCTTTTCAACTGCCTTATCGAACGGCATGCCCTGAGCTATAAAAGTAGAGAAGTTTCCATTAAAAGTGTCGCCAGCACCCGTTGTGTCAATTACAGGAACGACGTTTATGGCATCTAATTTTATTATTTTATTTCCGTTAAAATACATTAAGCCTTGATTGCCTAAAGTTACTATAAGTTTATTTGGAAATTGTTTAACACAACGTTCTATATCTGCTGTTTCAAACATAATTTCACACTCTTTTTTATTTGCTGTTATATAAGTTATTTTGTTTAAAAGTTCGCTGTTGCCTTTTTCAGAAATTTTTAGTTTTTCAGCCCTGCAAGGAGTAACAATAATAGGCAAATTGTTATCGTTGCAAAAATTTATTAAAGCAACGCTAACTTCTTTTGGCATTTTCATTTGTGCGACAATTAGTTTAGAAGATAATAATATGCTTTTATGCTTCTCAATCATATTAACAGTAAAGCTATTAATACTTCCGTTTTCTCTTGCAATTTCGTTTTCTTTAGTTTTATAGTCTATATAAATTTTACAGCAATCATTTTTAAGACCTTCAACAATGTCTATTCCAGCAGTAGAAACATTATTTTTTTTAAGATTATTAATTATCATTTCGCCTAAATAATCGTCGCCTAATTTAGAAATTATAACAACTTTTGCTCCTGCTCTTGAAGCAGATACAGCTTGATTAGAACCTTTTCCACCAGGTACAACTAAGTCCGGCTCTTTTTTAAATGTTCCGTCTTCTTTTTGAAAATATGTCATATCAAGCGAACAATCACCAAACACACAAATATCGTAATTTTTTGTCATTTAAATTTCCTTTTGAAATATATATTAACATCATAAATTAAATATGGCAAATAATTAATAATTGTAAAATCCATGTAAATGTAGGTAATAAAAATGATTATAGAATTTTAAAAACTTACTACTTTAATTAATTAAAACATTTATTTTATTTTTTGTTTTTTAATTATTATGTTATAATTCTTTAACAAAAAATAAGGGAAAAATTATGACAACCTTTTTAAATATTTTATTTTTAGTAATAGGAATGGTTTTATTAATTAAAGGTGCTGACTATTTTGTTAGCGGTGCTAGTGCCGTTGCAAAAAGACTTAAAGTGCCTAGTATGTTTATAGGTCTTACTATCGTAGCTCTTGGCACTAGTTTACCAGAGTTATCTGTAAGTATTACTAGTGCTTTTTCAAATAGTATTGATATGTCAGTAGGAAACATAGTAGGTTCTAACTTGTTTAATATGTTGTTAGTTATAGGTTTAGTTGCTTTATTTAAACCTATTAAGTTAGATAAATCTACAGGTAAAATAGATTTACCTTTTTTAATAGCTATTACAGGTTGCTTAATGCTTTTTGCTTTAGATACAATTTTAGATAATTCCACATCCAGCCTTTTAACAAGAACGGAAAGTGTAATTTTATTAGTTTTACTTTTCTTGTATACATACATTTTAATATTTAATGCAAATAGAACAAGAAAAAGAAAATTAAGGCAAGCGATTTATTTAAATAAAGAAAATGCTATAGAACAACCAGAAAATCAAGAAAAACAGTTGAAAATTTGGCAAATTATTATCTATATTGTGTTGGGTTTAAGTGCTGTTGTTTTTGGTGGCGAGTGTGTTTCTACTACTGCAAAGTTTTTAGCTATTCAAATGGGTATGAGTGAAGCATTAGTAGGTTTGACTATTGTAGCACTTGGTACTAGTTTACCAGAACTTGTAACTTCAGTTGTTGCAGCTAAAAAAGGTGAAAATGATTTAGCACTTGGCAATGTAATAGGTTCTAGTATTATGAACATTTCATTAATATTAGGTTCGGTTGGGATAATAGCTCAAGCTCCTATATCTACAACTATTTTAACAGATATTATTATTTTATTTGCTTGCACCATAATATTTGCAGTTTGTTGTTTGGTAAAAAGTAAAATAGGAAAAGTTTCAGGAATTATATTGCTTAGTTTATATATATTTTACTTAACATTTGCTATTGTGCGTAATTATTGTTTTTAATTTTTTAAAGACTAAAGTAAAAATCTTTAGTCTTTTTTTAATAAAGTATATTAAAGACTTTCACTAAAAATCGCAAAAATGAATATATATTACAATTAAATATATATTAAAATTGAGGTGAAGTCTTATGACATATCAGGAGTTAACCCAGCGAATAATAGATTTACAAAAGGAAGGGTTAGAAATTTATAGCGTTGGCAAAAGTGTTTTAGGCAAAAATATTTTAGCAACACATTTAGGTAGCTATGATGGAGTTCAAATAATTATCCAAGGTGGCATACACGCAAGAGAATATATATCTACGCTGCTTATGATAGAGCAAGCAAAATATTTAAATAGAATAGGTGGAATTAAAAGTGGTGGAATATATTTTATTTTTTTAACAAACCCAGATGGCGCAGAAATTGTTTTGAACGGCATTGATAGTGTTCCCTGCGAAATTACAAGAAAATATTTAACTTTGGCTAACGGGGGAGATAATTTTTCGCAGTATAAAGCAAATATAAATTTGGTTGATTTAAACACAAATTTCGATGCTGACTGGGGAACGGGAGCCCAAAATGTAAAATGCCCATGTCCAGAAGATTTTATAGGGTTTTACAGTAATAGTGAAAGGGAAGTAAATTCATTAATTGATTTTACGTTAAAAAATAAACCAAGTTTAACAATATCTTACCATTCTAAGGGAGAAGTTATTTATTATGGGTTTAAAGGGCAAACACAAGCAGATATAAATAGAGATAGATTAATAGGAGAACAGCTTTCTAATTTAACTTCTTATCCATTGTTATTTACTGAAAATAGTGCTGGGGGTTACAAAGACTGGTGCATTCGTACTTTAAAAATACCGTCATATACAATAGAAATAGGGAATGATAATTTAACCCACCCTATAACAGAGGAGTATTTGCCACAAATATTTGAACAGAATAAAGACGTCCCGCTTACTGCTTTAAATTTGGCTATTCAATATCAAAATCAAATAAATATTCAAAAAAAGAAACAAAATAGGTTGTCAAATATTTTTAATTTCTTTAAATTTAAATAAAAAGAAGCTCTTGAAATTTTCAAGAGCTTTACTTTTTTATAAATTAAATTTGATAATATTTTTAAATAATGTTTTATAGTGTGCCGTCTGTATTAATTTTTTTTAAATAATTTAAGTGTAAATCGGGATAGTTTTGTTTAAAATTTTTATAAATTTCTTTAGGATTTTTTTTGAATAAATTGCCTAAATATAATTTTCCGTCAGTTGTAAAATTAACTGGGCGAATGTAAACATCTCCGTTTGGGTAAACTCCACATAAATCCCCTTGTTTACCATTATGCTTTTCGTTAATTTGTATTATATCACCATATTTTTTGTGTAAAGATTTTAAAATATCATTAAATTCTTGTTTGGATATTCTATTATTTTTTTCTACGAAGCTTTTGCCTTTGCCACTGTTTGAAATGTTAGACAAATAAATTTTTTTAATATTATTATTTATGCACCAGTTAATACAATCGTCTAAATGTTCAATATAATCTAGTCGCAAAATAAACCTTGCACTAAAATTTATATTGTGGTCGCTGAAATTTTTATTTATATTTTTTACAGCATTTTCAATATCTAAAAATGAATTTTTAATTTGTGTTATATCGTCATGAAAGTTATAAATTCCATTTAAACTTAGTTGAATGTTTATATCATATAAATCTTTCGCTAAGTGGTTTAATGCTAACCCGTCTTGAGTTGAAAAACGAGCATCTATATTGTTTTGTTTGCATAATTTTATGTATTCTAATATATAAGGGCACAAGGTAGCTTCGCCACCAGTTAGCCACACCCTAGCAACTTTTTCTTTGGCAAAAATATTTAAAATAGAAAGTATTTTTTCTTTATCAAATTTTTCATAATTATTTGTATTGCTTTCAAGGCAATATTTACATTTCATTCTGCATTTAGGCCAAACAAAAAGGAAAATATTCATAAAAAAGTCTTTGTCTTTCATTTTTAAATCACCTTATCTAATTAACAAATTAATAATAACACTTAATATCTAGCAAATCAATAAAAAAATACTTAGCGTAAATTGTGCAATTTTAACAAAACAATTTAATTATTGTTGTTTGTTATAATAAATTTTACAATAGTACTTGAAAATAACAAATGTTTATTGTAATCTTATTATAGATATAATCTAAAGAGGGTAATTAATGAAAAACAACATTTTATTTTGTCAAAATGTTAAAAATAAAAGGTCTAGTTTTTTAAACTGTTTTTTTATTATTTGCCTATTTGTATGTGTAATTATAAATAATATTTTAAAAGCTAATATTTTTTTATTTTATGAAAAGCCCATTTTTTAACGGGCTTTTTATATTTTTAAAGCCCTTTTAACAAGTTGCAAAAGAGGGAGTAATAGACTATGGCAAAGTTAAATAGAAATCAAAAATGTTTATTTTCAATACACTTGTTTCGTGGGGTAATGGAACTTTTTACTAATACTTTTTTAACCTCCCACATTATTAGTATTACCGCAGATAATATTTTAGGCTCGGGGCTTTTTAATTCGGCCATATTTTATATATCTCAATATATTTGTTATGCTATTTTCTATTTTTTAATTAGTTTTTTAGTCAAGAGAAGTAATAGAACTGTTTTTTTACAATCAGGAATTGTTGTAAATTTAATTTTAGTTGTGTGTCTTGTTTTTTGGGCAGATACAATATCTAAATGGGTAATACTTGTTGGAGCTTTATGTGGCGTTTCTAATGCCTTGTATTATGCCGGCTACTTTGTTATGAAAAATGAATATGCTCATAGAACTTCAATTAAAAAATACAATATGTTAACAGTTATAGGCGTTAGTGTTGTAAAAATTGTAGTTCCAACAATTTTAGGGGTGTTGATAGATAGTTCAAGTTTTGCTAATATTTCTATTTATATGGTTGCAATTACGCTTATTCAATTAGTTATTTCATTCTTTATTTTATCACATAAAAGAAAAGGGAATAATTTGCATTTGGCAACTTATTTTAAAGATTTATTTCAAGATAAACAAGCATTTAGTAAAATAAGATATACATATATTAATGCATTGTTATCAGGCGTTAAAAATACTTATAAGCTTGTTTTAACCGTTTTAATTTTATATGCATTCAAAACTAATGTTGGCTTAGGATTATTTACTTCTATATCTTCTGTTATAACTATGGTACTACTGATGTTGTTTAAATTATACGATAGTAAACCAAATTTAAATAAACTTGTAGTTTATTATGTTATAGGCTTTTTACCATTAATATCAAGTATTGTTCTTGCATTGTGGTTAAATGAAATCACCTTGATAATTTTTAACTTTTTACTAACTGTAGCAATTTATTTTTCCGATTATTTTGGTAGTAGCGAAAGGGATGCGATTATTAAGCATATAGGCAAAAGGCAGTTTATAGTAGAGCATCAGCTAACTATAGAAATGCTTACTTGTTTAAGTAGGGTGATAGCTTATGTGTTATTGTTATTAAGCGGGTTATTTGCAAATATAATTGTATTTAAAGTTTTGTTAATATTACTTATGATAGCAAACCCTGTTAAATTTATGGTTATGTTCAAACAGCGAAAAATTAGAAAAGAACTGGAAATACAAAACTATGAAGAAATGCATAAAATTGCTAGTAATGAACTAACGGATATTTAATTAATATTAATAATTATTGCTTAAAATTAATTAATTTATTTATAAAATAATTATTTTTTTACGCTGTTTAACAAAAAAAGAAGTCCTATTCCAGAACTTCTTTTTTATTTGTAATTAATTATTGAATAGCTTCTTGAGTACCGACATTAGCAGGTACTAAGTTTTCTCCTGGCCCAGTCTCGCCAAAAGTAGGAACTTCTGCTTTAGCGGAAATTTTTATAATATCGTCAAGAACATCTAAAGTAATATCATTATTATTAGCGTCTAAACATTGTTGAACAAATGGTATTTCAATTTGTTTTTCATCTAGCAAAATAAGTCCTGGGTAATTTGAGTCTTTTTCAATGAAAAGTGGGTTAAAGGTTGAGGTGTGATTTAAGGCATTTAAAACGTTGTCAAAAAATCTATCCGCTCTTTCTATAACCTTGCTAGGGAATTCTGTGCTTGCTAATTCGTTATATCTTGAAAGGTATCTATTTTCTGTTAAAAATTGATTTGTATTTACTTTACCTGAATTCATAAAATAAGCAGCTGTAAGTTTATTATCAACATTTGTTCTACGTAACATTTCTTTTCCAGCTAGAACTAAGTTTTTAAATAAATTCCAGTCTATGTCTTGGCCTTTATCGCTGATGTTTTTCAAAAATTCATCTCTAGTTTCATTTGCTGTATAAATTCCTTTTGGTACAACTTTATTTCCAGACCTTGAATTATCCATGTCGTTAATAAAAGTATTAGCTTCTGCGTCTATTCTTACGACCATGTCCCATTGCCCTTTTTCGTTTTTAAGTAAAATGTGATTTCTAGAGTTTGGATCGGTCTCACCAATAGCTAAAGCAATAACTATATCAATTCCTAATTGCATTAAGCATTTTGCAGAGAAGTTTTTAACAATAGCAGGATTTTGTAATAAATCTTGATAATCTTTAAAACTGTTAATTTCATAATGGCAACCTAATTCATTCAAAGCATAATCTAGTCTTTTACTTTGAACTAAATTTTTTGAAACAGGGTTGAACAAACACTCTAAATCGTTTGTGGCAGAGCCTAAAACTGCTGGTGTGGTTTCGTCTATATATCCATAGCTACTTAATGGGGTTGAGTATAATTGTAGTGCAAAGTTAGCAACAATTTTGTCTTGAGCTTGCAATACTCCGCCAGGGAAATCTCTAAAATATGTAGGGTTGTATACTTCAGGTATTAACTCATTTTTTAAAGCACGTCTATTAGGAACACATTTTTCATATCCATATAATTTGGATTTGCCTCCAACCCTATCAGGTAATTTTAAATAATCTGCAGGTTTAACAGAGTATAGGCCAGTTCTGTTTAAGTCATATGATTCTATTGCTGCTTTTGGTAAAGTTTTTTCACAATTAATTTTTTCTAAATATTGCTGTACTAAGCTTTTTTCTTTGGCCATAATTAAAACTCCTTTCTCTTAGTTGAATTTTATCATACGTAGAAAGTGTTTTCAATATTTAAATATTTTTTTGGTTGTTTTGACTAATAAAATAAATACATTAAAAAAGTGATTAATTAGTACTAATTAAAACAATAAAAAGACATTACAAATTTATTTTAATTTGGTATAATTTTGTTATTATAAATTTAAAGGGGTATGACATGAAGAAGAAATCGTTTTTATCTTTATTAATATTTTGTTTAATGTTGCCTTTTTTGTTTTTTATATCTGCTTGTGGGCAAAAACCACCAGAAGGACCAAAGAACTCTGAACTTTTGGAATTTAAAACAATAGCAACAAATATTATTCAGTCTTATAGGGAAGATAGTTTTGGCGCAAATCCAGCAATGCTTTCTAATAATAGGAAAAACGTTGTTTTAACAACAAATAGTAATGTAAACTATGTTAACCAAATTCAACAAATTGTTAAAAACTATGAATATAAAGAAAGCGTAGAAGATTTATCTCAATACAGGGAAGCTATGTTCAGCCAGCTTTTCTATTTGCCTATAGGTTGTGGTGAAGTTTTAACAGAAGAAATAGGGGCTACATCTTTTTATGGTTCTAGTATTAAATATTTTGAAGAACCTATTTTCAATGAAGACGATTCTTGGGTGTATTATGATTCATATTTTACAATAAATAAAGATAGCACCACTATTTCAATGTCAATTTATGAAGAGTTTTTTGAAAATGATATTTTCATAAGCGACTCGTATAGTTATGTTACTTTAAATTATGTAGACCAAACTAATTTTAATGCAAGCCTTGTTACATATACAGCTGACATGAAATACTTGTCCTTTACTTATTTAGATAGCCAGAAAAATTTTATTGATTTACAATATGATTTAGTAAACAAGGTAGATGGGTCAGGAAATGTTATTGAAAGTTATAATGTTTTAATTTCAGATGGTGTTAACTCTTATGCTTTAACAGATAAAGATATAACTATAGCATGCAAAAATATTTTAGTAAACATGGATAATCCGACAGAACATAATGAAGAAATTGTTGTTGCAAAATCAAATTTCACTAATTCAATTAACGTTGAAAAAATAAATTTAAAAATGCAAGAATTTATGAAGGATATGGCTGACTTTGAAGTTCCTGCACCTGTTTTTATTGTAGAAAATGGTGTTTTAACAAGCTTAGATTATAGAAATACAACAGAAAAAGATGTTTTAACCATTCCAGGTAATGTTACCGCACTTTTATGGGAAAGAATGTCTGTTTCACCTAATGTAAGTAAAATTATTATTCCTAATAGTGTTGAAAAATTGTTAATAGAAAAATCAACATATGACGCATGGGTAAAAGTTCAAGATACTCCAGTGCCACAAGAATTACCACTTATTAAAGATAGATATTACGAGTTGCCTCTTGAATATATAGAGCAAACTCAATTTAGCTTAATAGATGTAAGGGACCCAAAAAATAATAATTATGTTGAAAAATTTGATATAGAAAAACTTGTTATAGGTGATGAAAGTCCTTTATTTTCAAAAGAAGAAAATGGGAATATTTATTTAAATATAAGACGTGTTAACGATATTGCACAAGATAATGAAGTTACAAAATATTTAATTGCTATTAAAGATTATGAGCCTTTCTTTGGTGAAGATTATGCAATAAATATTGTTAATCGTAGCTGGGAAGCTGTTGGCAAAGGTCAAACCCCTGCTTCTGAAATGTTTACTAATACAGAAAGAAATTTAGCAGAAGATTTATATTCAAATGCTTTGTTTTATGCTAACACCATAAATGTTATAATAGAAGACCCTTATACTTCAATGCTAGACAATATTTGTGTTGCAGGAATGATGGAATATTATAATCTTGAAGAAAGCTATAATATAGAAAGTTATGAACCTTGTTTATTTGAAATTAAAAATTTAAACATTATAGACAACTTATTGCCTGAATATAGGGAAGAATTAGATAATACTTGGTTTAATATTAATATTAAATATTTTAAAGAAATTGAAAATTTAACTATAAGTTCTAAGTATGCAAAGATGTACTCATTATCTAGTTCATTAAAAAATGACAACTTAAGTTTAAGAAAGCATAAAATTGATAACATTGTTGTTAATGAAGGCTTAACAGGGTTGCAGTTTGAAACTTTTGAACTTGAAACAAATGGAATTGATTTTCCAACAACAATGCAAAAAATTGATTTTTCTAGATGTAAGTTAAATTACAATGCGGATTTAAGTTTATCTAATCTTACAGAGCTTAGCTTTCCGGATGGTTCTCAATGGGGATTTGAAGATATTGCTTTGTATATTAATGGGGACTTAACTATAGATGCTATAAATTTTGATAGATATCTTTGGCTTAACGATATTGTTGCAACAGGAGATATTGTAGTTAATATAGGCAAAAATGTTTTAGATTTAAGATATAACAATATTCAAGCAAATAGTGTTACTCTAAAACTTGATTTTACTCAACCTGAATTTGAAAAGTTTATTGAAGATTATGGTAATCAAGATTATCACCTTGCAAATACTTTAAAAAATATATTGCAAGAAGACAATTCTATATTTGTTATACAAACAAAATTTGGTGCAGAATTAAAAAATGATGTTGAAGGCTTGATTTATGATGATAAAACACAAACATATAATTATAACGTTAGAAATAGTCAAGCTAGTTTAGATTTAGCTACCTTTGTTAAAACAGAAAACGTAACAATTAAAGCAAATACAACAAACGATTATGCTTCAGCATTTTCTACAAATGTAAACTTAAATGTTGGCGAAAATATTTATTATATTTTAGTTAAAAATAGTAATGGAGAAGAAGTTGTTTCATTTAAAATTAACATTTATAGAAATAAAATGTTTAAGTTTATAATAGACACTCAAGGTGGAACGTTTGACACAGAGGTACAAGCACAAATTGATATTGAAGAAAATGTAAAAAATTACTTTACTTTCCCAGAACATCAACCTATTCCACAAAAAGATGGTTATTATTTTAATACTTGGTATACAAATAGTGAATTGCCTGAGGAATTTACAGAAACTTATTATTATATGTCTATGTTGCCTATTTTTGAATATGATTATGAAGTTTATAAGCAATATATTCAACCAACAGAAGATATAATAATTTATGCCCATTATTTACCAAGTGGAGAATAAAATAATAAAAACCTATTAGTTATTTCTAATGGGTTTTTGTTTTAATAATAAATTTTTTAAGTAAAATAGAGTAGAACACATTAAAAACAAACTTTAATCAAGCAATTAAATAAAGCTAATTGTTAAATTTTTTTAAGAATGTTTTAACATTTTTTTGAAAGTAAAGTAGAAAATCTTTTCATTTTATATTATAATATTATCAATTAATTTTATGGGGAATAAGTCATGTATGATTATGTATTGCAGTATGGGTTTGATATTAAATCTAAAAACTATATACAAAGTATTAAGGATTATTTAAAGAACAATGGAATTGTTGATAGAGAAAGGAATTGGTTACCACATATAACTATTGATTTGTATAATTGTAAAAATCAAAAAGAATTTATAGATAAGTTAGATGTTGTAGTGGATAAGATATATAGTTTTGATGTAGAATTTAAACATTTAAATACTTTTAACAACGAAACATTATTTATTGAACCTTATAACAAAAAACGTTTAATGGAATTAAAGTTATACTTTAATCTTGAACTAAATAATTATATGTTAGAAAAAAGAAAAGAAAGAAAATATATTCCTCACGTTACTCTTTGCACAACTGATATTTTAGATAAGTCAATTCAATTAGCAGTTGCAAAATTTAAACAATTTAAATCAAAAATAAAATATATATGGGTTTATAACAGAGATATGCAATTAATAAAAGAATATAATTTAAAGTAACGAACCTAAAAAATAAATAGTTTTTAATATTTTAGTGTGTCAAAAGATAAATATTCTAAAAAATAATTTCACTTAAGGGGTTAATTTTTGTATGTTTTAAAAAAAAATTAGGCAGGTAGCCCGACTTTGGACTATCTGCCTTTTTGTATAAGAAGACCACAAGGTTCGCTTCTAGGTTTTTATTACTACGTAATTTTTTTGAATGAATTAATTTTTATTAAAAACAAAGCATAAAGATTTTTACCTATAATAATAAACCAGCAATTTCATACCAAGAATTTACTCGCGTAATTCCTTGTTGGCTTAACTCGTCTTTTGTAATTGATTTATTATGATATGCAGTTAACATTAGCTTTTTGTTAATATATTTACCAAAATTAGTTGGTTTATCATCTATCATTATATCAGCGTGTAATAATTGTTTTTTTCTCATAAAAATAAATTGTTTTGGATTAAGATATGAAAACTTTTCTTTTAACATATTGAACTTACTAATAAATTCTTTATCGCCCTGCCATTCGTAATTAGGAATTAAAAAGTCTGTGCATAAATACAAATCATATTTTTCATTTAACTTAGGTAAGACTTCTTGAACTCCTTCTTTTATAGGAATATCTTTATACATATCTTGAGTAAAAATAAAATTGTAATATTCGTCTAATCGTTTAGGATCTTTAATTGCGTCTTCAAGATAATAATTAGAGAAATCTGTTTCCTTATAATTTGTACCTAAAAACTTGTTTAACATGATAAACATATAACTATCAACTAAAACATCATCTATATCAATAATTAATATTTTTTTCAAAAGTTTCTCCGATTAAAATAAAAAAATGGAGCTAATGGCGGGAATCGGACCCGCGACCCCTTCCTTACCAAGGAAGTGCTCTACCACTGAGCCACATTAGCATAAATTATATTAACAAAGGTATTGTATAAGTCTTTCAATGATTTGTCAACTTAAATATTTGATGAATAATAATACTCTTTTATTAGTGTTTATTATAGCTGTTATAAAGTGAAAAAATATTTATGTATTATTTTGTGTTGTATAATCTGAACAATAAAATAAGGCGGGTATTGACTTTGATTAATATGTATAATAAAATATCGCTGATATTATGTTTATTAAGGAGAATAATATGAGCGGTTCTGACAAACCAGTTATTGGCAATTTACAAAATCATGTTGATGAATTTAATAAAAATGAAAGGAAAACATATAGAAGCCAAAAGGTAAAAGATGTAATAAATGGTATTAAGGGAGCTATCATTCCTGATTATGAAGAAAAGCTACTAAGGAAAGCTGAAGCAGTTACTTTAGGATTAAAAAACCAAAGGGCTTATGAAGCCTATCTTGAAAGACAATCAGGCTATTATTTAGAGGGTAGAGTTAGAAAGGAAACTTTAGTAGATGGCTCTCAAATGACAACTGTTTATGCAAAACATGGCGCTATAGAAAAGACAGAACATTTGTTATCTGAAGAAGATATTAATAACAGATTAACAAGCAAAACAAGTTATGAAGGCTTTAGTTTGGTTGATATTAATTGTAATGGTAAAAATCAGTTAGTTTATTCTTCAATTACTGTTGCAGAAGGGCCAGATGTACTTAAGCTTAATGTTTCAGGCGCTATTAGAGATACTAAAGGCAATTTTACAAACTTTGAATATCCTGCTTATTCCACAGCAGATATGCATCACTGGAAATTAGGACTTGATGTTCAATTAAGATATAGTAGTTTAGAACGAACATTTAATGAATGTTTAGAAGAATTTTCTTCAAACCCTGAAAATATTATAGACTTAACAATGCCAGCTGAAGATGACGAACAATTTAGTCAAAACGAAGAAACAAGTTCAAGTGACAAAGTAGAAACTGCCGAAGAAGCAAAACCTAGTTCATTTTTTGGAAAAATTAAAGATAAAGTAGAAGATTTTGTTTTTGGTTATGGTAGCGTTCCAGATGGTCCTTATTAATAATTAATAAGCTAATACATTAAAAATATTTAAGAGGTTAGTATGGGTATGATTGAAAAATTAAAGATTTCTTTGGAAGAAGAATCAGAGGATATTCAACAAAGAATTGATTGGTTTAATAAAGAAGAAAGAAAAGATTACAGAAGTAATAAAGTAAAGGAAGTTGTTGAGGGTATAAAAGATTTTGGGGTAGGATTGCTTTCCCACATAGTACCACATAGTGTTGACCCTATAAAGAGAGCAGAAAAAGAACTTGATAAGGCAACAACCGCTTTATATAAAGACTTGTATAAACAATATTTATCGCGAATAGAAGAATTTCCTGAAGGTAAAATTAAAAGAGAAATTTTATCTGATGGCTCTGAAAGAAATACCGTTTACACTGAAAATGGTTCTATCGAAAAAACACAATTTTCAATAAGTGAAGAAGAAGCAAAAAATTACCTTGTAAGTTGTGTAAATTATGAAGGTCTTAGTTTAGTGGATGTAAATGGTAAGGGTAAAAGTCAATTAGTTTATTCTAATATATTAGTAAAAGAGAATTCTATTTATCCAAATTACGAAATATCTGGCACAATGAGAGATGAAAAAGGAAAGTTTACTAACTTTAATTTCAATTCTAACTATAGAAGCTTGCCAGCATTAATGGTTTGCAGAGAAGTTGCTATGAGATTAGGTAGCTTAGAAAATACTTTTAATGATTCTTATGATTTGTTCGCATTAAACTCAGATAATATTATAGATACATCTAAACCTAGTGATGAAACGGAAGAAAGTGAAGTAGATGATAATAAAGCAAATGTGGTTGAAATGAAAGAAGAAACTCAACCAAAAAGCTTTGCACAAATGGCTGTAGATAAAGTGAAAGAATTTTTATTTAGTCCTACACCTGACAATGATTTTTTTATGTAATTAAATTGTTTATAAAATTTATAAAGGTTAAATTTAAAAGAGGTAAATATGACAGAATTTGAAAAATACGTAAACAAAGTAAATAGTGAAAATAGAATAATAAAAAGTGAAAAAGCTGTAGAATTAGCAAGTAGAATTATGGGAGTAGGACGACAAATAAAAAATAAAGCTTCTATGATGAAGCCACAAACTGAACAAGAAAGAGAAGCAAAAGAATACACAGTTACATACGACTTAAATAATGGAAAAGTAGACGGAACAAACCCTGAAAAATATACTATAGAAAGCGAAGAAATTAAACTAATCAACCCAACAAGAGATGGTTATACATTCTTAGGCTGGACAGGAACAGGATTAGATAAAGCAACAAAAGACGTTGTAATCGCAAAAGGAAGCACAGGAAACAGAGAATACACAGCAACATGGGAAGCAAACAAAGATACAAAATATACAGTAGAGTATTACTTAGAAGATTTAAAAGGTGACTATAAATTAGAAGAAACAAAAGAATTAAAAGGCGAAACAGATACTAAAGCAACAGCAGAGATAAAAGCATTCGAAGGATTTACAGAGAATGAAAATCATCAAGATAGAAAAGTAGAAGGAACAATTAAAGCAGATGAAAGCTTAGTATTAAAAGTATACTACACAAGAAATTCATATGAATTAACACTAGTAAAAGGCGATTATATAGAATCAGTAGCAGGAGCAGGCACATATAAATATGGAGAAGTAGTAGAAATAACAGCAGTAGCTGAAAATAAAGAAGGATATACATACTCAAACTTTGTATGGGAAACAAACGAAGCTGGAATACTAGAAAACGCACAAGAAAAAACAACAAAAGTAACAATGCCAGCAAAAGCAGTAGAAATAACAGCAAAACAAGAAAGAACAGCAAAAGAATACACAATTACATACGATTTAAATAATGGAAAAGTAGAAGGAACAAATCCTGAAAAATATACAGTAGAAAGCGAAGAAATTAAGCTAATCAACCCAACAAGAGAAGGATACACATTCTTAGGCTGGACAGGAACTGGATTAGATAAAGCAACAAAAGAAGTAACAATAGCAAAAGGAAGCACAGGAAATAGAGAATACACAGCAACTTGGGAAGCAAATGGCGATACAAAATATACAGTAGAGTACTATACAGAAACTTTAGATGGAA
>CALATF010000065.1 GCA_937891595.1 uncultured Clostridia bacterium
AAAGGAACATTTACGTCAACTCTAACAAGAGCTCTTTTACCTTGAATGTCACCTAAATCTTTGATTGATTTTTTCATTGATCTCTTCCTTTCTTTTTACAAAGCATGAATATTATACTATAAAAACTAAAAATTTAGACATATATACAGATTTTACTGAAGATAAAATTTGGCTCTGTATTGACAGCCCTTCTTTATATAATGATAAATCTTTAAAAAGAATATTAAAAGGCAAATACGAAGATAAAACATTTATTACACAATCTACTAACATACTATTTGATGAAAATGGCCAACCCCATGTTTTTAAAGCAGATGCACATTGGTTAAAAACTGAAAACGAAGAAGATGTATCCATCAATTATTCAGGTTTTTACCATTACAATCTTACAGAAGAAGGAGAGCTTATAAACGGTCAACAAATAGATGATGAAGCATCTATACCTATAGATACAAAAGATTTTTCAGAGTATAGTGAAGACTTTGTAGATAACGCTCGGTATTTGATTGAAGAAAAATTAGATAAATACATATCACCAAGTGATAGTTTTTATTATGATAGTATAAAAAATCTAAAAACAAATAATATAGAGCAACCTACTGATACAGAACAAACACAATAAATAATAAAGGATAATAAATAGTTAATACTTATTATTAAATAACATACAAATCTTTAAAATGCCCATTTTAAATTATTATAATTAATAATCTTAAACAATTTTAAAAATTTATTAACAAAAAAACAAGGCTAAAAAATTCTTTAGTCTTGTTTTTTATTTATATAAATTTAAAATCTTATAATTTTTCAATAAGTTTTAAGTCTACTCTGCCTTTGTCGTCAATTTTAATAACTTCAGCTTTAACTTTATCACCAACGTTTACAACATCAGTTACTTTTTCAACTCTTTCTTTTGAAAGTTTTGAAATATGAATCATTCCGTCTTTATTAGGAGCAAATTCAACAAAAGCACCAAATTGCATAATTCTTACAACTTTACCTTCGTAAGTTTTACCAACTTCAAAGTCTTCTGCAATATTTAATATAATTTGTTTTGCTTTATTTGCCATTTCGTCATCTGGTGTAGCAATAAATACTTTACCGTCATCATCAATGTCAATTTTAACACCAGTTTCTTCTATAATTTTGTTAATTACTTTTCCGCCAGAGCCTATAACATCTCTAATTTTATCTGGGTCAATGTTAAATGTAATAATTTTTGGTGCATATTTTGAAAGTTGTTCACGAGGTTGTTTAATAGTATCAAGCATAATACCAAGAATATGCATTCTGCCTTCCCTTGCTTGTTCAAGAGCAGTTGTTAAAATATTTTTATCAATACCCTTAATTTTAATATCCATTTGAATAGCAGTAATACCTTTTTCAGTTCCAGCAACTTTAAAGTCCATATCTCCTAAGAAATCTTCTAAACCTTGAATATCGCTAAGAACAGCAACATTATTACTTTCTGTGTCTTTAATTAAGCCCATAGCAATACCAGCAACAGGAGCTTTAATTTTAACACCCGCATCCATAAGTGAAAGTGTAGAACCACAAACACTAGCCATAGATGAAGAACCATTTGAGCTTAACACTTCACTAACAAGTCTTAAAGCATATGGGAATTCTTCTTCACTTGGAACAACAGGTTCTAAAGCTCTTTCAGCTAAAGCACCATGACCTATTTCACGTCTACCAGGGCTTTTTAAAGGTCTTGCTTCACCGGTAGCGTATGGTGGCATGTTATAGTGGTGAATATATCTTTTTGCATCTTCATCATCTAAGCCTTCAAGTTTTTGAACTTCAGCAATAGTGCCTAATGTACAACAATTTAAAACTTGAGTTTGTCCACGTGTAAATACTGCGCTACCATGAACTCTTGGAAGAACGCCAACTTCACACCAAATAGGTCTAATTTCTTTTAATTTTCTGCCGTCTGGTCTAACACCTTTATTTAAAATCTTTGCCCTAACTTTTTCTTTTGTCATTTTATACATAATGTCGCCAATCATTTTTTGTTTATCAGGGTAAATTTCAGCAAAGTGTTCAAAAACTTCTTTGTTAAGTTCGTCTTGTCTATTTTGTCTTTCTTCTCTATCAAAAGTATCAAGAGCATAATCAAGTTTTTCACTTGCATAAGCCCTAACAGCTTTATCAACTTCTTCTTCAGCAACAAAAATAGGTAAATCTGTTCTTTTTTCTTTTCCTATTTTTGCAACTATATCTTTTTGGAACTTAATTAATTTTTTAATTTCTTCATGTGCAAACATAATAGCATCAAGCATTTTTTGTTCACTAACTTCTTTAGCACCTGCTTCAACCATTAAAATAGCTTCATCAGTTCCACTAACTGTTACGTGCATTTCACTTTGTTCTTTTTCTTCAAGGTTAGGATTAATAATAAATTTATCATCAATACAACCAACAACAACAGAACCTGTAGGTCCAGCAAATGGAATGTCTGAAATCGAAAGAGCTACAGATGAAGCCAACATAGCAAGTGGTTCTGGAGCAATATCAGGGTCTACTGAAAGAGCTGTACATACAACAGCAACATCATTATAAAAACCTTTTGGGAAAAGAGGTCTAAGTGGTCTATCAATTAAACGTGAAGTTAATATAGCTTTATCACTTGGTCTACCTTCCCTTTTCTTAAATCCACCAGGTATTTTACCAACTGCATACATTTTTTCTTCAAAATCAACGCCTAATGGAAAAAAGTCAATGCCATCTCTTGGAGCATTAGCCATAGTAACACTAGCTTGAACAACAGTTTCACCGCACCTTACCCAACACATACCATTAGCTTGTTCAGTATACTTGCCTGTTTCAACAGTCAACTTTCTTCCACCAACTTCAGTTTCAAAAACGAAATTATTATTACTCATTTTATTCTCCTTATTTTTATATTATATCTATAAAACCTTTTATTAAACCTTGTTAATAAAAAACGTTATATTCTTTAAAAAAAATTAAAATTAATAAATATTTTAGTATATTCACCTTATTAATATTTCAAAAAAAATAGCGGCAAATAACACTTGTAAAAATGTTATTTAACCCGCTATTTAATTTTAAAATTATCTGATGTTTAATTTTTTCTTTAAATCTCTATATCTTTCAATATCTTCATTTTCAAGATATTTTAAAAGACCTTTTCTTTGTCCAACAAGTTGCATCATTCCACGTCTTGAATGTTTGTCTGCTGGATTTGCTTTAAGATGTTCTGTTAAATGTCTAATTCTTTCTGTTAAGATAGCTACTTGAACTTCTGTTGAACCAGTATCTTTTTCATCTCTAGCAAAATTTTTAATTAATTCTTGTTTTTGATTTTTATCCATTATTTCTACTCCTTTTATATATTTGCCATAAACAAAGCCACCGTTCACTTTGGAGTTAATCGCGCATAACTTCGCCTAGGTACTGCTAAATATTACTACTTTTACTAATATTTGTCAATAACAATTTAACAAAAACTATTCACTTAAATTAAAAATAGTTGTAATTTGAATACCTTCTGTTGCATCGTTTACAAAAACGGCTTGTTCCCCATTTAGTTGAACATTCTTACTATCTATAGTTTCAAATTTATCTTTTTCAACTTGTCTTACTAAAGAAACATCTGCAGAATTGTCTTTAGAGTTAAGGTCTGAAATAAAAGTTGCGCCGTTATCTAAAACCCCACCCTTTTTATTCTTATAGTATTCAAAAACTTGATCCATATTGTCTCCTAATTATTTGTTTTAACTTTTAATTATTTAATTTTTTTAAAAAATATATACCTAAATAAAACTATTGATTAAACTCATTAACAAGTGGCAAATCTTCTTCAACATCGTGATCTTCAGATATTCTAAACTTAGGTTTTATATTAGAACCACTTTCGTTTAATGCTTGTTCATACTCTAAATTTAACTCTTTTAAAACTTCTAATAATTCTTTTTCTTTTTGAGCATAAGGTATACCATCTTCATCTATTAGTTGATATTCAATGTCTGAAAAAGATCTTATTATGCCTCTTGGTTGTTCCCTGTATGCCCTTAAAAAATTACCCATATTAACAGCCACTTTTTCATCATACACATATGGAGCATCGTCAATTTCTTCTTCATTTTGAAAAACTTCTTCGATAGGGCAATTATAAAAATTTGTTATTGCATTTAAAAATTCAGCATTGTTATAACCTACATTCCCAAAGTGCGTTATTAAATAAGATAATTGCAAATTAGCTTCAACCATTAAGGTTTTTCTCGCACTTTCGTCGAAATTTCTTTCTTTAATTATTTTATCTACTGCATCTTCCAACACATCACAGCAATTATCATACACCTTATTGTTAATAATAATTTTTTCACTAGAAGAATTTTCAAGATATAAAAATACTTTATCAACATCTATATCACTTAAATGTAATGTGTTTTCGTGTTTATATTGTTTTAATAATGAAATTGCTTTTTCTTTACCATAGCACATTACAAAGTTTTTAGCTAACTCACTTTCTTCAATCATAGCCAAAGTAGAAAAAGGAATTTTAACATCTTTATTGCTAACAAAATAATTACTTATAAAAAATCTAGTTACATCACTTTTAAGTACAGGAACACTTTTTAATAATTCATCAAAGGCTAAATAGTTATCCGCTATTGTATTACTTTGCATAGCTAAGTGGATATATTTCTCAACATTAGCTCTTACAGGGCAAACAGCAAGCAAATCAGCTAATATGCTAAACATTTGTTGTTGATTTTTTATAGGGTAATCACCATTCATTTTACTTATTACAAAGTTAAGCGAAGCTTGCTGGAAATAAGATAATTTCCCACCTTTCATTAAATCACGCGTTATGTCATAACAATTATTAAAAGCACTAGAACAATTAGTACAAATAAGCGGGAGCCTGCTTAAAAAACCATAAGAATAAGCATTATAAAAAGTATTTTTACAATCTCTATATAAATTCATTGTCGTAATTTGCTTGTCAAAATAGTCATCATATTTATTCCCGTATAAACTTTGACTAATTAATTTAAAATTTTGTAAAAAGTCAACAGTAAAATTAGCACTAAACATTTCCGCATCTATTTCCATTTTACTGGTGTTATAAAAAGCATTTGGGTTTAACCCACATAATGAGCTGATATATTTATATACATGAGAAAATCTTGAATTTTCATTATCTGAAAAATGTTTTATTTCTTTATTCAGCTTTTCTGCCTGATGCTTATGTTTCATTTCATGAGAAGTTGTTAATAATAAATAGCCTAAATTATTTTTAGTTTTAAATAATTTATTGTTAAAAGTTATGTCCCCCGACTTGTCATAATAATATCCTAATACATCATCCAAATTTTTATAAAAAATATCTAAGCCTTTTGTAAAACCTAATTGCGTTAGTAAAATAGATATTACACCCTTTTGAAATTCTTTAAAAGTTTTACTTGAATTTGCCTTGTCAAACTTACTTACTAAAGCTTTTTGATAAATTTCATTATTACTTGCAGGCATTACAAAGTTGTCTTCATCTTTTTTAAAATAATCTTTAATATCATTAATAATAAAACTCATACTTATTTCCTAACATAAAAATTTTACCATAAAAAATAATAAATTTAAATAGCAAGTAAATAAAATTGTTTATATTGAACATAAAAAAAAGACCATCATAAATGGCCTATTTTTATTTTTCCAAACATATACATTCTTGGTCTTCTTGCCTTTGGCTAGCAATATAATCAGCTAGTTTTTCACTTAAATGATAATCATGCATACTAGATAATTCAGAAAATTCGTCCTCTACCTCAAATTGTTTTTCAAATGGGTTTTCAATAAAATTATAAAGAGCAAGTAAATACTCATTATTATCTGGTGTTGGATAATCAAAATGTCTTATAATATTTACTAAATTATCTGCAATTTCAATTTTTGCTAAGGCAAAATCATCTTCTTCTATAATACCACCATCTATTAAAGTATCTAAGGTATAATAAAGTATTTGGCTAGTACCTTCAAACGATTTACCTTTTAAAAATATAGTTTCCTTAGGATATTCATCTATCATCTTATTAATTTTATCCACATCTAAAATAGAAAGTAAATCTTCATGATCTTTAAATAACTCGAAGAATTTTTCTTTCATAACTTTTGGCCCTTGCGAAATTAAAAAGTTTTTACAAATAGTTTCTTCATCAAGCTTAACCAAACAATTAGAATCTAAAAAATTGCAGCCATTTTCTTTATAATAATCACTACATACAAAAATTTTAGCAAAATCTGATTGTGAAAGAGGCACTTTATTATCAAGCAATATATCTACAAGAACATCTGTCACACCTCTAGAAGACAAAATAACATTTAAATAATCTACTACCCTTTCCCTTATAGGAACAAAACTTAATAGCCCAGTTATAGCTATATATGGTCTTAAATATCTATAATTTTTATTCTGGATACTAACATCCTTTAATAACTTTATTTCAGAAATAACATCTTTTAAAGAATATCTGTCACCATCTCTATTCTTTTCTATTAAACTAATATATCTTTCTAGATTTTTATCCGCCTTAGAGTATAAATTAGGAATATTCTCTATAAACTTCTTATCTGCCTTAGCTATTTTTCTCATTATAGGTTTAACTTGAAATTTTTTATATTGCGATAAAGCGGCCTTTATTAATGTATACGATAAGTGTTTATTTTCACTTTTAGCTAAATCTTGGGCTTCAGTTAAAAAATTTTCTGTAAAATTAATTTCATGTAAAAAAGCTTGCCTTTCCATTATATTTGCATAATAAAAAACTAGCCAAAGGTCTTCCATTCCCAATATCTTTGCAATTTTTGTTGAGTTTGATGTTATGCTTCTTTCTTCTGTATCAATATTATACTTTCTATAATCTTTTATATTATCCTGACAAATATGAAAAGTCTCGTGTGATATATTACTAATAAGAGTTACAAATTTAAAAAGGTTATCATAATACCTATTTCCAAGAAAAATAGTATTTTCTTCTGATGACTGCATAGCAGATGAATTAGAAAGAAAATTTTTAAAAGTACCAATAGAAGCTTTTTCAACACCAAGCAAAGCTAGTTGATAAGCAAACATTTTTTCAGAAAACTTATTTTTACTAAAGCTTTTTAAATCTACAAGATAATGCAACAATTCATCTTTTGTTTTTAATATATCTTTAGTAGCCTCAATTTCACCAATTATATGTTCACCATCAAAAAAATTTTTCAATGTTTTACTTAATGTATCCATAATCCCTCGACTTTTAATTTCATTTACTAATATAAGGCAAAAATAAAGAATGTATGCATTATTATGACATACATTCTATTAATTTTCAATACCTATCATCACATTAAATTAAAAGGTTTTTAAAATCAAAGAAACTTGATTATAAAAATTAGAATTCCCTAAACTTGAAACGACCTTTTTATTTTCTTTTAATGTATATAATTCCATTTCACTTTCAATTTCAAAAATATTAAGTTCAATAAAAGTATATAAACAAAAAATAAATTGTTTAAAGTTTATTTTTTTATCTATATTAAACAAACTTTTAAATAAATCAATTTCATTATAAAAGCTAGCTTGCGTTGAAGCATAATTACTAAGCAATTTAAAATATTTTCCAAATAAATTTCTATCTGTTAATAAACCTTTAAAAATATCTTGGTCTACTTTTTTAAAACTTGGTATAAAAAGTTTAGCATTTGTAACTTTAGCAATATTATTAATAAAACCTTTAGACAAAACAGGGTCCATAAAAATAATTTTCTTATAAGCTCCAAAATTTGAAAAGCTTGTTGGTGCTAAAACAACGCTATTTATTCCACTATTAGATATAACTTCAAACAAATAATGTTGAAATGCATTAAAATCTTCAATTATAGATAAAAACTCTGAATAACTTTCATAAGTAGAACAAACAAAAAGAGTACCAAACATTTCTTCTTTAGCTGTAGAAATTAAATTTAAAAGGCTATTTTTGTTATAATTTTCACATCTTTTATTACCATTATCATTAAAATAAACTTGTTTTAGATATTCGCCATAAGTTATATCTTTATTTTTAAGCCTTTCTAACTTACCTGTTGTAATATTCTTAGCAACACCTTTTATATAACTTTTATTTTTATATTGACTAAGTTGAAATTCCATTTGAATTTGCTTGTAATTGCAATTTCTAAGTAGTGGCAAATATTTATACGAATTAAAAGCAACAATATTTAAATTCCTATTTGAAATATTTAAGTGGTTTGGATGTTTAGACATAGGAACAGCAGTTGCGTTATTATCAAGAACTAAATTAAATATAGGTTTTGGGTTGCCACAGCCACATGGTTCTAATAAATTTAAATCTTTAATAAATTTAGGCGTAATTTGTTCACACTTAATATCAAGGTCATAATTACTATAAGGAAGAAAATCTTTTGGGGAATAATGTTCAGCTAAATAACTATTAAGGCTTGTAATAAAATCTTTGAAGTTTTTTGTCTTAATAGTTAAACCAGCCGCCATTTTATGCCCGCCAAAGGCCTCTAAAACTTCTTTTAAACTAGATATTGCACTAAAAATATCTATATCATTTACACTTCTGGCACTACCCTTTAATTCGTCACCCACTTCAGATAATAATATAGTTGGTCTATTAAACTCATTAGCAACCTTTGCACTAACAATTCCTAAAATTCCACTATCCCATTTTTTGCTATATAATACAATAGAATTATAGTTAGCAATATTTATTTTCGAAAGTCTTTCAATAACATCTTCATAAACCTTGTTACACAAAGATTGACGTTCTAAGTTTAAGTTATTTAAATTTTCTATTGTATTTTTTAATAATATTTTATCATCTTTAATATAAAGTTTTAAGGCTACACTAGCATCGCCCATACGTCCTGCAGCATTAATTTTTGGTGAAAGTTTAAAAGCGATGTCTGTTGAATTTAAATTACTATCAAGCTTATTATCTTTCATAAGCATTTTAATTCCAACTGGTAGATTTTTATCAAAATCTGCCATACCAAATTTAACAATGGCACGATTTTCGTCATTTAGAGGGACAATATCGGCTATTGTTGCAATAGCACATATCCCTAAATATTTTTTTGCTTCTTCTAAACCACTTAAAGCTTGAACTACTTTAAATGCTACACCTGTTCCACACAAGTACTTAAAAGGATATTCTTGCTTATCCAACTTAGGATTTACAACAATAGTATTTGGAATAACATCTGGTATATCATGGTGGTCGGTTATAACTATATCAATATCCAAAGTTTTTGCAAACTCTACCTCTTCATAACAAGAAATACCGCAGTCTACAGTAATAATTAAAGACGGGTTATATTTTTCTTTAACATGCAAAATAGACTCTTTTGTAAGTCCATAACCATCAACATATCTATTTGGCAAAAAATAGTCTACATAAAATTGAATACTTGCAAAATATTTAATTAATATTGCACTGGCACTAACTCCATCTACATCATAATCACCAAATATTAATACTTTTTCGTTTTTATCTATAGCTTTTTTTATCCTCTTTACAAGCTTTTCCATACCCTTTAATAAAAATGGGTCATAAAAATTTTCTTCTTTTGGGTTTAAAAAATTTTCTACTTGCTCTAAGGAAGTGTATCCCCTGGCAAACAATAAATCTACTACCATAGAAGATATATTATACTTGCTTGCTATTTTCTTTTTTTCTTTTACTAAAAAATCATTAGAATCTTCCATTCCAATTTCAATTTTATTCTTAACCATTATATAACTTTAAAAGATGCGAAATTACCTCATCTTCTTTACACGTTTAATACTAAAAATATAAAGTTCGCCCCCTTATAAAAAACAAACTTTAATTCAACTACCTTCTTTATAATTAATTGATAAAACTTAAAAACACAAACTTAAAAATATAAACACAACACTAAATTATTTTTTCAATAATTAATAAACAGGTAGTTAAACTTAAACGCTAATTTCCTTTTTATTAAATTTTTTATTATTTCTTAATTAGTTTAACACAAAATAATTTTATTAGAAAGGTTTTTTTATATTTTTATTAAAATTTATTAAAAATTTATATTAAAACAAAAAAAATATCCTTAGACATCTAAGGATATTTATATTATTAATTTTCTTTATTTTCTTCTATAACAACTTCTTCAGCTGATGAATCATTGATATTTTCTTCAATTACTATTTCTTCTGCACTTTTATCATCTTCATTAACAGAAAAGGCAGGTTTTAACAATTCTCTTTTTTTGTTTATTGTAGCCCAAAATGCTGGAACTACAAATAAATGAGTTGCACCTGTAACAGCAATTCCAACAAAAGCAATTAATGATAAATGTAAAACATTTAAAACAGCAAACAAACCAACTATTAAAGTAACAATTAATGCACAACTATTAACTAATATAGTTTTTAATAAATTATGCTTAACAACAATACTAGCTAAATCATAATTAGTTTTATCTGTAAGAGCAGGATTCTTTAAACATTCTTTAATTTTGAATAAGAAACTAGCAGTAGAATAAACACTAATAAATAATACAAGACCAAGTAAAGCAAAGAAATATGTGTTTATTTCAATTCTTGCAAGCAATACAAAAGCTGTAGTTAAAACAATGTTTACAATACCAGCAAATACAATGGTTAACCCGCCTACTGTTTTAAACCTAATTAAAGCATAAATCATAGCAATAATTAAAGCAAATAACAAAGTAGAGATTGTTGAAATAACAGCATTAACATTAATTAAACTTTCTAGGCTTGTTGTTTGTTTTGTAATATCAAACAAACTATATTCGTCATCAGTTAAAATTTTAAATTCTTCGCCTTTTTCAACTAATTGATTGTAATGATCTGAAGTATTAAATTGTTTGTTTACATCAAACCTAATATCTTCTATTTTACTTTCATCTTTATCTTTAAAAGTAACAACAAAGCGTTTTTCATATCCTTCGCCTTGAACTTGGAAAGAATTAATTTTTACATCATAATCAGCTAAAATATCTTTTAACTCATTTGCTTTTTCATTTAAACCTTTATCTGTTTGAATTTGTGCATCATATGGAAATTCCACAACTAATTGTGTTCCACCAGTAAAGTCTAAACCTTTATTAAAACCAAACACACCCCAGAAAACACCAGCAATTAAAACAACAATAAGCATTGCAATAAGGCTTGGTTTAAAATATTTTAAAAAGTCAAATTTAATATCTTTAAGGGACTTTCTAGATTTCATTTTTTGAGCCCTCCCTTTTTAGACTATATAATTTTTTATTTGTACTATTTATAGGTAAGTAAATTTTGCATAACCCACGAAGAACAACAAAAAGTGTAAAATAGTTAACAAACAAACCAACAAAAACATTAACAGCAATAGTTTTAAGTGGTGTAAATCCAACAATGAAAAATACTGCTGCAAGAATTAATACAAATACATATTTTTCAAGTGTTATTAGTAAATTCTTTTTAAAACCAGACATAACACTATTTGGTATTTTTTTACCTGAAGAATACTCAATTCTAATTTTTTCAAATATTGTAATAATTCCTGAAACTAATAAAACATAAGTAGCAAGAACACCAAGTACACCATTCATATCCATTAAAACAAGTGGAATAGATTGTAATAAGAAAGAATAAACTACTGTAAATATTGCCATAGACAAGCAAGCTAAAGCACCTAAAACTTTATATCTAACACAAAAGAAGACAAAAGTTGCAACAACAATTAAACTTAAAGCAGTAAGAAGCAATGCTGATTGATTTCCAAAGAAAGAACCATTAGAACTATTTAAGCCAGCAGAAATAGTATCGCTAATTACTTGGTTAAAAAGCATAGGTTTAGCAAGAACAGAAAATTGAACACTTAAAGCTTCTGCCGCTTGTTGATTAGTTGCAGTAAGAGTTAAGTTTGAAACACCATTTGTAATATCAAAGCCTTCGGAATTATACAACTGACCGTCAACAAATACATAAAGTTTTCCGTCACCCTCACCATTTGCAATTTTTGTTGTTAATTCTTTAAATTTTGTTTTACCTTCTTCAGTAAAGTTGATAGAAACATACCATTGATTGCTATAACCAAAAGTGCTTGATTCTAAATACTCGCCACTAACATATCCTTCAGCTTTAGCATCGCTACTACTGCTACTAAAATAAACGCCTTCAGTAGTTCCAAGTAAACTTAAAATGTCCACATTATATGCAGAATATTTATTTACTACATTTTTATAACTAGCATTAGAAATTTCTACTCTAATGTTATTATTGTGTTTAGTAATGTTAAAACCAAGGCTACTTAATGAAGAATTTAATCTAGCAATAGTTGTATCTACCTTATTTTCAAGGTCATAGCCAGCTAAAGTATCATCATATGGTTCATAAACTGCTAAAACGCCACCATTGATATCATAGCCATAATTAATTGCGTTAAAAAACCCTTTAAATGTAGTGTTAGTTGTAGGAATAACAAAACTAAAGAAAGTTAAAAACAAACCTATTAAAGTTAAAACAGAAATTATGCAAAGTTTAACTATACTTCTTTTTTTGGTCATTATATCCGTACTCCTCTCAATATGCGTTTTATTATATAAAAAAAGAACAATTAAGTCAATTATAATTTTTTATTAATGATTTTATTTAATTTTATTCTTAACAATTAAATAATAATAAAAAAATAGTTAATAATTCTTTTGAAAATTATTAACTACATTTTAAAAAATATAAACAAAAATATTCTATTATACAAAACAATTAATTTTAAATATTATTTTTTCGAATTTACAAATATAACTCCACTAATAAGTCCAACCACTCCTGAAAATAACATGTCATACACAATGCTAAGCCCAAAACTAAAAGAAGCTACAAGTATAGAAAATAATAAATAAGAGGATAACGTATAAATAACGCCAACAATACTACCCTTAATTAATCCTTTAGTTTTATCTTTTTTTAAAGTAACCATAACACCTAATAAAACACTTAATACTTTAATAATTTGATTTACAATTTTAATTGTTAAATCATTAAGCGATAAAAATCTTAAAATAACCGCAAAAACAAGTATTCCTATAACTGAAACACTTAACGCAATTAAGCAACCCTTAACAACTTGAGGAATTGTGTTTTTTCTTACTAAAACTTTATCCATACTTTGCACTCCTAATTTTAACCTATATAACAAAATATGAATATCAAATTTAATTTATGACTTTTTTGAAATACTAAATTAACTAATAACACTAAAAAACGAATAAAGTTTTGCACAACCTTATTCGTTTTAAATTAATTATTTATTTTCTTCTTTAGTAACAGTTGTTTTAGTAGCAGTTTTCTTTTTTGTTGTTTTCTTTGGTTTTTCTTCTTGTTTATTTTCTTGTGCTACAACTTCTTCTTTTTCTTCTGCTTTAAAATTTTCTTTTAAAATTTCTTCCTTTAATTCTTTACTTTCTTCAGGGTCAATAACATTACCATCTGCATCAAGAACCAAATCTTTTTTCATATCAACACCAGCAATAGCACGAGAATCAATAGCCATATAACCAACATTTTTTCCTTCATCATCACCCGTTTTAATAACTACAACTCTGCCCATATCTGTTTCTTTCATAGAAACAATTTCACCATAAACACCAAAGCTGGTATAAATTTTATCACCTTTTTTTAGTTCATTAAGCATTTTCATAGCTTCTTCTTGTGCTTTCTTACGGCTTTTAGAACCAAGTACATAATATAAAACAAGAAAACCTATTAAAACTGCAATACCTATAATTGAACCAACATTTTCAGCAGCTCCTAATAAATTAAACATACAAATCTCCTTTTATTTAATAAAAAATTACAAATGATATTATATCAAAAAAACAATTTATAGCAAACAAAATTTCATTTAAAACAAACTTAATTTGTTGTTTTTTGTTAATAAATTCAATTAAACTTTTAATTTAAAATAACATATTTTAATAGACAATAAACACGTTCTATAAAAATTAATATATTTCAAAATTAAAAAAGATGTTAATTAATCTTTATATTTTTCATAAAACTCTTTTCTAAAATCTAAAAATCTATCTTCGTTAATAGCTTTTCTTATATCGCTCATAAGTTTTATTAAAAATCTTAAGTTATGTTTACTTAAAAGTCTTGCACCCAAAATTTCATTAGTATTTACTAAATGTCTTAAATATGCTTTTGTATAATTTCTGCAACACTCACAATCGCATTCATCATCAAGCGGGGTAAAATCTTCTTTATATTTTGCATTTTTTACAACCACTTTACCTTTGCTTGTAAACGCCGTACCATTTCTTGCAATTCGAGTAGCAAGAACACAGTCAAACATATCAACGCCTCTAAGAACACCTTCTATTAAGCAATCTGGGCTACCAACACCCATTAAATAATGAGGACTATCTGGTGGAAGCTTATCTTTTAAAACATCAAGTATTTCATACATTTTTTCTTTTGGCTCACCAACAGATAAACCTCCTATAGCAATACCGCACCTTACATAAGGTTTTGCAAGTTCTAAACTTTTAACCCTTAAATCTGGGTAAACATTACCTTGAACTATAGGAAACAACATTTGCTTTTCATTCTTTTGAACATCATAACATCTTTTAAGCCATAAATTAGTTCTTTCTAAGGCTTTTTTACTATCTTCGTAAGATGTACCATATTCAGTACAAACATCAAGTTGCATTATAATATCTGACCCTAAATCATTTTGAATTTTCATACATTTTTCAGGTGTCATCATATGTTTTTCACCATTTAAGTGAGATTTAAACTCTGCCCCATCATCTGTAACTTTTCTAAAATCAGATAATGAAAAAACTTGAAAACCGCCAGAATCCGTTAATATAGGCTTTTTCCAGTTCATAAATGTATGTAATCCGCCTGCTTTTCTTATAAGTTCATTACCCGGCCTTAAATAAAGATGATATGTATTAGACAATATAATTTGAGCTTCAATATCATACAAATCTTCAGGTGTTAAACTTTTAACAGTCGCCTGAGTCCCAACCGGCATATAAATAGGAGTTTGTATTTCACCATGTGGTGTTTTAAAAATTCCTGTTCTTGCCCCACTTTGTTTACAAACGTGTGTTGTAATAAAACTAAATTCTTCTGCCAACTTTATATATTTCCTTTTAAGTTTTCTATGATAATATCACAATTAAAAACTTTTTTAAAGTGTTTTTAACAAACAACTTTTCTTCTATTTCTTTAATAACAATTTTTCATTCAAAAAATATAATTAATAAAAAATCGTAAAACCTTATATCAAAACTCAAATAAATATAATATATAAAATTTTAATTTATATTAATGTCTTATTTATATAGCAAATTTTTAAAAAATTTTTAATAATAGTATTGACATACTTTTTAGCATAATATATAATACCAAAGTTTAGAGATTTTAAACTTAAAGTTTAATAAAAACTTACTAACCTGCGTTTGTTTTTTATCAAAAAAATGTGATTAGTAAGTTTTATTTTAATTAAAAAGGAAAAAGTCATGGAAATAGGTTTAAAAATCAAAAATTTAAGACAAACAAAAAATCTTACGCAAGAAGAACTTGCTAATAGATGTGAATTAACTAAAGGATATATAAGCCAGTTAGAAAACGATTTAACTAGCCCGTCTATAGAAACACTTAAAGATTTACTTAATGCATTAGGCAGTAGCTTTAGTGAATTTTTTGAAGATGACGAACCGCAAGTAGTTTTTAAAAAAGAAGAATATATAGAAAAACTTAATGAAAACACTAAAACTACATGGCTAGTGCCCACGTCACAAAAAAACAGTATGGAGCCCATTGTGGTGGAACTTAATAAAAATGCTTCAACCGAAAAAGATTTAGCTCATGAAGGTGAAGAATTTGGATTTGTTGTAAGTGGCAAAATAGAATTAAATGTTGGTAAACAAAAATATGTTGTAAACCAAAACGAAACTTTCTATTTCGTAGCCAACAAGCCTCATTACATAAAAAACCTATCTTCAAACACAAGCAAAATTCTATGGGTATCTTGCCCACCAAATTTTTAAAAATTTAATCAAAGGAAAAAACTAATATGGCAGAAAATAAAAAATTAGATAATATTATAAAAATTAACAATGTAACAAAAATTTTTGATGGCGTAACAGTAATTGATGATTTAACTTTATCTATTAAAAGAGGTAAATTTGTTACCCTACTTGGCGCTAGCGGTTGTGGAAAAACTACCCTTCTTAGAATGATTGCAGGTTTTGAAACTCCAACAAATGGAAAAATTTTTATAGAAGACCAAGATGTAACAGACATTCCGCCTTATAACAGACCAGTAAATACCGTCTTCCAAAAATACGCATTATTCCCACATCTTAACGTATTTAAAAACATTGCTTTTGGCTTAAAACTTAAAGATTTACCACAAGAGTTACAACAAAAAGTTGATGAATACAAAGAACAACAAAAAGGTATTTTTAAATGTATAAAAACTAAAAGATATGCTAAAAAGCTTAAAGATGAATATATTTTAGAAAAAGTTAAGAAAGCATTAAAAATGGTTAACCTTGAAGGCTATGGATATAGAAACGTAAATACACTAAGTGGCGGTCAACAACAAAGAGTTGCTATAGCACGTGCTATTGTTTGTGAACCAAAAGTTTTATTACTTGACGAACCCCTTGGTGCTTTAGACCTTAAAATGCGTAAGGAAATGCAAATAGAACTTATGGGAATTCATAAAAACTTAGGCATTACATTTATTTATGTTACCCACGACCAAGAAGAAGCGCTTACAATGTCAGACGAAATAGTTGTTTTAAACGACGGCGTAATACAACAAATAGGCAGTCCAAAGAAAATTTATGACGAACCAGCAAACGCTTTTGTTGCAGACTTTATAGGCCAAAGTAATATTTTAAGCGGTCAAATGTTAAAAGATTACACTATTAAATTTTTAAACACTACTTTTGAATGCTTAGATAAAGGCTTTGATAAAAATGAAAAGGTTGATATTGTTATTCGTCCAGAAGACATTAAAGTTTGTCCAGTAGATAGCGACAAAGGGCAAATTAAAGGCAAAGTAATTAGTTCATGCTTTAAAGGGACTTTCTTTCAAATGGAAATTGAATGCGAAAATTATCAATTCACAGTTCAATCTACAACTGAAGCAAAACCAGATAGCGAAGTCTCTTTACACTTTACACCTAATAGTATTCATGTTATGAAAAAACTTCGTTCAATAAATGAATTTATAGGTAAAATGACTTCAGAAAACACCGTTGAATTTTGTGGTGGCGAATTTGAAGTTAATACAAATGGTCAAACTTTTGAAAAAGGTGACGATGTTAAAGTTAAAGTTAAATTTGAAGACGTTATTTTAACAGACGACGAAAACGACGGTATAATAGGCGCTAACGTAACTCAAACTCTTTACAAAGGCAATTATAACCAAGTTCAAGTTTATACAGATACCGACGAAGACTTTTATATCGATACAAAAGATGACTGGGATATTAACGATCGTGTTGGTATTAAAATTAGTCCTCTTGCTTTAAGTTTAGAAAAAATTACACCAGAAGAAGCCGAGGAGGATTAATAAAACAAATGAAAAAATTTAAATTTAAAAAGCAACATTTTGCTTTTCCTTATACAATTATTTCTATTGTTTTTGTAATTGTTCCACTTTTAATTTTAATGTATTATGCTTTTACAGATAAATATACTGGTCAATTTACACTTTCAAACTTTAGATTATTCGGCGAACTTTCAATGTGGAAAATTATGGGTATTTCTTTCTTAATGGCATTTTTAACCACCCTAATTTGTTTACTACTTGCCTACCCTCTTGCAATGGCACTATGCAGAATAAAATCTAACAAAACTTTTATTATTGTTATGATGTTTGTACTTCCTATGTGGATAAATTCCCTTCTTAGAATTTACTCTGTAAAATTATTATTCAACGAATTTTTAAATATAGATAAAGGCTTCTTCCTTTCTTTAATAGGAATGGTTTACGATTTCTTCCCATTTATGTTGCTTCCTATTTACACAAGCTTAAGCAACATGAATAAAAGTTATTTCGAAGCCTCTAACGACCTTGGTGCAAACGCATTTAAAACATTTACAAAAGTTCAATTACCACTTTCTGCACCTGGAATTACAAGCGGAATATTAATGGTATTTATGCCAGCAGTTTCCACCTTTGCAATTAATGATATTTTAGGTAGCAGTCAATACTGGTTATTTGGTAACGAAATTTATTTCTGGTTCCAAAAAAGCTTATACAACATAGGCTCTGCACTAGCATTTGTAATGTTACTACTTATTGTATTATCTGTTTTTGTTTCCTCACTTATAAACAAAGCAACAGAACCTTCTCAAAAATCTAATAAAAAAGGAAGGTATTCAGTATGAAAAGAACAAAAAGCAAAGTAGCTTCAATTATCTTTATTATAATAATGGCTTTACTTGTTTATATGCCTACTTTACTACTCATGGTTTATTCATTTACAACTTCTAAAACAATAGGTCAATGGAACGGCTTTAGCTTTGATTTATATGTAGAAATGTTCAACGACCCTGAAATTATGACAGCTCTACTTAACACTCTCATAGTTGGCGTAACTGCTTCAGTATTAGCAAGTATAATAGGCGTTGTATCATCAGTTGGAATTTATAGCATGAAAAAATCTGGCAGAAAACTTATGGACGGCATAACCCAAATAACAATGGTTAATGCAGATATAGTCACCGCTGCAGCATTTATGATGTTCTTTATTTTAGTTCAAATTATACCAGACGGTTTTGCAACTTTAATTGTTGCCCATACAGTAATTTGCACACCTTATGTAATAATGTCAGTTCTTCCAAAACTTAGCCAGTTAGACCCAAATGTTTACGAAGCAGGCCTAGACCTTGGTGCAACACCAAGCAAAACTCTTTGGAAAGTTATGGTACCACAATTATTGCCAGCAATTATCTCTGGCTTTGCACTAGCTTTTACAATTAGTTTAGATGATTTTACCATTTCAACATTTGTAAGTTCTAGCGTAGATACTATTCCACAATATTTATACAATAAATTAAAATTCAAAGGTGTAATGCCTGTATTACGTGCATTATCCACTTTAATATTAGTTGTTGCATTTATTATACTTATTACAATTAATGTTGTTCAAAATAAAAAGAAAAAACAAAAAACATTTTTTTAAAAGGAGCTAGAAAATGAAAATAATAAAAAGAATAATATTTAGTATTTTAAGTTTAGTTTTAATATTTTCTTCCAGCGTTTTCTTTTCTGGCTGTGGCAACCGCGAAGAAATATTAAGATTATATGTACCAGGCGAATACATACCAGACGAAGTTTTAACCGGATTTGAAGAATGGTATAAAGAAGTTACAGGCAAAAACATTACTGTTAAGAAAAAAGAATTTGATAGCAACGAAACAATGTACACAATGGTAGCAGTAAAAAAACAAGATTTTGATGTAATTTGTCCAAGCGATTATATGGTAGAACGTCTTAAAAACGAAGGTTTACTAGTTAAATTAGATGCAGAAGTTTCCGCTGAAGTAAAACAAAAAGTTTTAGGCGAACAACAACAAGACCTTTCCTACCCAAACCAAGATTTTATGAATTTAATATTAGATTCATTTGACCCAACTTTTGAATATACTGCCCCATACATGTGGGGTACAATGGGAATAATGTATTATTACCATGGTGACCAAAAAAATACTAATGCAGTGGAAAATGCAGACGCACAAAAATCGACTTGGCAGAGTTTGTTTGATGTTACAGAACGCAAAATATATATGAAAGATAGCGAAAGAGATACTTACACAATCGCGCTTTTCGATTATTACTATGACCAACTTTATGAACTTAGCGATGAGTTTACAAATTTTGAAAATGAAGAATATCAAGCTTTAATTAAAGAAATTTTCACTCTTGGAACAAACTTTGAAGAAAAATTAGAAAATGCTAAAGTAACTTTACAAAATCAAAAGAAATATGTTTATGACTATGAAACAGACGAAGGCAAAGACGATTTATTAACTTCAAAAGGCGCAGAAGGATATTACGGAATGTTCTGGTCATGTGATGCTGGTTATATTATGGCAGACTGGAGTGGCGACGAAGTTGTTTATAACGAAAACTTCCGTTATATTGTACCAACCGAAGGCTCTAATGTTTGGGTAGACAGCTTCTGCATCCCAAAATATGCAGGCAACAAAACAGCAGCTAACCTTTTTATGCAATATATTTCAGAACCAGATGTAGCTTTTGATTGCATGGATTATGCTGGTTGCACAAGCGCAATTTATCAAACTACAGAAGATTATTACAATTATTTAACAGATAAAGAAGAAAATGAAATATTCTTAAACACTTCCAAAGCTTTCCAAGCAATGTTCCTTTCCCTTATGTTCCCTAATAGAGATATTACTGTTGGCGATTTTGAGTTTAAAAGCCCACTTAAAAAATGTGGAATTATGCGTGACCTTGGAACTAAAGCAAGTGATGAACTACTTATAATGTGGTCAATATTAAAAAGATATTAAAATAAAATATGTTTAAAAAATAACAACAAAAAAAGCAGATTGAATACACAATCTGCTTTTTATTTTTAATTATGTAAATTATTCAGCTGGAACAACTTCAATTGTAAAGTGGCTATCTGAAGAATCTTCTACTGTATTGAAGAAGAAATGGAAATATAAATTTGTATCTTCTTCAAGTGTTAAATAATAATTTCCACCTTCTTTGTCTAAAGAAGCATTTAATAAATTATTTTCTGAATCGTATATTTCTGGAAAACTTACAAAATCTGATCTTGTATATATTAAATATCTTCCTGCAGTAGCTTCAAACATACAGCAATAATTTTCGCCTTCATAAGAATATGAAGTTTCATCTAAATCTAATACAGCTTCATTACCATCTAAAACTAATTCATTAGCTTCTGAGTGAGTAGCTTCATACATATTAATTGAAGCACCAACTGTTTTAGCACCTGCTGTTATTTCAATGTAAACATAACCATCTACTGGAAGTGTATCGAAATATTTTTCACCAGTAACATCAAACCAACCATTTTTATATTTAGCATAATATTTAATATCTTCACTTGCAAGTAAACTTCCAGAACGTGCATAGTGTTGACCTTGTTCAACTTTATATCTGAAATATACTTTTTCTCCTTTTTCCATGTCAATATTTTCGTGTGTTTGGTTAATAGTTAAAGTAGTTCCAGTGTAGTGACCACAATCACAAAGCCCATGTGTTGTATTAGCATGTGTACATGGTTTTTCGCCACAACCTGCAATAGCAAACATACATGGTATAACAAAAATCAAAGCAAGCATAAATGTTAAAAATTTCTTTTTCATATTTTTTTCTCCTTTTTTATTTGTTTTTTAAAACACAAGTATTTTAACATGGTAGCCCAAAAAAAGTTATGTTTTTTAGGGCTACCATTTTGTAATTTTAGTCCACTTTTTCACTTACTATAGTCTACCCAAAGTCTACTATAACAAAAAAAGAACTATCCTCTTTTTTTCAGATAGCTCATTTAATTTTAAACATATTTTTTTGCTTTTTTATAAAGTTCTGTTCTGTTTTCCACTTCAAGCTTTTTAAAAATATTTGCGGTATGCTTTTTAACTGCACTTTCTGTTATAAATAATAAGTTGGCAATATTTTTACGTTTTTCACCGCTTAAAATAAGTTTTAAAACATCTTTTTCTCTTGTAGTTAATTTTGTTAGTTTTTTATAATTTGCAAATATACTATTAATTTGTTCTTGGGTAAAGTTTATTGAAGCCTCTTTATTTTCTTCTTCTTTAACATTTTCATTTATTGTTTTATTCTTATTATTTATTACTAACCCATATTCTTGCAACATACCATAAAGCATTAACAACAAGCATTCATTAACAATATATGAAACACATAAAAATTCAAAATTATGCGGTACAAATTGTTCTATAAGCCAAACTAAAATATTACCAAATACTACAACTGATAAAAACACTGCATGCATTTTAGATTTTAATTTGTTTTTTAATATTGCATATATTGTTATTGATACCATACTTGCAAAATATCCAAATAAATAAGCATAATATATTAAATGAAGTGGCCCATATTCTTTTACAAGTTTATATCCCCCATTTACAGCTTGTAACCAAACTTGTTTATAATAAATAGGTAAATATCCGCCACTAGTTGCAATAAATAACATTACAACGCCCAAAACTAGAAGGGCTATTATTAATTTTTTAGAATGTTTTATATGGCAAACATCTAAAACTAGCATTAACATAAAAAATGGCAAAAATACATTACCCAAATAGGCAATACTATTACTAATTAATGCAAAAGATATTGTATTTGAAACAGATAAAAGAAAATACCCACTATTGCAAACAAAAATAGAAATAAATAATAGCATTAGCCAAATATTTCTTTTTTTATCTACTATAAAAAATATTCCAAGTAATACTGCCGAAACTAAACAAACAATCCCATAAAATATAGCCATTTACTTTTATTATTTTCTCCCCTTAAGTATATTATTATAATAAGTCTTTCATATTATATCATAACTATATTTACACACAAAACAAATATCAAGTTTTAAATTTTATATAAAAAAAGAATTGATAATTTTTATATTATCAATTCTTTTTAATTATTAAAAATAAAAATTATTTTATTCTTGATAAAACAAACATGCATCCCCAAAACTAAAAAATCTGTATTTTTCTTTTATAGCTTCTTCATAAACTTGCATTGTTTCTTTATATCCTACAAAAGCACTTACAAGCATAATAAGAGTGCTTTCTGGCAAGTGAAAATTAGTTATTAAGCAATCAACTATTTTAAAGTTATACGGTGGATAGCAAAATAATTTTGTTTTATTTTTTTGTGCAATAAGTTTACCATTTTCATCTATAGAACTTTCAAGTGTCCTAACACTTGTTGTTCCAACTGCTATTACTCGCCTATTTTCACTTTTAGCTTTATTTACAATATCTGCTACTTCTTGTGTTACTTCATAATATTCTGTGTGCATATCATGATTTAAAATATTTTCTTCTTTTACTGGTCTAAAAGTTCCAAGCCCAACATGAAGTAAAACATAACAAATTTCAACACCTTTATCTTTTACTTTTTGAAGCAGTTCTGGTGTAAAATGAAGTCCGGCTGTTGGCGCTGCTGTAGAGCCATTTGTTTTGCTGTATACTGTTTGATACCTTTCCTTATCTTCCAACTTGTTTTTTATATAAGGTGGCAAAGGCATAATTCCTACACGAGATAAAACATCTTCAAAAGTTCCTTCAAAAATAAACCTTACTGTTTTACCCCCAAAATCATTATCGCCCAAAATTTCACAGCTTAATTCATCATTAAAACTTACTTTTGTTCCCTTTTTTAACCTTTTACCCGGTTTTGCTAAACATTCCCAGTCAGTTAAATTTAAACGTCTTATTAAAAATATTTCTACTTTGGCTCCTGTATTTTCTTTAACACCTAACAACCTACAAGGAATAACCCTTGTATTATTTAAAACTAAAACGTCCCCTGCTTTTAAATAATCAAGAATATCATAAAAATGCTTATGTTCTATTTTTTTTGTTTGTTTATTAAAAGCAAGCAATCTTGAAGCATCTCTTTGCTTTAATGGAGTTTGAGCAATAAGTTCTTCAGGCAAATTGTAAAAATATGTGCTTTTTTTAGTAAAATCAATTTCCATCATTTATACTTTCATCCAGTTTTTTAAGTTCTTTTAATTTCTTTTCATCTAAACTTATATTTAAGTGTTCATATGCTTTTGGTAAAGCAACCCTGCCCCTTGGCGTGCGGGCAATAAAGCCAAGTCTAATAATATATGGTTCATAAACATCTTCTATTGTGGTAGAATCTTCACCAATTGAAGCAGCAATTGTATCAAGTCCAACTGGACCACCATTAAATTTATCAATCATTGCAAGCAAAATTTTTCTATCAATATAATCTAACCCGATGTCGTCAACATCCATCATATCAAGGGCTTCATCGGCAATTTTTGCATCAATTTTACTAAAACCTTTCACTTGAGCATAATCTCTAATGCGTTTTAAAAATCTATTTGCAATACGAGGCGTACCACGGCTTCTTTTTGCTAATTCCATGCAAGCTTCTTGATCGCATTCTACATTTAAAATTTTACTACTTCTTAAAATTATTTGAGAGAGTTCTTCTGGAGTGTAAAGTTCAAGCCTTATGTTAATGCCAAATCTATCACGTAAAGGAGATGTTAACATACCAGCGCGCGTGGTTGCTCCAATCAATGTAAATGGATTAAGTTTTATTGTTATGACATTTTTTGGAATTTTCAAATAAATCAAAGAA
>CALATF010000066.1 GCA_937891595.1 uncultured Clostridia bacterium
TAGTTATTACTAATTGTCCTAAAACCAACTTAGCACTATTTTGTGCAACGTATATACCACCACCATAATAACTATCGTCAAATGTAATAGTTGAAGAAGTATTATTTTCTGTTATTTCTAAAGCATTAATACTATTTTCATACTTAGAATTATAATATAAACCTGCACCAAGTTTAGCTGTGTTATGGCTAATAATACCATTATCTATCGTTATTCTAGCATTTTGGTCTATATAAATAGCGCCACCTTTAGAAGCTTGGTTATTTTTAATTTCGCCTGCTTCAATAACTAATTGAGCATCAGTATAAATAGCACCACCATTAGAAGCTTGGTTATTAATTAATTTAGCATTAGCTAATGTTAACTTGCCTTGTGCATTTATTGCACCACCATTACCATTTACATTATTGTTTGAAATAACAATATCACTATTAAGTAAAACTTCACTATTGCTTGAAATAAACAATGCTGAATTATTAGATTGAACATTGTTACCTGATATAGTTAATATATTTTCTCCGCCATTACCAAATTCAACTTGGTTCGCAGTTATATTAAACATATATCCATTTACAAAACCATTAGCTCTTGAAATTGTATAATTTCCATCTGAAATAATATCAATACTCTTATTAATATTCAATGTTGAAGAAATTATAATATCTCTTACTATTACTAATGTTTCAAATTCTTCAATATTATTTAAACCATCTGTAATAGTAATAAAGTATTCGTTTTTACTTTCAGCAGATTGAGCTTTAATATAAACTTCTGCTTCAACCCAGTAGCAATACAACTCAATAGGTTGTGTTCTTTTTGTAATATCAAATAATTCATCTATTGCATAAAGTCTATCTTGACCTTGATTATAAACATTATCTTCACCATCAAAATATCCGTTTAACACAAATTGATTGTTTATAAATACATTGTTTAATGAAGACAAACTAAATGTTTTTTGTTCTTGATATATAACAGTTTGATATGTTTCTAAACTATCAGTTGTAACGCCTCCATTTCCATAAATAGTTACGTTTATAGCAACTTTTTCAAACTTTGGAATGAAATAGAAACTATTACCATTATCAACACAGTTTTTATAAGCATCAACATAAGTTAAAGTTGAATTAGGAATATTATCTGGTTTATCAATTTGAAGGAACTTAAATGTAGCATGAGGTTTATAAACAATACCTGTGCCTATGAATTCATCGTTATATCTATATGAAAGTTCCCAACCTATAAACTCATTATAATCTTTTCCAGTTGAACCTAAATCAACAGTACTTGAATATGTAAATTCTTCATCTATTAAAATAATTTCATCATTTACTATCTTGTAAATTTTGGAAGGATTATCTATCCACATTGCTTTAAGTTTTATAGTAATTTTTGGAACTAAAGAATTTGAAGTATATTTTTCACCTGTTTCTTCATTAGTATATTCACCACTTAAAACACTACCAACTTTAAAGCCTGTAATTCTATTTAATATTTTTAAAGTACTTTCACCATTATTGTCTGAAAGCTTAATACCAAGTTCACCAGTAAAACTTGCACCTTGATAATATAAAACACCACCATTAGCATCAATAATAATACTTGCTGCTCTTGTTGTAAGTATTAAATAATTTTCGTTTCTTATTAAGCAATAAATATCATTTAAAGTATCATCTAGTACAAATATACCGTCTTCTTTAACATTTTCAACGCTATCAAACTCTACTATTTTTGTATTTAAATTAATAAACTTATAGTCTAAAGATATAGTTGTTATATTTTCAACTTCAACTTCTTGTAATTTACCTACTACCTTTACTATTGCTTTTTCAGCTAAAGCTATATTACCTACAAGTCCATTCTTTTTAAATATTACATTACCATATTCTACTTCGTTAGCAGCAGATACATAAATATCTGTACCTTGACCTTTAGAAGATAAATTATTTTCTTTTACTTCACCATTTAAAATAGTTACAGCACCTTTATTACCAACATAAATAGCACCGCCTTTAATCTTAGCTGTGTTATTTTTTATGCTAGCACCATTTACAAGTAATTTTCCTGCATCTACATAAATAGCTCCACCCATACTATCATTAGATAATTCTGCACTGTTTGAAGTAATATTTCCAGCATCTAAGGAAGTTTCATCATTTGAACTAGATAAATAAATCGCTCCACCATAATTAGCTTGGTTAGAAGTAATAGAAACTGTTTCAACCCTTGTTTGCAATACACTATAAGTTAAGTAAATCGCACCACCATAAGTAACAGCGGTATTATTATTTATAATTACATTAGCTCTTAAAACTAATCTTGTATTGTCTCCTATTGAGCCATCAGCTTTGGTAATAGTTTTGCCTTCAACATAAAAAGCACCACCATTTGTTGCTTTGTTTCTTTCAATAGTTGCGTTACTTATATTTAAAATTTGTTCATTACTACTTGTGTTATAAACATAAATAGCACCACCATTTCTTGTAGTAAATCCATTCTTACTACCATTATCTGCAAATATTACATTTTCTAAAACATTGCAAGTTGCAGATAAAGTTTGAACAGAAACTGCACCACCAAATTCAGCTTTGTTTTCAATAAATGTTACATTACTTAAACTAAAGTAAGAATTATTTAAAGCTACCGCACCGCCATGAGAAGCAGCTGAGTTTCTATTAAATAATATTATGCCATCTTGGTCTTCTGCTGAAGAAATAGTTGCAAAACTACCATTATTAACATAAACTGCACCACCGTCTTGAGTTGAAGAAATGTTATCTTCAAAAGTTCCACCATATACAGTTAGGCTTGAATTATTGATGTAAATAGCTCCACCATTTTTAGTAGCTGTGTTTTTAGAAAACTCTACATTTTTCAAGTCTATATTTCCATTAGAATATATAGCAGCACCATTTTCTGCTTGGTTAGCTTCAAAACTAAATACGTTTCCGTCTAATAATGCTAATTCTAATTTAGTTTCTGTGAAAATAGCACCGCCATTTTCACTAGCTATGTTAGAAATAAAGTTTGCTTTAGTGCCATTAAATGTAGCATTAGGTGTTATATATAAAGCACCACCATTATCTGCTGTATTATGACTAAATGTTGCATCAATTACACTAAATACTCCATTAACATAAATTGCACCACCGTTTTCTGCTCTATTTGCAAAATTTGTTTCGCCAAATATACCACTTATAACTTGTAAATTACCATCAACATATATAGCTCCACCATTTGTTGCAGAGTTTGCACGGAAATTTGCACCATTAATAGTTACCGATGCATCTGAAGCAACATAAATAGCTCCTCCATTTGCTATAGATGTGCAATTAACAAAATTTACACCACTTAAAATATCAGCTTGACCATTAACAACTAAGAACGCAGAAGTTCTTTGTTTATCAACAGCACTTAAATTACTAAATTCTAAAATATTTGAAGTAGCAGCTTCACCAAAAGTTACATTAACACCTTGTGCTATTTCAAATACACTATCGCTAGAATTAAATAATTCGTCAATAGACACTACTACTTTATTTGCACTTAAGGCAATTATTTTTAAGTTAGTATTTATATTAACTTTAGATTTAACTGTATTACTACTAATAACAACAAGCTTATAATCAATTTGTGACACAGAAGAATAAACTTTTGTTTCTAGATTACTATCTAAATTAATATCACTCACAGCTTCTTCAATAGAAGAATAATAAACATCATACAATTTATCGTTAAACGATACAGCATTATCTACATAACAAACAGCTTTTTCCCATACAGCATAAATATTATAAATACCTGTTGCTGTTTCAGGAATTATAACACTATTTCCACTAAATACTTCAGATGAACTTGCATTCTGTTTGTTAGCAAAACCAGCTAAAGCATAACCTTGTCTGTAAATAAATCTTTCAATACCATTATAATTTGTTGGCGCAAAATAACTTGGTAGTGTAAATTCGCTACCCACTTCTGTTATATATGCAAAGTCACCCTCACCTTCAACACCAGCGTTAGAATAAACTTGAACAACAGCTTTCATTTTTTCAAAGTTCAAACTTAATTCTATAACATAAACGCCATCTTCATCTTTAAAGTTAATATTATCATAATTAACAACTATTTCATCACCAGCATTAAATAGTCGATTTGAATTTTTAAATTGCTTAAATTCATATAAATCAGGTCTATAATTTTGAACATAGAAATATATTAAACCATTATATTCAAAACCATATCTATTATTAATTAATTCTAATTCTATTTCTTGACCATTAATTATTATAGCTTTTGGTTTTAAGAATTTATTATTTTCGCCTTCAGCTTTTAATTCATAAATTGTGTTATCTAAAATACTTTCAAAAGCATCAGTTCCATTGTATAGATATGTTACACCATTAGTTACAATACTATAAATTCCATTTTCGTCTAAATTAAAAGATAAACTAGCACCTGTACTATTATCTACAACCGATTGCAACACTCCATCTACAGTTGTAATAGAACAATCAAGTGTTGTTACAAATTTCACATCATAAATTTGGTTTAAATTTAATAATGTTAAAGTTTCATTATATCTAACAGTAGTACCTAAATTTGCCAAATTATCGTTTGTAAGTACTTTTCCATTAATAGAATAATCTTCAGTATCATAAACATATCTAACTACAAATTCAATAGGTCTCCATACAGCATAGAAATACATGTCATAGTCTTGTAAAGTAAAACCTAATGTTGCAAGATTATCAATATAGTGATAACCCTCTAACTCATCACCACTTTCTATTAGTTCATAAACTTCTTTTGATGAATGAGAAGATTGTGCACCTATAACACCATCTCCATTCAAATAATAAGCCCAACCTACAAGTTCATATCCTTCTCTTGAAGCTTCTATTTGTTCTTTCATGCCTAATAATGCTTCAGTAGAGAATAAGAAATTATATCTTTCTTCTATTTCATAAGGATTTATTGTAACCGTGCTATCACCTGAAATATCTGTAAAGAATATAGAATATATTTGATAGCTAATTATTAAACCATAAAATTCATCACTATTATCTATTCTATAGTTTTCTATATTTAACATTTCAAAGTATTTTGTTTGTTTAGCTACATAAGTATTATAACAATTTTCATTTGCAAATGTAATAATAGGAGTTGTTTCAATAATATATTTATTAGCATCTACATTTATTATATTTCCATTAGTATTTGTATTAATAAAGTTTTCTTTTTCAATAGAAACTTTACTGTAAGTGCCATCTTCACTTAAAGCAACAAAAAGAATTTGGTCACTTTCAATATTTGCGTCACCTACAAATTTTAAAGTACCACCATTATAAATGTGATTTTTTACTTCTGTTAACTGAGTATTTCTATATATGTAAACATTATCTAAAACAACTGTACCAAGGTTATAAATAGCAGAGCCTTCAGTAGCATTATTGTAAATAATTTTACCGGAATTAAAGTTTACAACACCATTTACACTGTTGTAAATAAATCCGCCTTTGAAAGCTTGGTTAACAACATGACCTGAACTTGAAGAATCACCTTCGCTATCGCTATTTGCATCATCTTCAGAACTTTCCTCGTCATCGTCACCTTCTTCGCTTTCATTATTTTCCTCATCTATAGCTGTAGCAGAAGATAAGAAAGATAATTCTTCTTCGCTACCTTCTCCATCATCTCCGCCTTCATTACCCTCTCCACCTTCAGTGCCTTCCCCACCTTCAGTGCCATTATCAACAATTTCATCATCAGCTTCATCGCCTGCTGTAGGAGAATCAGGGTTAGAACTTGAAATGGTATTACTTATATTAACTTCTGCATTTTCAACAAATATACCTGCACCAAGATAAGCCGTATTACCTTCAATTAAAATATTACCGGCTAAATTAACAGTACCAACTTTTGCAAAAATACCACCACCTGCTAATTCTTCACCTTGGTATTGTTCATTTTCTACATCTATACAATTATTTAAAGAAATTTCAGTATTTTCAATTTTACATTCAACTTCTTCAGTTGCTAAATACAAGCCTGCGCCAGATAAAGCACTATTTTTTGTAATATATGTGTTTTCAGTATAACTTAAACTATTGTTAATTATTTCAACGTTTGTAATTGTATATTTACAATATTCACCCACATATACACCACCACCAAATCTTGTTGCAATATTATTAGTAATTTCACAACCATTAATTTCTAATACCGCAATCTTACCTTCTAATCCGTAAGAATAAATACCTGCACCATCTTGTGCGTTATTATTAGAAATTTGGCAATTATTTAATGTTAAATTACCTAAGTTAAATATACCACCACCTTGTAAAGCTGTATTACCATTAATCTCTTCAGAATCATAATAACCTATAACTGAATTATTAATTACAGCACTTACACCTGAATTAATGAATATTGCACCACCTGAGACCATTGCTCTATTTTCATATATTTCAGTTTTTTCTACATTCAATAAACCTTTTTCAATGTAAATTGCACCGCCTGAAGCTGTTGCACTATTTTCATAAATAAAGCTATCAACTATAGATAATTTTGCGTTTTGAACCCAAATAGCACCACCATTAGAAGAGTTGTTTTGTAAAATTTCAACTTTATCTATAACAACGTTATTAGTAACATTTGAAATATTTAAGTATATAGCACCGCCATTGTAAGCACTGTTAGATTTTAATTGAGATGAAATATTATCTTGTGAAGTAGTAATAATAGATAAATTAGAATTGCCAACAACAGCAATAGCACCACCATAGGACAAGTCGCCATTAGCTTGGTTATTTGCAAATGTGCTATCTTTAATTTCTACATCACTATCTATGGCATAAAGAACACCTCCAAAGCTAGAGTTCGTTCCTGTTGCAATATTACCATTAAATGTAGAATTTGAAATTTTAATTGTAGTATTTTGCGCCCAGATAACACCACCATATGCAATATTATCACTAGTTACAGAGTTGTTAGTAAATACAACACCTTCAATAGTTAAATTACCATCATTAATAGAAATAACGCCGCCTAAACTTTTAACATAAGAATTATTTCTCATAATCATTACATTTTCATAAATTGCTAAGCTAGCACTTACACATTTAATAATTGCACTTGCTCCCGCAGTTTGTTCGCCATCAATAATTAATTTAGCGTTTTGGTTTTTTACAAATGTTAATGTTGCATTATTTATTACATAGAACATTTCTTTAGTAATATCAAAGTTGTTTGATCTTGAAATTACAATATCCTGTGTTAAACTTGAGTCTAAAGCAAGACTTAAATCTTTACTTACTTCTACTTGTTGTTTAATTTCAAAACTATTTCTTAAAATAAAGATTTCTGATTTATTGTTTGCTTGAGCTTCTGAAATCGTTAGCTCAAAATCATCAAAGAACTTATGATAATTTTCATCATAAAAATCTTTAATATAATAATTACCTTCTGTCCAAAGAACTTCTAATTCGAATACCCAACCTATAGTTTCATCAAATTTAATATTATTAGTATTTAATTGAATTAATGGGGTACTAATTTGATAAACACTAATACCACTTAAAACCTTAAATGCTTTTGAATAATATCCAAATTTATAAACATCTTCAAATGTCATTACAACATATGAACTATTAAATGGTAAATTTTCAACTAAAATATAATCATTTGTGTTATCACCATCTTTGTTATCTACATATTTTTTAAATTCTTCATCATCACCTATATATAATCCACCATTTGTATAAATTTTTAATGTAACATTTTCAGGTTGCCATAAAGTATTAAAGCTTAGTCTTATTATGTCACTGCCTAATTGATTATTAGATAATGAAGATAAGTCATTTGCTACATCAAGTATGAAATTTTTACCTTGTTCGTAATTTACATAAGTATCAGTACTTGCATTTGCAACAAATATCCAGTTTTTAAATACATTATTAGGATTATTCCAGCTTGCCATAGGTTCATTGTCTAGTGTAGGCAAAGTAATAGTTTGACCATAATAAATAGGGTCACTTTCGCCTAAAACATAATCAGAACCATAGCTATCGCTACTACCAACTTCTTTACTTGTAAATGTAATAACAATTTGTTTTGGTGCCCACATAGCATACATAGTTGCAGTAAACACACCTTTAAGTGCATATTGTTGTCCACCAGCATAAAGTGTTGGTTTATCTTGCTTGCTTAAATATTCTTCATAAGTTGAACATTCATCTGACCAACCTACAAATACATATCCTGTTTTTAATGGGCCATAAGGTGTTCCATCGTCACCTGTTTGAATAGGTAAATTAAATAAATATTCTATTTCACCATTTTCACCTAATTGTTCTCCTACTTTTTCATAAGGAGAAATAGATGAACTACCATAATATAAACCACCATTTAATTCAAAGAATAAATTTATATTACCCCAAGTTGCATGTAGTTCTAAAATCTCATTATCGCCACAATTTATTATTAAAGGTTTTTGAGAATAGTTTGCAGTATTATTATTATCAACCCAACCAGTAAAAGCTTTTTCAGGATGAGTAGCATTAATTAAACTTAAATCATCAATTTTGTCTCCGAAGAAAGTTTTTATGGTAACTGCGCTGTTAATAGCAATAAAATATTCTTTTCCTTCTTCAAAACCTTGTGCAAGAACAAAATTTCCCTCATCTGTTTCTTTGTTATATGAATAAACATAATGAATAGAACTATCAAATGTTTCTGCTGTAACTTCAGCCTTCTTATATCCACCTAAAGTTAAAATTTCTTGAGAGTAATTTTGTGCATTTATAACTGCATCTTCTAAAGCTGTTTCTAAAATAATATATCTTGCATTACCAACCCAAATTACATTAATTATTTGACTTCCTTTAACAATAACAGATTCATCTTTAAGTAAGTTATCTGGATCTACATGGTAATTTTCGTTAATAAACCAACTATCAATATTTGTTGGAAGAACAACTTCTTCTTTATAGAAAGTATACAAGCAAATACTTTCTTCACCATTTATTATCCAACCTAATTGTTTAATTTCTTCTTCTTTAGTTAAATCTACCTTACCACCATTAGCACTAATAGTAAGTTGTTGGTCTTTCCATAATGCATATAGATTAAATGTTCTAGTAGGGTTTAATTCTTCTTCTGTTAAGTTATTAATTATAATTTTTTGATTGATAGGAAAATCACATTTAATTTGTTCTTTAATTTCTTCGCTAACACTTTCATCAAAAAGCAATCTACTGTCTACTAATGACCATCCTGCAAAATCATAAGTGTTTGAAAGATAGTTTGCATTAAAACCTACATAATCACTTAATTTAATTCCATTTCTTAAATCTGAATATTTAACATCAAAAGTAATGTGGAAAGATTTTGTTTCATTAATAAACGAATATTTGAAATTATTTTTAGTATTTGAATATGTTCCACTAGTTAAATCAATATCCATTGTATAAACAATTTCTTGCCAGTTAATGCTTAATACTATTTCGCCATCATTAATATCATTTAAATCAATAAAACCATTTTCAAATAAACTTACTGCAAATAAAATTTCTTGGTCATTTGCAAAAGTTCTATCATCATATGTTGAATTATTTACTTTATATAACCAGTTATCGAATTTTTTGTAATATCCAGCATCTTTATCAAAAGTCAAATTAGAAATTTGTGCAAAATTTGTTATAACTTCACTTATTTTAAACGTGCTGTCATATAAAACTTCAACGTCTGATATAACATTACCACTATAAGAAGATAAAACATCTTCAAATTTTATAATATATGTTTTTTGTTCCCAAACGGCATATAAATCTACTTGAGCGCCATCAACATTACTTAAATTCCCAACATTTAAACAACCTTCGTTAGCAAAACTATAATAAGTTCCTTCGTTTAAAGCAGGGCTAGTACTCCACCCTATTTGTTGCCAGCCAGTTATATCAAAACCTACTGTATTTAAATTATTAATTCCATCAAAAACATGTTCACTGCTTTCTAATTTTTCTACTGTTGTATCACTTGCATTTACAGGATATCCATTTACTATTGTTGGATTATTTGTTTGATAAACAACAATGTAAGAAACAGAAGTCCAAACTGCATTTAGAACGACTTCATAATAACCCTCTGACATATCATCAGTTGGCGGTACCCAGTTATATTCTAAATCATTTACATAAGTTGAAATATAGTCATCTAAATCTAATTCAGCAATACCATTTTCAAAATCAAACATAATAATTGATTCAAATGAGGATGTTTCTGTATTAAATGTATTATAACTTAAACTTAATTTATAACCTTGCTTTGTAGGAGCATAATCATTTATGTTAATAACATCATTAGTTGTTAATTTTTCAACAACTAATTTATCTGTACCATCACTAAATACACCACCGTTTGCATTAACTACCAAGTTAATATACTGGCTTCTCCAAACAGCATTAAGTGTTACATTTTCACTTGGCATAACAAATGTGTTGCCACTAACAAATTGAATTTTTCCATCAATCTCTATTTCAGATGTAAAATATTCAAAAACATATAAACTTGTGTCATTATTATTTTGATTATGTGTTAATTCTTCACTATTTAAAATAGTTACAGCAGAATTGTATTCTACTGGAATAAATATGTTGCTAGCATCTGTGTACTCTTGTTCACCTATAGTACCATTAAATACGCTATCGCCAAGATTATAAGTCAAAACAAAAGTAGCATTTTTCCATATAACATCAAGTGTAATAACATCAGCAAACTCTAAATCAGCACTGTTAAAGATGTTATTAATCATGTCATATGTATTTCCATTAGCATCTACAAAATGGCTAAATTCATATCCAACATTGCCATCATGTCTTTCGCTTGGAATATATTTAGATAAATCTACATCTTTTCCATAATTTGCAACAAAAGTTGTAATTGTATTATCTTCAGAAATTAAAGCATCATTATGATTAATTGATATTTCAATTTCTTTTCCTAACCATTGACAATATAAGTCAACACAAGAAATATCATTAATACTAAAGTTTGTATTATTTAATATGATAGGTATATTATCAATTTCAATTCTACCCCTGCCTTCTGCAGACTTAGAATAGAATTGCAAATCATAATTAGCTACATAATCTTCGCTTGCAGGATTTGTGAAAGGAACAATAGTATTGTTTACATAATGCAAACCATTATTTGAAACAAAAGTTAACTCGCTATTAATAGGTAATGTTACTGAAAAGTGTTTATTACCTTGAGAAATGTTTTCATAAACATTTACTGTTACCATTTGAACCCAAGTTGCAGTTAAATACAAATCTTCTGTAACAGTATATTTTTCATTAGTGTTGTAGTTATTTCCATTTCTATCTACATAACTAGAAATAGAATAGAAAGAATTTACAAATACATAGCCAGTATTTGGCAAACTGAATCCATAACCTTCAGAAATACTACCTTGATATACTTGTAAAACTAATAAAGAACCCGTGCTTTTTACTATTTTTACATTTTCGTTATCAGTTTGATAAAATTCATCTTTATCATCGTTAATCCCTGTATTATAGAAATATCCTTTGCCTTCAAAATTAAGCTCAACAGTGTTAAATTTTCTTTGCCATACAGCAAATAAAGTTAATGTATATTTTCCATCATTTTCTATAATTGAATTATCTTGAATTAAAGAAATTATATCACCGGTAGAATAAACTTTAGTTCCTTCTGCATCAAGAGACCAGCCTACAATTCCATGATAATTCATTGAATAGTTAGCACCTTGAATTTGATAAGAAGTATTGTAATCAGCACCCTCTACTATTTTTATACTACCTTCTTCACCATAACCAGCTGTTGAATTATTTTTATCATAAATAATATCAACTTTTGCATTTTTGTATACTGCATACAACGTTACGCTTTGATTAGGAATTTGGAACAAAAGTTCATCATTATAAATGACGTAGTTTTCTAGGTTAGCAGTCAATACTAACATATTAGCATCTAAGCCCCAGCCTATAAATTCATAACCGAATTTAGTTGGGTAATCACTAATAAATTCTTTGTAAATATCATTAATGTTTAAAGTTGCGTTATTAGCATATTGAATTTGCTTAGAAATACTATTTTCAAAATGAGTATTATCGTAATCTTTTAATGTAATTGTAATATAAGAAAATGCCCAGTTTGCATTAAGCTCAGTTATTCCATTAATAGTTATTTCAGAGATTTCATTATCACTTAATAACCAACCATCAAAAGTATATGCATCTAAATTAATTGAATATTTAAAGTTTTCTCTTAAAGTTTGAGCATCAAATTTTTCAGAGCAATAAACATCAATTTCTTCCCCACTTTCCGAAAACCCCTTTACGGGGCGCGAAATTTGTTGTACAATAGCGGCAATAACGAAAATGGGAGGTATGTCCATGAATTGCATGAAGTGCGGACGGGAATTTGAC
>CALATF010000067.1 GCA_937891595.1 uncultured Clostridia bacterium
GGCATAATATGAACACCTAAAGTTTCCCTAATATCTGCAACATGCTCATGCACATCAATTTTTCCTAACTTCTCGGCAATTTCAGAATTAGTATAATAACTTTGAACTATTTCACTTTCTTTAAAAATATTTATCATTTTGTCCCTAGTTTGTTCAAAACCTCCACCTAAACCATTACAAAAGCATAAGCCATCTCTATGGTCACTTTCTATAAAAACGCTAGCACCATCATAATCAATTTGGCTTACGCTATCTATTTTGCCAGGATAGCCATTTAATGTTTCTACAGTTCTTACTATAATATTCCCGCTGTGGCCGTCCATATCTCCACAAGCTGTTCTTATAATGTGCCCGTCAACATATTCCTTTAGTCCTTTTTCTGTATAATATTCATGCAATCTTAACTCTTTTGCAGTATACCTACTAAATTCTTCAAAAGGAGATTTAAATTGAGAATCCACCGACCTACATTTAGCTAAATATCTATAAAGAGGCATTCCGCCTTCACCTTTAACATCGTTCGAAACAACAGCAAACGAACCACTATAAACACCCGGTAAATAAATAGCAGTATCTACACCAAAGTCAGCGACTATTTGACTAATTAAAACCTCTAACTGCACTTTGTCGATATAACAAGTCTTAGCGTAATACATACCACTAAAAATACCTTGAGTGTCTGTTAACTGCAAAACATTATCTTTAAATTCTGTTTTGCCTAACTTTGCTATTTCTAGTAATCCATATTGATTTAAAAAATTAGGATAATATTTTAATAAACCATTATCACGCATAACAATTACACTTCCTTTTTACTTCATCATCGCTTCAGCAACATAATCTATGTTTTTTGCCATTTCACTTTCAATAATAGGATTTATTTCTAGCCCTATTGTTTCTTTAATATCAGTTACATGTCCATGAACGTCTATATTACCTAATTTTTCAGCGATTTCACTGTTTGAATAAAAATCTTGAACAATTTCGTTATTTTTAAAAACTTCTATCATTTCGTCCCTAGTTTTTTCAAAACCGCCACCAAGACCATTATAGAAAAGCCAATCTTCTTTGTTTTTATCAGAAATAAAGTGTTTAATGTAGCTATAATCTATTAAACTTACACTATCAATCGTACCAGGATAACCTTCAAAAGCATTTATAGGTCTAACAATAATATTTGCACCATGCCCATCCATATCTCCACAAGCTGTTCGTATAATATGAGCATCAGCATATTCTTTTAAACCTTTTTGCGTAAAGTATTCACGCAGACCTAATTCTTGGGGACTATAGTTTTCACTATCATAAGGAGATTTAAAAGTAAAATTTAAAGCTTTATGTTTACCTAGATAAATGTCAAACGGAATACCATCTTTTCCTTGAACATCATTAGAAATAACTGCTAGCGAACCTTTGTACATGCCAGGCAAATAAATTGCCGTATCTAGCCCAAAAGCAGCAACTATTTGACTTGTTAAAACTTCTATTTGCATTTCATTAATAAAACAATCTTTTGCATAACATAAACCACTAAAAATACCCTTAGTATCTTTTACCTTATAAATACTGCCTTGGTTTTTAACTTTTCCTAATTTTGCTATATCTAGACATCCATATTTATTTAAAAATTTTGGATAACATTTTAATAAACCGTTATCATACATACAACAATTCCCTTTTATTTCATCATTTGTTCTGCCATTTCACACAAAGAGCCACTTAAATTATCTTCTAATTTTTGAGTTATTTGAAACCCTAAGCAATCTCTAATATCACAAACATGCTCATGCACATCAATATTTCCAACAATTTCAGCAATTTCTGAATTTGTGTAAAATTCTTGCACCATTTCACTTTCTTTAAAATAATTAATTAAACCCATTCTAGAAACTTCTGTTCCCCCACCAAGACCATTTCTAAAAATCTGTCCACGAGATAAAATTGTATTAGGCTCAAAATCTTTTAAATAAAATTTAGAATTACCAAAGTCAAAAATTCTAAGCCCTGTAATTATTTGTTTGCCATCAACCTCTTTCCATTGAACGCCATAATTTTTAGCATGCCTATCAGCATTGCCACACCCTACATCTAAAACATGCATTAAAATAAACTCTTTTAATGCTTCATTTTCAAAATAACTTCTTAACATTAATTCTTCAGAAGAAAGGTAATTTCCATAAGCATATCCGTTAGGTAAATCGTTATTTCTTATAAAGTCATACATTAAAACAGCATCATCTCTTAAAACATCATTAGATATTACACCTTTTATATCATGTTCCCTAATTGTTGGGAAATATATAGCTAATTCTTTAAAATAATCGGCATATATTTGACTTAATAAAACTTCTAATTGTGTCTTTTCAAAATCACATTCTTTGGCATAATACACACCTTTAAGTTCACCATAGCCAAGATTTAAAGCTTCAACCGATTTCCATGCATATTTATTTGGTTTTAATTTACTTAAATTTAATAAACCATCACTATTAAAAGCTTTTTGGTATTGACTTAACAAGCCGTTATCCTTCATTGTTAGCTCCCTTTTAATTTATTTTATTAAACCTTCTGCAACATAATCTAAAGAAAAACATAATTTATCTTCAAATTCTTGAGGGACTTGAAATCCCATAGTTTCTTTTATATCTTCAACTTTACCGTGTACATCTATGCCACCTAATATTTCTGCCATTTGTGAGTTTGTGTATACACTTTGCATAAACTCTTTCGTTTTAAACAATTCAATCATTTGGTCTCTAGTTTTATAAGTACTACCACCTAAGCCATTACAGAAATAAGAATATTTTGTACCTTCATATTCACCATACAAGTAATCGACAGAACTTCCAAAATCATAAAGTCTTAAAGCACAAGCTTTACTAAACAATGGAAACAAATTGTTATTTATAACCACATTAAAGTTGTTTGGGTGTCTATCAATATTTCCGCAACCTACATCAAGTAAATGCATATCACCATATTGTTTGTAACCTTCATTTGTAAAAATCTTATTTAACTTCATTTCTTGTGAAGAATAACATCCTTCTAACATATAAGGAGATTTATCATTAAGCAGCGCCTTTTTTTCAAGAAAGGAATACATTGTTCTAGAGCCCTTACAAACATTGTTTGAAATTACTCCAACGTCTTCACCTATTTTTACCGGAGTATAAATAGCTGTACCAGGTATAAAATCAGCAAATATTTGGCTTTCTAAAATTTCTGCAACATGCTCTAGATTACAGCATTTTTTTACATAAAATAAACCATTTAATTTCCCTTCCCTAACACTAATTTTTTCAACATCTTTCCAGAATCTCTTTTTAGGAACTAACTCTGTTACTTTTAAAAAGCCGTCTTCATCTGAGTATTTAGGATATAAATCAAGTAATCCATTATCATGCATTATACATACTCCTTTGTTTTACTAACAATGTTCTAAATCTTCAGCGAGTTTATTTGTACTAAATTTCATTTCATCTAAATAATCTTGGTCAAAATTATGACCTGTTAATTGTGTATACCTTTCCGCTGTTCCGTCAATATCTACACTCCCAACAATCTCTGCAAGTTCTGTAGGCAAAATAAATTGTCTATATATTTCGTTAGATTGATATTCTTGCAACATTCCTTGATAATCTAACCTTTTTTCAGAAATAATATTATGAAACTTTTTATCTGAAGGGACAGCACTTGCTTCATTATCAAAACCTATAATTTCTGCTACCCTTCCGTTTACAATTCTTACAGCAAAATTTCCTTTGTGACCATCCCAGTTCTTAAAGCCTAAATTTAAACAATCACGTATAATCATTTGCCTCATAGCATTATCTTCTACAAAATCATCAAAGATAACTGGATTTTGAGTTGTTAACAAAAAAGGGTTAATGTCTTGCCCTAAAGTATTTCTTAACATTTTAAAATAATTAGAAGCTACTAAACAGTCTTGCCCTAAAACATCATTCGAAATAGTTTCTATAAAATTTCCATGTCTGGCTGGCAAATATATAGCACTTTTAAAATGTTTTTTATAAATAGGCCCAAGTATTAATTCTGCATCTAGTTCTTTAGGAGAAACAGCTTTTAAATAATATCCCTCGCCATTAATTTGCAAATGATTTACCGCCCCCATAAAATACTGCCTATCATAAGAAACATTTTTCGCACCTTCAAGCTGTAAAAAACCTTGCTCCTTCTCTTGTTCATGAAAAAGATTTAATAATTTGTTTGTATTCATAACACTCCACAAATAAATAATAAAATATATATAAATATATATAGTCATAGAAAGTTTACCAAAGTTTAGTAAAATTTCAATAGCTTACCCTTTTAATTAGGCAAATTGAACAAATAAAAAAACACCATATAAGTTGGTGTTTTTACAAAATTTTATTTTTCTAAAGCCTCTGCCATATTATAAAAAGAGGATTTAATATAATCAACATAATTAGGCTCAATAACATAACCTGAAGTTCTTGAAATATCTAAAGCGACTTCTCCCGCATTCAAATCACCTAAACATTGTGCCATTTCATGCCTATTTATCACCTCGTTTAATTTTTCGTCTGTTCTAAAGTTTTCTATAATTTCATCTCTTGTACGACCTATAGTCAACATTCCGCCTGTAAAAAAATTACTACAATATAAATTTCTACCACCTAAAAAATAGCAATTCGCCTCAATTCCACTTCTTTCAAAATCAAATAAAACCACGTCATCTGCTTTATTTTCATTGTTAATTTTATAAAAATAATTAGTTTCTTTTCTATCTGGGTTATTAGATGATGCATCAAAACACTGAGCTTTAACTTTTTGTTTTAATGCATTTTTAGTAAAATATTTTAATATTTCATCATCTCCAAAACTAAATTTTTCTTGCAAATCTACACCATTTTTTAAATGCAAATATTCTTTAAAAGCTTCTGCAGGCACAGTATTAGGCGTCCAAATATCATTTGATAACAAAAAAAATTTCCCGTCTTCTTGAGCAGGCGTATAAATTGCGCTTGTTAACCCCATTTTACAACTTAGTTGACTTAGGAAAATCTCAGCATCTGCCATTTCTTTACTAAAATAATTTTTAAACTTTTTAAAAAAATAACCATGTTCACACTTACATCTAACAGTATTACTAAAAATTGTAGGAGTTGCAACTTCTTGCAACCTTAACGCTTTTACATTTAAAAATCCATCTCTGCTATCATGTGTTTTGTATAACCTTAGCAAACCATTATCGTACATAATTTTTCTACTCTTTTTTGTTAATTTCAAATAGTAATATACTATATACGAGCCAAAAAACAACTGAAAAGATTGTAGAAAAATGACTATTTTTAGCCTTAAGTTTTTAACTTAAAATTTAATAAAAAAGATGCTTTTATAAATAAAATTATAAAGCATCTTTAAATCGTTAAAGCCATAAATTAATTGTTATTTGTATATTTTCTGTGCCAGAAAGATAATTCTAAGATAAATTAAAAGTAATTAAAAATTAAACAAGCTTAGTTATAATACTATTTAAAACATAGAAAGCATTGTCATTTACTTTTAAATAACCTCTTTTAATTGAAATAAAGTTATGGTTAATTAAAAATTCTATTTCTTTTTTCTTATCAGACATTAAGTTGCAATTAAACTGAGAATCAAATTCCTTTAAATTTAGTCCTTCTGAAGTTCTAAGTGCTAGCATTAATGTTTCATCTTTTCTTTGATTAAGTGTAATCTTTTCGCTGCTTACTACTGGTAATTTACCATTTGTAATAAATTTAGAATATTCTTCAAGATTATCTGTATTTGCAAATCTTGTATTATTTACAAAAGAATGTCCTGCCAAACCAAATGCAATATATTCGCCCATTTGCCAGTAATTTAAATTATGCCTACTTTCATAATCCGGTAATGAAAAATTAGAAACCTCATACCTATTATAGCCATTCTTTGTTAAAATGTTATACACTAAATTATACATTTCAACTGCATCATCTTCACTAGGCAGGGTTACTTTTTTATTAGCAACTTGCTTATATAATGGTGTTCCCGGTTCTAAAATTAATGAGTATGGGGAAATATGTGCTATCTTATTTTTAATTAAAAATTTAGCCATCGTTTTAACATCACTTAACTTTTGTGTAGGTAAAGCTAACATCATATCAACATTTATGTTTTCAAAGCCTATTTTCTTAGCCATTTTTATAGCATTTTTTGTGTCTTTAACATCATGTTGTCTGCCCAAAATTTTTAAAATATTATTGTTAAGTGTTTGTCCACCTATACTTAAACGATTAACACCAACAAGTTTATATTCTAATAATTTCTTTTCAGTTACACTACCCGGATTAAGCTCTACACTTATTTCACAGTTAGATAAAAGTTTAAAATTATTTTTTATTTCAGTAATAATCTTAGAAACATGACCTTCCTTTAAAACAGAAGGGCTACCACCACCTATATATATTGAAGAAATATGATAAGACTTGCCCCAGTCTTTACCACGCATGCGAATTTCATCACAAACATTTTTTACATATTCCTCTTTTTTATCATCCCCACTACAGAATGAAACAAAATTACAATAAGTACATTTGTGTAGGCAAAATGGAATGTGAACATAAATAGATAAATTTTTCATACTAATCTAATTTAAGAATACTCATAAAAGCCTCGCTAGGGATTTCTACCGAGCCAACTTGACGCATTCTCTTTTTTCCCTCCTTTTGTTTTTCTAATAATTTTCTCTTTCTTGAAATATCACCGCCATAACATTTAGCAAGAACGTCTTTTCTCATAGCCTTAACAGTTTCTCTCGCTATTACTTTTGCACCTATGCACGCTTGAATAGGCAATTCAAAAAGTTGTCTTGGAATAACTTCTTTTAATTTTTCAGCAAGTTTTTTACCCCTTGTGTAAGCTTGCTCTCTATGAACAATAATACTTAAAGCATCACATTTTTCATTATTTAAAAGAATGTCTAATTTAACCAAGTCACTTTTTTGATATTTATTTATTTCATAATCTAAACTTGCATATCCTTTAGACCTTGATTTTAAACCATCAAAAAAGTCATAAACAATTTCATTTAGTGGTATTTCATAAGTAAGTAAAACACGATTACTATCCATATATTGTAAGTCTAAATACACACCACGTTTGTTTTGGCAAAGTTCCATAATATTACCAACATAAGTTGGTGGAGTATAAATTGAAACACTTGCAATAGGTTCTTGAATTTCGCTAATTTCAGTAACATTTGGAAGTGCTGAAGGGTTAGAAATTTCTATCATGCTACCATCATTTTTAAAAACTTTATAACTTACGCTTGGTGCGGTGGTAATAATATCTAAATTAAATTCTCTTTCAAGTCTTTCAGTAATAATTTCTAAATGTAATAAACCTAAGAACCCACATCTAAACCCAAATCCAAGCGCTGATGAAACTTCAGGGGTATATTGAATGGAATCATCATTTAGTTTTAACTTCTCTAATGCATCTTTTAAATCGTTGTATCTTGCGCCATCTGTTAAAAAGACACCACAATAAACCATAGGCTTAACGTCTTTATACCCACTAAGTGGCTCGTTAGTAGGATTAATTGCACTAGTAATTGTATCACCTACTTTAGTTTCTGAAACATTTTTTATGCTAGCGGCAATATAACCAACGTCGCCAGCTCTTAACTTGTCAACCGCTTTTGTTGCAGGACAAAATACTCCAACTTCGGTTACGTCATAAGTTAAACCGGTACGCATCATCTTTATTTTAGAGCCTGCCTTTACTTCCCCATCAAAAACCCTAACAAGACTAACAGCACCTTTGAAGTTATCATAATAGCTATCAAAAATTAAAGATTTAAGTGGTTTATCTTCTTTACCAGTTGGACTTGGTATTTTCAAAATAATAGCTTCTAAAACTTTATCAATATTATTTTTGTTTTTAAACAATTTCATTTCTTTTTTTAAATTAATATTTATAAAATGTTTTCAGAACAATCTATTCCTATAACATCTTGAATTTCTTTTTTAACTTCTTCTACTCTAGCACTTGGTAAGTCTATTTTATTTATAACTGGGATAATGGTTAAATCATTTTCTAAAGCTAAATATACATTTGCTAATGTTTGAGCTTGCACACCCTGAGTTGCATCAACAACAAGAATAGCTCCTTCACATGCCTTAAGTGACCTTGAAACTTCATAAGTAAAGTCAACGTGACCCGGAGTATCTATAAGGTTTAAAATATACTCTTCGTCATCATAAGTATAAAACATTTTTGTAGGGGTAAGTTTAATTGTAATACCTCTTTCTTTTTCAATATCCATACTATCTAAAACTTGAGCAGTTAAATCTCTTGAAGACAGAGTCCCTGTTTTTTCAATTAATCTATCTGCCAAAGTACTTTTGCCATGATCTATGTGTGCAATAATGCAAAAATTTCTTATGTTTGTTTGCCTATCCATACAGCGAAATACCTACCTAATAACTTACATAATTTTAAATAAATCGTTTTATATGTATAATTAAAGCATATATATAATTATTCCATATATTATAATTTATTTTTCTTTACTTTTGCAACTATTTAACTTAATTTAAATCAAAAAGAAAATGTAAAATAATATACTTTTTTTCATTTGTAAAAAAATGAAACAATATGATATAATATGGGGTAAAAATCTTTCCTTTAGTTTAAATAATAATAAAATTTGGAGCATAATTTAAAATGGATTTATTCAATAGTTGGTTAGTTAATAAATATATAGCTCATCGTGGCTTTCATGATGAACAAAGCCCAGAAAATAGCTTAAGTGCATTTTCAAAGGCTATAGAACATGATTATGTAATAGAATTAGACGTTCATGTTATAGAAGACGGCACACCTGTAGTTTTTCATGACGAAACTTTAAAAAGAATGACAGGTCAAGACGGTTATATTAAACATGTTAAAAATGTAGAAGATTTAAAAAAATTAAAGCTTGGTAATTCAAACGAAACAATACCAACTCTTCAAGAAACATTAGACTTAATAAACGGCAAAACACCTATTATTGTGGAAATAAAAGATTTTAAAGTTAATAGTTATTACGAAAAATCTGTTTATGAACTTTTAAAAAATTATCAAGGCGATTATGCTGTTATGAGTTTTAACCCATACACTTTAAAATGGTTTAAAGAAAATGCACCAGAAGTCATACGTGGTCAACTCTCCTGCTTCTTCAAAACTGCAAAATTAAGTTTAATAAAAAAATATGTTCTTAAAAGAATGAAACTTAATAAAAAAGTTTCTGAACCTCATTTTATTGCATATAAATGGGACGAAATACCAAATAGGTTTGTAAAAAAATATAACAACATTCCATTACTTGCTTGGCCTGTACCTAGCCAGCAATCTTATATGAAAATAGCAAAACATTGTGATAATATAATTTTTGAAAATTTTGAACCAAGAATTTAATAAGCGTAAACAAAAAAGAAGATATTTTGATTAATATCTTCTTTTATATTTTTGAATTAAAATCTAGATTGTATTATTCATCTACATAATTATAATTTCTTTTTTATTAAAAAAAGCCCCCACTTAATTTGGTTAGGGCTTTTTGTTTATTAGTCTAAATTTGTTACATATACAGCAAAGTATGATTGTGGGTGTTCACAAACTGGGCAAATTTTAGGTGCATTTATTCCTTCTACTCTATGTCCGCAATTTCTGCATTCCCAAACAACTTTTTCAGCTTTTGTGAAAACTTTGTTTTCTTTAACATTTTTTAAAATAGCTTTATATCTTTCTTCATGATGTTTTTCAATATTTGCAACTGCTTCAAATTGATAAGCTATATGATTAAATCCTTCTTTCTTTGCTGTTTCAGCAAATTCTCTGTACATTTCTGTCCATTCATAATTTTCACCATTAGCAGCTTCTAATAAATTTTCTTCAGTAGTTCCTATACCATTTAAAGCTTTAAACCACATCTTTGCGTGTTCTTTTTCGTTATCAGCTGTTTTTGTAAAAACTTCAGCTATTTCTTCAAACCCTTCTTTTTTTGCTTTTGAAGCAAAATATGTATATTTGTTTCTTGCTTGGCTTTCACCAGCAAAAGCTGCCCATAAATTTTTTTCTGTTTGACTACCTTTAAGTTCCATATTAATTCTCCTTTTATATAAGTTGATTATAATTTTTTTATTTTTTTTTAGCAAATATTTTTGATAAATTTTTATTTATTTTTTTCAAACTTTTTTCTTTTTAAATCTTTTTCTCTGCCATTTTTACTAGGGACGTAATATACTCTATCTTTTAAACTATTAGGCATATATTGCTGTTTAACATATCCGCCAAAATTATGAGGATATTTATACTCTCCTGTTGCATCACTATTTGTAGACGGATGATTTTTCAAGTTGTTTAAAATGGTATCATCTTTAACATTTTCAGCATCATCTATGGCTTTATGCATAGCAAGATAAACAGAATTAGATTTTTCTGCCTCGCAAGCATAAACAATAGCGTGAGATAAGTTTAATAAACATTCTGGCATGCCTAAATTTTGGCAAGAAAATAATGCACAACAAGATAATAATAAAGCATTACTATCTGCCATTCCTATATCTTCACTACTATGAGCAATAAGACGTCTTGCTATAATTTTAGGGTCACAACCTGCCTTTATTAATCTATGAGCATAATATAATGCTGCTTCAGTGTCGCTTCCCCTAATACTTTTACAAAAAGCACTTAATATATCGTAATAAGAAGACTCATCTATACTCATAGGTTTTTTACCTATGCTTTGGCTAGCTATCTCTTTTGTTATGGTTATTTTTTTATCTTTACCCAAATTAGTAGTTTTAACAGCAAGTTCTAACCCATTTAACGCTTGCCTACAGTCTCCACTACAAGCCCAAGCAAAATACTCATACGCATCTTCTTCCACAACTAGAGGTAAAACCCCAAGTCCTTTTTCCTTATCACTTACCGCACGTTTAAGAAGTTCTATTATATCGCTACTTTCAATAGGTTTAAACTCAAAAACCCTACAACGCGAAACAATAGCTCTTGTCATGTTTGTATAAGGATTTTCAGTTGTAGAACCTATAAAAGTAATATGTCCTTCCTCAATAGCTTGTAAAACACAATCACTTTGAGCTTTACTCCAACGATGACATTCATCCAACAATAAATAAGTACGTTTACCAAAAAGATTAAAATCTTCCTTTGCTTTATCTATAATTTCTTTAGCTTCAGTTACTCCACTTGAAACAGCATTTAGCTTTTTCATAATACCATTGCAGGTGTGTGAAATTATATGCGCTAAAGTTGTTTTACCTGTTCCCGGCGGACCATAAAAAATACAACTACCAAGAACTCCTGCTTTAATAGCCCTATCTAACAAACTGTTTTTAGCCACAATATGTTTTTGTCCCACAAAATCATCTAAAGTTACAGGACGCATTCTTTCACTTAAAGGCTTTTTATCTTCAAATTGCGAAAAATATTCCATTAGCTTTCTTCCTTAAAAAATAAAGAGCATAATTTTTTATGCTCTTTAAATATATCACAAGTTACTAATAAAGTAAATCTATGTTTTCAGTAAATTTATCATTATCTTCTAAATTCAAATACTTTAAATTTGAATACTTGATGTTATTAACTTGAATTTCATTTTTTAAATTTTTATTTTTTAATTTAAAAGATAAAAATCTATTTTTAAAATTTAAATTAATTACACTATTATCTTCTAGTTTGCTTTTATCCGGATTTAAGTTAACTCCACTATCATCTTGCCACACACCAAAATAAAAATATAATAAATTAAAGTATGTTTTAAAAAAATCTTGTTTAATTAAAAAAAAGCTACTTAATTTTTTTTCTACAAAGCTTTTATCTAGTAAAGAATTATTAAATTTTAAAGACAGCAAACTTAAAAAATCTTTATCAAAACAATTTCCAGAAACAATTACCTTTTCAATAATCTTATTTACAAGAAATTCATTTATAAGCAAATTTAACATTTTATTACTACTTATAACCTTTGGAGTTCTTATTGTTAAATAATTTAAAGGATTATTTTCAAATAATATTTTTATATCGAATTTTTCAATAAACTGTTTCTTGTTAAATTCTGAATAAGCAAAGAAAAAATCTAATTTTTCATTCTGTTTAACTTTTAACTCCTTATAAAAAATTATATGGTTTTTAAATTTTTCTAATTTCACATCATCAGAATAAAAAGTAAAACATTTATGCGTATAACCATTATAAATATTAAATCTATATTTATTTTTCTCTAAACAATAAAAAGCATTTTTAGCATTATTTTCTAAAAAACTTTTGCCAAAACACAATTTTATGCTTTGCATAGCACTTGAACTATTTTCAATGCTTACTTTGCATAAATTTAAATCTTTTTCATAATTATACGTTCTAAAAAAATTTACGTATAAATGATTGTTTTCTTTCGAAGAATATACATAAAAGTCCTTGTAACAATAATCATTTAATAATATTTTTTTATCATTTTGTTCTAAATAAAAACCATCTATTTTATCTATTTTTATAAAAGGCTGATAATTAAAGCAATTACTTATTCCCTTTTTATATTGTTTTTTACAATCAACTTGTAAATTTAAATTTAAAAAATTAATTACTGATAAAAGTTTATAATCTATTTCTCCGCTATAATAAATTCTAGTAATAACATTTTTAAATTTAAAATAATTAACAAGCTTTTTTATTGCTTTAAAATTACAGTAATTATCAAAAAATATAAACAAATTAAAAGATATTTTTTGATTATCTAACCTTTTAACATTAACTAAAAATTTATAAAATAATTCATAATTTATTTTTTTGTCATAAAGCTCATATTTATAAATAGGTAATTTTTCATCTATTCCTGCATCTTTTAAAATCTTTAAACAATTTTGACATGAAGAAATTTTATCAAAAATATAAAACCCTCTATTTAACTGATTATTTGTTTTAAAACAAAAAGAATTTAAAGAACAAAAAAATTTGTTTTTACTCAAAATTAAACTAATAACTCTTGTTTTAATTTTTTTTACAAAAACTTTCTTTTTTTTCTTACCTTTAAAATTATATAAACTTAAAAATATAAAAAATATATATAAAAAAATACATAAAATAATCACATGAAAATTATTACTTTTTTAATTATTTTTATACTAATAATTTTTAAACAAAATAAAAAGGAGTTATTTTATAACCCCTTTTGTTTTTTAATATGTTAGTGTAGTCTATAAGCCGAGTTCTGTATTTGATGGTCATCTATCTAGATTATTTGTTGCCAAATAATTCAAGCGATATTTTTAAAGAACCTAGCGAACAACGTTAAAACGGTTCTTTTTAATCTTACTTCGGATGGGGTTTACAGAGCACCTGTTGTCACCAACAAGCCGGTGAGCTCTTACCTCGCCTTTCCACCTTTAACCTTGGGGGTTAGCCCAAGGTTGTTTATTTCTGTTGCACTATCCTTAAAGTCGCCTTCACTGGGAGTTACCCAGCACCCTGTTCTGTGAAGCCCGGACTTTCCTCACCTTAAGCCTTACACTTAAGCTGCGACCATCTGGCTACCTAACAATATTCACATTTTACTTTTTTTTAATATTTTGTCAATCTAATAATTATTAAAGGTTAATTTTGTTTCTTTAATAAAATTTATTTTAATAAAGTAATAATTAATAAAAACTCTTAGCTAAATATTTTACATAAAAAACAGCAAATTTTGCTGTTTTTTTGTTTTACATATTCATCCCTTCTCCTGCTTCTAAATTACTAAAAGGAAGTTTTGTATTAAATATTTTTCCCTCATCTTTTAAGACTGAATCCATAGGCTTATAAGTTGCATTTTCTTCACCTGCACCCAAATCATAAGAATCGAACTCATCTTCACTAGCATATCCTGGCACTTCATCATCACCATAACCTTCGTCAATAACCCTTTCAGAAACTCTTTCATCATCACCATAACCTTCATCTATTTCTCTCTCCGAAGGTTGTCCATTCTTATAATTTAAATATTCTTCCATTGTAATACCTACCCTATCAAACATTTCTTTTTCTAAATAATCAATATAATTTTCTATTCCTTGACCCTTTACAGAATCTGCACCAAGTGAAGAATAATAATCACTAAAATACTCTTTTTCAATAGCTTCAAAAATTTTACCAAAAGAAGCATCCATTTTGTTAACAACTAGAAAAGCTTTAAAATTTTGAAACAAATCTTCTAAATTTATTAAACTATCTGCTACGCCCTCATCTGACAAATAGTCATGATAAATTTCTTCGTCTTGTCTAAGCTTATCCCTTAAAATACCGCCATAAAGTTTAGCACTTTGAAAATCTTTTCTAGTTTGTTCAAAACTAAAAATAGTCTTTTCTATTTCAATCGGTGTTGTATAATCAACAGCTAACATTTGCTTGTTACACTCAGGGTCATTTTTAGCAAGTTTGTCATACACATAAGTTTTTATTGCTGTTGTTAAGGCTAAAAAATATTCCTTATTATCCAAATTTTCAGGCTTGCTAACCGCTTTAAAAATATTAGCATAAACACTATATTGCCTTGTAGCCATATTTATGTTCTCAAGTAATATAGAAGGTCTTGATAAATCATACCGCTTATTAGAATTTAAATATATTTTACCATCACTTTCACGAAAATCAAACCAATCTTCTTCGTCAAAACCATCTTCTTTCGAAAAAGCTATAAAATTTACAACCGTTGGTTTTACACCCAAAGCATAGCAAGTTCTGTTATGACTTTCTTGTATTAAAAGAGGCATAAATTTATTATATAATTCTTGCTTATCTACGCTTAAATTTTTATCACTTTTTAAAAACAAAAATTCATCTTTTTTATCTTCAGACAAATTTTCAAATTTAAACCCACTTACTAATCTAGAATATAAAGCAGAATTCTCAAGTGCCATAAAATAATCAAGTTCGTCTTTCTGTTGTGCCAAAGACATACTTAATTCAGTTAAAGTATGACTACCCCTTACAATATACCTTAAAAACATATTTGAAAATATATTATTCTTCATGCTTAAATTTTACAATATTCTACAAAATATTTCAATACCCATATTTTTTATTTTATTTGCGGTTTGCACAAAAGAAAAACAAACAGATAAACAAATCATAACTCAGTGCAAATAAGGCTAAATATTTAAATATAAACATCATTCTTATTTACATATTCCTTCATAATATCTATAGCTTTCTTTTCCAACCTACTAATATAAGATCTTGAAATTCCAAGTTTTTTAGCAATTTCGCGTTGAGTATAAGAAGGCCTTGAACCTATACCATACCTTAAACATATAATTTCATACTCTCTTTCAGATAATGCTTTCTTTATTATACCCAAAAGTTTTTCTGTTAAAATGTTATTTTCAACCGTTTCAACAACATCACTTTCTTCATCTTGTACAACATCCATTATACAAATCTCATTACCCTCTTTATCTTTACCAAGACATTCATTTAAAGACATTACCGCAGAATGTTTTTTATTAACCCTTAAAAGCATTAATATTTCATTTTCAATGCACCTTGCTGCATATGTAGAAAATTGAGTGTTTTTCCCGTATTGAAAAGTATTTATAGCTTTTATTAAACCTATGCTACCTACAGAAATCAAATCATCAGCTTCCCCAGAAGCATTGTATTTTTTTACAATATGAGCTACTAAACGCAAATTGTGACTAATTAAAATTTCTTTGGCTTTTTTGTCCCCTGCCCAAAATTTTTCAAAATATTCTTTTTCTTTTTCTAAACTAAGAGGCTTAGGAAAATTAGAAACGTTATTAACATAAGCCGAAAATAACATTATTTTGTTCATAAAGGACATAAAACTTTCAATAATCATTAAAACTCCTAACAAACACCTACAATATCGTCATCATTCTACGTAAAAACTTACTTGTATAAATATATGTCGAAAAAAGTAAAAATTTGCTAGTCCAAAAAAATATTTATTTTATATTTAAAAGTTTTATTATAAACAAAAAAAAGAAAACAAATTCTATTTGCTTTCCTTTTTAGTTATTATATTTCAACAACAATACTTAAAACCATAGGTTTTCTTTTAGTTTTCTTAAAAAAGAAACTTGTAGACATTTTTCTGATTGATGCTTTAAGTTCGTTATTATCCATGCTTTTAATATCCAAATTATTCAAGTTCTTAGTTAAAACTTCTTTAGCTTCTGCAATAATATCACTTGCTTCTTCTTGATAAATAAATCCACGAGAAATAATATCCGGGTTAGCAACTATTTGTCTTGATGTTTTTGAAATAGTAACAACAATAGCACAAACACCATCTTGACCTAAAGAAATTCTATCTCTAATAACGTTACTATCCATGTCACCCAAACCAGTGCCGTCAATCAACACAGCCCCAGCAGGAACAATACCAGCTACTTTTAAAGATTGTTTACTAAGTTCAACTTTCATGCCAAGTTCAGGGATAATTATATCCCTTTCTTTCATTCCAAGTTCTTTTGCTAAAACTTGATGATTTTTTAAATGCCTATATTCACCGTGAACAGGAATAAAATATCTTGGTTTAATAAGGGAATGAAGTATTTTAAGTTCTTCCTTATAAGCGTGACCCGAAGCATGAACATCTGCTAGTTCGTTATATATTACCTTACATCCCTTTCTATAAAGATTATTTATAACTAAATTAACCGCCTTTTCATTACCCGGAATAGGTGCTGAAGATAAAATAACTGCATCATTTTCGTTTAACTTGACTTTTTGGAAATTATCACTAGCCATTCTAGTTAATGCACTCATATTTTCACCTTGACTGCCAGTAGAAACAATAATCAATTCTTTATCATCATATTTTTCAATTTTATCAATATCAATAATAATTTCTTTATTACATCTAAGTTCGCCAAGTTTAATAGCCATGTCACTAACATTAACCATACTTCTTCCAGTAAAAGCTATTTTCCTTTTATATTTAACAGCTAAATCTAATATTTGTTGAAGTCTGTGAATGTTAGAAGCAAAAGTCGCAATTATAATTCTCATACTTTTTAACTTTTCAAAAAGCCCATCAAAAGTCTTTCCTACTACCGACTCACTCATTGAAAAGCCCTCCCGTTCAACGTTAGTACTTTCACACATAAGCAAGTCAACACCCTTTTTACCAACTTCAGCAAGACGTTTTAAATCACAGCAATCATTACCTATAGGTGTAAAATCAATTTTAAAGTCCCCTGTGTGAACAACTACCCCCGCTGGCGTTGTAATAACAAGAGCCATAGCTCCAGGAATTGAATGAGTAACATTAACAAATTCCACTTTAAAATTCCCTGCAATTATAACAGTGCCACCCTTTACAGATTTTAAGATTACATTTGACCTTTTAGCTTCTTTTAGTTTGTTTTCAATTAAACCAAGGGAAACTCTGCTACCATAAATAGGTGTTTTTATATGGTCTAATAAATAAGGCACAGAACCTATGTGGTCTTCGTGACCATGTGTAATAAATAACCCTCTTATTTTAGATTTGTTTTTTTCCAAATATGTTAAATCTTGAACAACCAAATCTACGCCCGGCATAGCTTCGTCTGGAAAAGATAATCCCGAATCAACAATAATCATGTCTTTGCCATATTCAAAAACAGTCATATTTTTGCCTATTTCACCTATACCGCCTAAAAAACTAATTTTTAAATTTTCCATTTTTTTCTCCGTAATATTATTTAATTTTGATATTTTAATTTATAAAAACCTGATTAATCGTAGCTATAAAAATATAACTACAAAAATAGAAATAAAGTAATTATCTTTATCTATCGTATTAAAGTTCATAAAAAACTTTTTAAAAATGTTTTGTAAAACACCTTTAAAAAATTCGTTACAAAAATATAGATGTTAACTAGAATATACATACTAATATATTCTAGTTAACCTTAATATATTTAGCAAAATTATACTAAATTAAATATTTCATCTTTTTAAATGTATCTTCTTCCTCAAACTTTTTAGGAACAATAAACAAATCTGGATAAACGTAGAAACGCATACCTTGAGCACTAAAATAACTAACCATTTCGTAAATAACAAAAACTAAAGCAGTTAATGGTAAAGTAACTATTAAAGAAACACTAAGAGTAAAAACACAAAATATTAAATTTAAAACAATAGCCGTTAAAATTAAAGCAATATAATTAGAAAATATGCTAAAGAACTTTCTAAAAACACATTTAAAATTTTGTTTTAAAGCTTTAAAAGGATTGCAATCTAAAACTGCAATAGCTGGCATCCAGCATGAAAATAAAGTACGCTTGAACGCGATAAAGCAAATTAACAATGCAAGAATTAAAATATCAAGTAAAATAAGTAAGAAATTACCTAGCGTAGCTAATTTAATAATACCTATAAATCCTGCAAGAATAATAGAATGAAATACAAATAAAACAGCATATCTTAATAAACTAAACACACAGCTTTTCCCTATGCATTTAATATATCTTCCAGTAAAACCATACCTTACTTGACTGGTCATAAAACCATATAAAACTTCTCCTAAAGCTAGTTGAGCTAAGTCTAAAGTAAATGGAAAAACAAAAACAACCCAAACAATTAAAAAAACATAATTAAATCTAAATTGAATATTAGTTGTAAGAACATTCCAAGCTGTATCAATTATATCGTTAAAAGAATAAATAATACCCTCTGGCTCAGAAAAAAAGCTATTAAGTAAAGCAATAAAATTTTCAAAAACTTTAGCTTCAACTAATTTATCAATAATAGGGGATGCTATTCCCCAACAAACACCCAAAGTTACAACAATACAAATAATGTAATAAAGTAAAACCTTCCATACATTAGAAAAATTTGTTAGTAACAATCTAACTGTATTTCTAAAAATCATATTATATCCTTTAAATTTTATATATAAATAAGTCCAAAAAAACTTAATAAAAAACTATATCTTATAAATCAAGTTAAGTATAATTTAAAAATAAAAAAAAATCAAGTCATTTTTAAATTAAAATAATTTACATTTTTCAACATGTTTTTTTTATAAAAGCTTTTAATTAAATTGTTGCAAATTACATACATAAAAATCACTATTTAATTCTTTAACCTTTCAAATAATTTTTTCGTTATTTATCAAATACTAAACGCCACATATATTAAAAAAATAAAAAAACACACTAAAATTAATTAGTGTGTTTTTAATAATTATTTATTAATATGTTGGTCTTTGTTTATTTTATTTTCAATATCACTTTGTATATCTTCTTTAATTTCTGTTACACTTTTACCCTTTAAATTTGAGTTTAATAAACCTATAGAAACCATAAATGCTAGTACATAAGAAATTATTTCAATAAATATTTTTATTTCATATTGCACACCACATAGATTAAGAACTATTTGTGTAATTAAAATAAGCATACAAATAACACTTACCCAAAAAGTTAACGACTTAGTAGAATTTTTATTGTTATCTTTATTTTCATTTTCTTTCATATTTAATTCCTTTTACTCAAAACCGCGCTTCTAATTTCTTTAATTTCTTCTTTTATATCCTGCACAGCATCCAAATGAGTACTTAATTTTTGAATAGTATCCTGATATTTTTTTTCTCTTTTAGCACTATCTTTTAATTGATAAATTAAAAGCCCCACAAATAAAGCAGACCAAATACCGTTAGTTAAAGCTAACTCTAAAATTTCCTGCCACATATTTCTTCCCCCTTTAACTTAACAACCCTTGAAATTTTAATCAAAAAGTTTTTTATAATCAGATAAACACATATCTTCTTGCATATTTTCCTCATTTTTGTCTTCTTCAAAAACATCTTCTTGTTCCATGCACTGCAAAACTTCTTCAACAACTTTACCATTAAAAATATACTGATTCATCCTCTCTAATTCCTTTTTATGTAAAATTTCCTTTACCTTATGTTTTAAATAATCTTCAATAATTACCATTAATCCTCTACATTAAAAACAAATTGTAAAGTAGAAATATAAAAATTTTTATTGTTGCTTAAGAACTTAAAACTAAACACTTTCCCAACACAATTTAAAACTATCCTTTGAATATCTTCTTTGCCTTTTAGGTTAAAAATTCTTGTACTCTTTTCTGTTTTAATTTCTAAATTACAATCATATTTGCATATCAAATTGACTTCTTTTAAAATTTTTGTTGTGTCAAACTTTTCAAAATAAACCTTTCCACTTTCCCATTTTTTAGGCAGTATTTCTCCATTTATTGTGCCATTATCATTTAATTGTAAAAATTTATAACCTAAAGAATTATTCAAACATAAAAATAATTTAGAAATTGATAAATCTTTTACAGCTAGCATACAAACAATATCTAATCCCCTAGTAATGTTATAATTTCCTGTTTCTATATCATATTCAATCAAAGCATTGTTTACACAACCCGTTTCCTTTTCTTGACCTACTTTTATACTATCCTCAAAATTTAATCTACAGGCTATATATAATTTCCCATTAAAAAAAGAAGTTACCGCCTTGTCTTGAGAAATACCTTTGAATAACTTCAATAATTTAATATTTAATTTTTTAACATTATAACCATCAAATTTATACAAGCCATCTTCAGCTAGAAAATAAATATCTTTACCACAAATACAAGCAGTATTGCAATAAATTTTTGCACTAGAATTATATATATTAACAGCAGTATAAACAGAGTTTGATGCATATGAAGAAATTTTAGAAATACCAAAATCTCTAAAAACATAAACATCATCTAAAAATGAAACTATTAAATCCATTGGCACAATTCTAAAATCATTATTCAAATATCGCAAAAATGCTGATTATGATATGAAATTTAATTTTGACAATTTTAATCAAAGTAAAGTGCAATCTGATAAATTTTTCGATTTAATTAAAAAATTAAAATAATTTGGTGGTACTATGTGTAAAAAAATCAACTGTTCTGTCGAATCTCATGTAAAAACTATCATGACTAATGTTTATTCTGAAAATAAAATAAACGAGGGCTTTATTTTAGTAAATCCTGATGAAATTTATGATTTTGTAAAAGATAATAAATATATTCCTTTATCACTTTTCTTTTCTATAAGAATTGCTATTATTGAACTTATTAGCATAATATAAAAATTCTTCTTGATTTCATATTTTTCTCCTGTTTTCCCATTGCTATTTTCTATTTTATAACTTGTACGTTTGAAAATCCAGAAATATACAACTTAATATATAGGGGAGATGTCATATTATCCGCACATATTTCATATAAATGGGTAGGGCATGCGTTCAAGGAGGGAAAATTATGGAGTTAATAAAAAAGAACATCCATATGGAAAAGCGTCTGGATTTAGCGTCCACGCAGATAAGTTTAGAAGAAGACCAGAATATTTCAGACCAGAAACCGGATGCGTTCCGGGTTGTTTGCAAAAAGGCGGATGTGAGAATTGCTGAAACAAAAGCACAGGATGATTATGTCCTGATAAAAGGCGCACTGGTATATCAGGTGCTGTACCTTACCGATGAAGCAGAAAAAAGAATTTGCAGTATGAATGGGGA
>CALATF010000068.1 GCA_937891595.1 uncultured Clostridia bacterium
CAGTTGTGATTGTGAATCCTCTCGGTACTGGTAAGCCAATACTTGTCATTTCTGCTAAGTTAGCGCCTTTACCACCAAGTATTTCTCTCATTGAAGCATTGCCTTCGCTAAATAGATATACATACTTTTTTGCCATATTAAAAATATACGCTCCTTAAAATAAATTTTTAACAAGAAAATTGTATACCAAGACACAAAATAAAGCAAGAACTTTTTTTATTAATTTTGCTAAAATTTGGTTATTTTCTCCTTAATACAAATAAGATTAAACATTTTTATATACTAAAAAGTATTGTAATAAGTTTTTATTTATTTCTAATCAATAGTTATAAAATGCTATAAAAAATAGTATGATACTACCCCTTATTTAAAAAGCAAAAAAAAATCACTTATAAGAAAAGTGACTTTAATTGTATTTCATATTTATAATTTATATTTTTAACCAAAACATTTATTGTTTTATCTAATATATTTTCATGTATTTTAACTGTTAATAGCTTATCATAATCACATTCAAAAACTATTTTTAAGGTAGATAAAACAGGTTTCTCAACTTCTACACTATCATATGTTTTACAGGCTGGGCAAAGCAATTCCCCTCTATTCAAATCCATATAAATAATATTTGAAACAAGCGGTGTTTTACAATTTAAGCATTTATTAAGGTTAAAGTTAAAACCTTCATAACGCAACAAGTTTAAAAAAAACTTAATTAAACACATTTTAGGTCTAAGACTTGAATAGCTCATTTGTTGCAAACATTTAAGTGCCTCTATAAATAAATTTACATATTCTTGATTTTCAACACAAATTTTATCTAACAACTCTAAAATACAAAAAGCATAACTAAACTTATCTATGTCTGCAGTAAGATTATAAAAATTTTCTATTTCGTTTACCCCGGCTAAGATATATACCCCATTGCTTTCAACTAGTTCAAAATCCGCAAAACAAAAACTTTGGCAAAAGGCTTTAAGTTTTGATTTGGCTTTTTTTACTCCCCTTGCCTTAACCAAAATTTTACCTTTTTCCAAAGTTAAAATTGTAAGTAATTTATCGTTATCTTTATAGTCTTTTGTTTTTAAAACAATTCCTTTAACTGTTGTATCCATATAATTTTTCTTTATTAAATTTTTGTAGTTATATAAAAATTACTGTGTCAATCCCATATCTTCTGCAGATTCTTCCGCAGTTTCAAGCATATCAACTTTTTCATTTGATAAAACATCTGCTAGAATTTTAAGGCCAGGATTTCCTGCATATCCAGCTAGATTACCAAAAAATAGTCCTTCACAAATGCTTGCAATATCTTTTTCGTTATAATTATTATCTTCTATCATAACTTCACCCCTCTTAGGTTTATTGTGATATTAGTTTATGTTTTTGAGAAAAAAATATTCTTTATATCTCATTAACATTATAACCTAAAGAGTCCAAAAACTCCAAATTATTTTTCCAATTTGGCTTAACTTTTATAAATATGTTCAAATTGACCTTTTTTTGAACTATCTTTTGAATACTTACCCTTGCACTATGTCCTATTTTTTTAAGCATACTGCCTTGTTTACCTAAGATAATTGCTTTATGGCTATCTTTATCACAAACAATATCAGCATCTATATTAATAATACTATCTTCTTCTTGATAATTTAAAATCGTAACAGCAATACCATGTGGGATTTCCTTATCCAAATAATATAGAGCTTTTTCTCTTATAACTTCAGCCACTATAAACCTTAATGATTTATCTGTATAAATATCCTCTTCAAAATATCTTTGACTTTCGTCCACCATAGGTAAAAACTTTTCAACAACTTCTATGATTGTTTTTACATTTCTATTTTTTAAACTAGAAAGTGGAACAACTTCACACTTGTCTGAACAACTTGAAAACTGTGCTAATGTTTCAAAAACTTTTTTATCATCTACTAAATCTATTTTAGTTAGCGCTACCACTACTGGGATATTGTTTTTATTATATTTTTCTATTAAATCTGTTTCTTGCTTAGAAATAGGTTTTGTTATATCAAGTGCTAAAATAATAGCATTTACATCTGTTACCGCTCCTTTAATGCTTTTTTGCATATAGTCATCTAACCCAGTATGTGAAACATTTAAGCCCGGAGTATCTACAAAAACTATTTGGCTACTTTCAGTGTTATAAATGCCTAAAATATTGTTTCTAGTAGTTTGAGGTTTAGGAGAAACAATAGAAACTTTTTCTTTTATAATAGCATTTATTAAACTGCTTTTCCCTGCATTTGGTTTACCTAAAATGGCAACAAAGCCACATTTTATCATAATTAAAAATCCCTTGTAATGTTATATTTTTTTAACACAGCTTCCTCTAAAGCTCGCATAACTATTTTATCTTCTTCTTGCATGTGGTCATAACCTAATAAATGCAAGAAACCATGTACAACTAAATAGCACAACTCTCTTTCGAATGAATGATTATATTCTTTTGCATGCTCTTTAGCAATATCCTCGCAAATTATTATATCACCTAACATTAAAAGTTTTGTTTCAGGGTCTATATCGTCTTTATAATCTTTTATTTTAATACTTTGCATAGGCTTTAAGTTTAAACTTGGAAAAGAAAGAACATCTGTTTCTTTATCTATTTTTCTAAATTCTTTATTTAATTTTTTTATTTCTTCAACATTTACAAAGCTAATATCAACTTGCACTTTTTTTTGTTTAAACTTTGAATATTTATTTGCTGTTTTTAGTAAATTTACTATTAATTTTTCTATATTCTTTGGTAAAGCATAATCGCTTATTGTTACTTTCATTTTTTTACCTTTTAATTAAATACTATTTCCCCTTTAAGATAGGTTGTTACGAAGTATATGTTATCTTGGTAATTTATAGTTGAAAACACTTCATATTTGTCTTTTGTAGGGTTTGACAAACTATTATATAATATTTTTTTGTTTTGTTCAATTATATTTTGTTTCATATTTTCAAATGGTTCAAAAACCTGTTTTTCAACTAATTCATAATATATTTTCTTTGTTTGTTTTATAGGTAGTATAAAATTTTTAAATGGAAATATAGAATATTCTTCTACTTCGTATTGTTTAAAAGGCTTTTTGAATTTTTTTGAATTGAATTCTAAGTTAAAAATACTCATACTTTTTGCTATATATTTTTTACCACTTCTAACCAGCTTTGAATGGTTTTCAAAATATTCTATAGTGTTTGAAAGTTCTACATAAGCTTTAATTTCCGCTTTGGCCTCTACTGCTAACTGTGTTCCGTCTTTATAATTTATATATGGAGCAATAATCACTTCCCCTTTCTTTACTGTTTGCCCCTCTTGTACCATTAAGGACCCTGACTTTAATGCAACTTCCTTTATTATACAATCATAAGGTGCTACAATAGGCTGAAAGTTATAAATATACTCGTCATTATTAATTTTTTCATCTATGTTAACTATTAATGTATTTCCCTTAATTACTGCTGAGGCTAAGCTTATATCATCTATATTCTGTTTTAAAATTATTTCTATATTATTTAAATTATACTTAGATTTTAAATTATAAACATTTATATTATTCTCTTTTAAAATATTTATAATTTGTTGCTTAGAAATATTTTCGCAACCGAAAATTTCAATTTTTAAAACAAAATTTGAACTAATTAATAAAGATAAAACAATAAAAATTAAACATAAAAATAAAGAAATATTCTTCTTAATATTAGTTTTAGTTTTTAATAACTTAGAACTATTTACAACTTCAACCTCGTACCCCATTTTCTTGGTAATATTTATAAATTTATTGTTATCTTTTTCGTATATGCTAATAAAAAATAAATTAAAAGTGTTTTTTTGTAATTCCTTTACTTGTATATTTTCACTTTTTATAAGATTTAAAAACTTCTTAAAATTTAATCCTTTAACTTTGTAAGTGATAATTTCTTCTAACATTTATATCTCCCATTCTATTTAAGAAATTTCAACAAAAAGAATATCTCCCACAATTACAATGGTTTCTAGGCTCATGTTCTTAATTTTAATATCTTTACCTTGTATCTTTATAATTCCTTTTTTTAATTTCAAAACTATTTCTTCATTTTCAAAACTTACTATATTAGTAAAACCTTCGATGTAAATAGATTTGTTACTAAAGTTTATTATTCTAAAACCTTTATTTAATATATCAAAAGGCAACCCTGTTTTTGAGGCAATTTCATCAAGAAAATCATACATAATATAACATATATATATTACAGACATTTTGTTTTTAGAATTTTTTTAAAAAAACACCAAAAAAGTTGAATTTTTTTAGATAAGTTTATATAATCATGTTATAAATTTTAGGAGATTGTTTAATGATAGGAGTTGGAATATTTTTAATTATTTTTGGGTTTGTTTTTTGCATAGTACCACTTACTGCTTGTTATAGTGTATTAAGTTTCGGAGGAATAGAAGCTTTAGCATTCTTACCTTTCATTTCTATTTTTATAATTTCTGGTATTATTGTATCGGTAAAAGGCTTTAAAATGGTTAAAACACAATTAATTATTAAAAAGCTTAAAGAAAATGGTAAAATAGGCGTTGGCACATTTATTTCAAGCACTTCAAGTAGTTCTAATTATTCTTCTGGATATACTCCAAATTTAACTATTCAATTTTCTTTTGTAAACGACTATGGTAAAACAATTAAAATAAAAACTACAGATACATATAATTTTAAAGAAGCAAACTATTATGCAAAATTAAAAACATTTGAAATAAGACACAACAATAAATTAGCAGTTATAACCCAACCGGTTGATTATACTGCTTTTGAAGATAGTTATTCAAACTCTTATTCCCCTAGATTACGTCAAGATTTTAACGATGCTCGAATTACTACACCACAACACGTAGAATATCATTGTCAATATTGCGGTAATAGTCAAGATAAAGCTGGAAAATGCAAATATTGCGGAGCTGTTGTTAAGAAAAAATAAAAGAGAAATTAATTTTCTCTTTATTTTTTTTACTAAAAATATTAAAATAAAATATAAATTTAAATTCCCTTACGAGGTTATAACTATGGAAGAATTATTTGATGTTTTTGATAGAAATGGTAATTATCTTGGCATAAAACCAAAATCTTTTTGCCATTCAAAAGAATCTAACGTTTACCATAAACCTGTTTGGATTTGGGTTATTAATAATGAGGGCGAAATACTACTACAAAAAAGAGCAAAAACAAAAAAATTTTTACCAAACAAATGGGATAGCTCTGCAACCGGGCATATAGTTGCCGGCGAAACAATTTTACAAGGTTGTAAAAGAGAAGTTCATGAAGAACTTGGAATAGAAGCTGAAGAATTGCAATTTGAATTTTTAGGTGAATATATAGCAGATTCCGTATGGGAAATAGGACAAATTTATAAATTAAATACAAATTTAGATATTAATCAAATGAAAATGGACCCCAAAGAAGTATCACAGCTAAAATGGTTTACATTTAAGGATTTAAAAAACTTTATTTACACTGACAATTTTGTTCCATATGAAAAAGAATATAAAAATTTTATTATTGCTAAACTAAATAAAATAATAAATTACAATAAAAAAACTATACATTAATTTGTATAGTTTTTTGTTTTTCTAATTATTTTTTTGTTGTTTTTGCTTCTACAACGCTAACATATTTTCTTGTGCCACGTTTTGTTTCAAACTTAACAACACCGTTTGTTAAAGCAAATAATGTATAATCTTTGCCTAAGCCAACGTTTTCGCCAGGATAGAATTTAGTTCCTCTTTGACGAACAATAATGTTACCAGCTATAACACCTTGACCATCGCTTTTTTTAACACCAAGTCTTTTAGCTTGGCTATCACGACCGTTTTTAGTGCTACCACCGCCCTTTTTGTGAGCGAATAATTGCAATATAATAAACATATTATTTAACCTCCAATTCTACAAAATCAGAATATCCTTCCCTTAAATCGCTAATGCCACAAAGCATTGTATTTAAGATAACACTTACATCATGTTTTTGTTCTTGGGAAATATTATTTGGAACTTCAAAACTAAGGTAACCTCTTTCTTCGTTTCTAGTTAAATCAAGGTTTACACCAGCTACCATTAAAATTCCTAAAACTGCTGTTTGAACAATGCTTGATAATGCACTACAAACAATGTCTTCTCCACTAACACCATAGTTAGTGTGGCCATCACAAACAACCTTTACTATTTCACCATTTTTTTTTGTAATACTTACATTTGTCATTTATTAGGCCTTTTTAATTGATAAAATTTTTACTCTTGTAAATGGTTGTCTATGACCTTGTTTTTTTCTTTCGTTCTTTTTAGCTTTGTATTTGAAAACAACGATTTTGCTGTCTTTGCCATGAGCAATAACTTCAGCTTCACAAACAACATTTTTAAGTACTGGTGTGCCAGCTTTTACAGTTTTGTCATCTGACAACAATAAAACATCAAAGTTAACTTTTTCGCCGATTTCAGCATTTAATTTTTCAACGTCAATACTTAAACCTTCAGTAACTTTATATTGTTTTCCACCACTAGTAATAATTGCGTACATAATTTTCCTCCTTATCCTCCAGACTCGCTAAATATAGGTGGTCTATGAAATACCACAGACTTCTTTAACTTACCAAATTTACGCGGTTAAAACAAAAATAACATATTTTTACAACATTGTCAACACAAAAAACTTGTAGTTATTAAATATTATAAAAATATGTTATTTATTATTTCCTTTGTATTTTTTAGGCTTCTTGGGCCCCTACTGCTACACCTGCTAAAACATCTTCTTGTGCTACAAAGGTTGATAATTCAAAACTTCTAGTAGCTTGATATAAAATATCAAAGTAATAAGGAACTAAACTTTCATCTTGTTCTTCTAAATTTTCTACAATTTGTCTAGCTGTTGGTTGTTCTAATTTGTCAGTTTCCGATAATTGCATATTAGGATAAGTAAAAGTTCTATCACTAAACAAAGCTTTTTTATCAAATGAAACTCCGTACGTAGCGTAAAGGTATTGAATATCTTGAAATCTTACACTTGGATTGTAACCAGTATCTGTTGTACATGTAGCCATAACAGCTTCATAAAACTTAGTTAAATTGTTAATATCTTTATTTAAATTTTCACAATCTTCTTTATTAGAGGAATAATCTCTCATAATTATATAAGAATTTATATTTGCATCTTTTGATAATTGACTAGTTTTTATTTCTACTATACCCTTCTTTGAAGCATTACAATAATCTTGAAAAGTATGAATAGGTTTACCATAACCAACACCTTCAACTCCTACAGAATTTTGAACATTAAATACTAAATCTGTTGAAACTGGTTGGTAGGCATAATTGCTTGCACATACTGATTGATATGTTAAATATGCATCAAATAATGCTATTAATGATGCATCGTAATCTAGACATCCTCTAGTAGTTAAATTTTTAGTATTCTCTTTCATTTTATTTCTCCCCTTGTAAATAATTTTTTTAAATTACTGTATATTAATTTCTAAATTACTATTTAAATCTTCACTATTTGAAGCTACTTGGTCTTGGAACATTGTTGCACCTGCTGTGATAAAATATAAAGCACGAGTAATTGTTTTTGGGTTTTGTTTTTCCATCTCACTAACGACTTCCTTACCATTTAGGCTTTCATGTCCATCTGGATAAACAAACACATCTGAATTAAAAGCATTTGTTGGGTTTTGCCCATAACTGCCAAATGATTGTTGTAACTTTATAGCTGTTAAATCTTCTGCATATCTTAAATCTATTTTAGAGCCACCATAAGTAGCCAGTAAAGCTTCATGCACAGCACTAATTGATGCTATATCGTTTTTATCTATTTCAACATTAGACCTTTCATCAAAAAGGTTTCTTGAGTGCATCATGGCTTTAAGTACTACATCACTTGAAGTATTAATCTTTTCTGTTTTTGCAACTGAATTACAAAAATCCTGAAAATTATATATACCCGTTTGTATAGGGTCAATTATTGGTGAAAAATTACCATTTGTATTTAAAGCATTTTGCAACAGACTAATTCGTACAGGAGAACGAGTTGCTTGTGAAGCACAAACTGCTTGATGTAAGAAAAATGAACTTACTAAATTCTTTAAATAATCATTATAGTAATTAGAATTTTGTTCTCTTGATATTTTTTCTTGTTGAGCTTTACTGTTTATGGCTTTAGCATTGTCTTCCTCTCTTTGAGCTTCTACTCTTTGTTTTCTGCCACCCATATTCCTAATGATATCTATAACTGACATAAACTTTCACCTCATTCATTAGTTATATTCTAGCATAAATATAATTGATTTTCAATACTCAATTTTAACTAATTTTAATATTTTGATTATTTAATAGTTATATATTTTTTCAATGAGCAAAATATATAATTAAAAATGCATAATTTAAAAAAAACTAAACAAAATAAGTTTAGGAGAAATAACTATGCCAAAATCTCAAAAACAATTAAATGAAACATTAATGATTGCAATATATAAAAATTTGCAAACAGGAAAACAATCTATAAACAATGTTATTGAAAAAATAACAGATAGCAAACTAAGACGTGAACTTAAAGCCCAGTTTAAAGATTATGACGAACTTAGCGAAACATGTGAAGATTTAGCAAAAGTATATGAAATAGAATTAGTAGATAACAACTTCTTCACTAAGGCTAAAATGTGGCTTAATGTTAATATGGCAACCATACTAGATAAATCTAATAAAAAGATTGCCAGCATCAATATTATAGGCTCTACCATGGGAGTTATTGATTTAATGTCTATTTTAGCCGAAAGTAAAAGGTGTAAAAAAGAAATTTATAACTTAGGTAAAGCAGTTTTAAGTTTAGAAGAAAGAAATATTGAAAAATTAAAACCATATATCTTAGTTGAAAATGAAAAGCAAAAAGAAGAAATGAACGAAAACAAAGAAGTTATTACAACAAATAACCATAATAAAAAGCGTAGTGAAGCAAAAAAATATAAAGAAGAAGATTAAAAACAATGAAATTTAATATAAAAAAGATGACAAAAATATTTAATGTCATCTTTTTTTCGTATTAAAATATTAAAAGCTTATTTAGTTTTTACAAGCCATAAATATCAGTCCTAATTCATTGCTTAAAATATGATAATTTAAGTCTTTTAAAGTCATGGCTTCAGTTTTATTTAAATTATAAATTTTTCCTGTTTTTGTTTGTTTGTTAAGTTCAAAAAACCTTACCTTTGAAATTGTTGTGCTACAATTTTCATGTCCTAGTACCACTTTTTCAAATTCTACTGAAGTTAATAAGTTTAAGTTTTTATTTTCTTTTACTAAAGTTGTATACTCACCTTTAGCATTTAAATCATTAACCTTATACTTAAGCTTTTCTAAACGAGTTATAAATAGCTGAGCATTACAAAACACACCATTAAGTGAATCTACATAATTTGCGTTAGGGTTTAAATCTTCAATTTTGAATACTGGGAATTCAAATTGATTAAACAACAAATCTTTTCCAACACTTTCTTGTAATCTTTCTTTATTTTCTTGGCAATCGATAGGTTGCATTAATGCTATAGTATAGTCTTCAAAATTCTCATAAATAATATTACCAAACAAATGTTGAAGTTTGCCGTCTACTATCATACATGCCTGAGCAAACTTATCTTTTTTATACCTTGCCCAAACTAAACTTTGTGCCAAATAATTTAAAAGATTGTTAGATAAAATACATTCCTCGAAAGTTTTAACATCATAATTTCTAAACTCTAAGAAAGCGTTATATAATCTTTTCTTTTGTTTTTTAATTTCTTTTTCTAAAGTCTTAAGATATTTTTTAAGGTTGCAATCAAGGTAAAGCGTATCAAACTTAATTCTTGCCGGTTTTCCTGTTTTTTCATTTGTAAGTGAAAGAGTGCAATCTTTTTTTATTTGAATCCTAATAATTCTGTTATCAAGTTCAATTAACTTATATCCACTAGAGTTAAACCCAAAATCTTCTGTTAATTTATCTTTAACCTCTTCTAAATTTTGTTTTTTTACTTTAGAAAATTCATTAAGTTTATTTTCTAAAAATTTAACTTGTTTTTTAGGTAAATTAGCAAGAAGAAGAGCTTTTACAATGTCTATTATTTCTTCCCTACCACAATCTGCTAATAAATCTAAGAAATATTTACCAACGTTTATAGTGCTTCCCTCTAAAAACCAAACTCTTAAGTCTTTTATCATGTCTAAAAGTAAATCTTGATTAGCAAACATAGCTATCAATCTTAAAGCCCATTTACTATTTAATAATCTTTGTCTATAAACAGCAACTTCATAAACCACCCAGCTTAAAGAAGATAATACAGATTTATCTACATATTTAAAAAACTCCTTTAAATATGCATACTGCGATTCTGTTTCCTTTCCCTTAAAAACTTCCATTACAAAAGTTAAAATTTTGCCATTTATACCAGTATTATCTAGATTATACTTTTCATAATATCTTTTTAAACGTGCTCCATATAATCTTTCTTGAATTTGTGTAACATTACCATCTACGTATGCTAAAAATTCACCTTCAGAACCAAATTTCTTTAAAGCATTAAAACCGCATTCTTTTTCAAGCAAAACCTTAATTTTTTGATTGTTTGTATTTTCATACAAATATTTAAGCCTATCTTTAACCCTTCTATCATCTAGCAATAAAACAAAAAGCTGAGTAGCCTTGTATTTTATTTCTTCATCTTCTTGTGACAACAAACCTTCAATAATATTAAAACCTTCTTGGCTGTGATTCATTAATGCTTTTTTAATTAAAGCGGAGTTTGTTATTTCGCCTTCTATAAAACCGGTAATTAAAGCGTTTAAAGTTTTAAGAGTATTTTTTGTTGCAAACTCGTTAAGCCCTGTTTTGCTTTCACTAGAAAGAAGTGAAGATAAAAAAGCATCATCATCGCCTTCTTTTAAAAATATATCTAAATACTCTTTTAAAGGTTCTTTATAATCAAACATTCTTGACCTTGCTTCACAGTTAAAAATAGCAAGGAAAAAAGGTGTGTAAAGTTTTTTATCTATGTTACAATACATAGTAATTTCTACAAATCTATCAAAATATCTTTCGTTAATAGAATACGATTTTCGTGTGCTTTTATATTTTGCATCCCCTATTTGTTGCAAGAAAATTCTATTTAAAAAAGCACAAATAGCTTCAAATTTTTCAGCTTTTAAAAGAAGTTCTATATACTTCTTTAATAATTCTTTGTAATCGTTAAGTTGCAAAACTGCTTCGCCATATTCGGCAATTTCATTTTCAGTAATATCGCTTTCCTTTAATAAAGAAACGACTGTTGGTATCAAATAATCGTTATTTGCTAGGTTTAACAAGAAGTTGTTGACCATTTGGTCGGATAAATTTTGAGGTAAAAACCTATCAAAAAATTCGAAAGTGTATTTTTTTAAGTCATTAATATTACGAACATATTTCATTTTTACTATTTTCCCTTGTACATGAATTTAAATTATCTTATGCATATTGTAATGTTTTTTTATAAATTTGTTAAACATTTTTAAGCACTTTGTTTTTAATTTTTAGTATTTTTTAGGGTAAAAAGCCGGGTTAATCATTTTTTTGCTTTTAAAACATATTTAAAAGAAGTTGAAGCATTATATCTTTCTAATAACTTTAAAACTTCAGCTTCACTGAAGGTTGAAATTATATTTTTTTCATCATCAGAAATATTAACACTTATATATGAAAAGTTATCTATATGTTTGCAAACGCTATATAAAGGTTCATCTTGTGAAACAAGTAATGGTTTAATTTTAATTATCTTTCCTATTTTTTTAAAATATCCATAATTTATAAATGTATATTTTTGACGGGTATTTCTATCAAATATTCCACTTAAAACACACATGCTTACAAACAAATATGTAAGGTTAATATTTATAAAACAAGACAAAATAAATATACAAAATAATAAGCAAGCTATTATTATATTAAACACCCTACTAATTTTAACTGAAGTTTTTATAGGTAACTTCATTTTTAATAAAGACAACAAAATCCTTCCCCCATCAAGCGGAAAAGCTGGTATTAAATTAAAAGTAGCTGTTATAAAATTTGCGTAGCAAAAAATATAAGAATAATTATAAGTAGATGGGAAAACCCACCATAAAGAAATTGTACAAAGGGCTAAAAAGAGATTTAAAACAGGGCCAGCCAAAGCTATTTTTATTTCATCTTTAGGTAGAATATTTATTGAATTTATGTTTAAGCATATTCCAAATGGTATTAATTTTATATTTTTAATGTTATACCCGAGTTTTCTTGCAACATAAGCATGGGCAAACTCATGCAAAAACATTACCAACAAATAATTAAAAAGCAAAAGAGATTGCCCAAAATAAATAAGTAAACATGCAAATATTAAAAAGGTTGGATGAACATGTATTTTTAATTTTTCCATTCTATTTCACTTGGCTTTATAAGATTTCCATTTTTATGAACATAAACTTTAATATTTTGTTTTGTTGAGCACAACCCTATAGGGTTTTTGGCATTTACTTTAGCCCCTATAGCAACACCTATATTTTCTAACCCTACGTACAATGAAACATATCCGTTAGAGTGTTGAATTTCAATGTATTTAAGGTTATCTTTTGAATATCCCACACTTATAACTTCTCCTTTAGCAACAGAAGATATTGCTCCTTCAAAATTATAACTTAAATAATCACTACTAACTGATAAATTTTGCATAGCTGAGGGCAAATAAAAAATTGTTTTTTCTTCTTGTTTATTTGCTTTCATCCCAAAAAAATATCCTACAAATGACACTTCACTACCATCATCAAATAAATCTGTTGTTGGTGTAAAACTTGTAGCAATAGATTTTAAATTATTAATAATAACATTACCCGCTTTATTTGAAGTATTATCACAAATATATAAAAATAAGAAGATAAACAAAATTATAATTATTGTTAAATATTTTTTTACAAAGTTAAAAGTTTTTTTTATAAAATTTTTCATAATATTAAATATTTATGAGCTCATTCATAAAATAATGAATTAAATATTTAAAAAATTTACCTTTTTAACTCTATTTGTTTTTAATGAAACTTCAAAATTATATAAATTATCCTCATCTATATAATATTTTAAAATAATATCTTCTGGGGATATATCCAAATAGTTATTTAAAACGGAATATAAATCATTTTTAATTAAACTAATCAAGGGTGCTGGTATATTTTCTTTATCCCTACGCAACATATCTTTTATTCTTAATATTGATTTCTGTGCTAATTTCATAAAATTACCTTACTTTCCTTTTAATAACACGTTTAAAAAAACCAACAACGCCTTTGTATTTTTGAGTGCAATCATAAAGTTTTTTTGTATCTTCAAACATGTTTTTAGCTAACATATTGAAAGAAACATATGATTCGCAATTTCTATTTACTGCGCTACCTATACTTAATAAAGAAGTAATATTGTCATCTATGTTAAGAAGTATGCAAAGAGAATCAAGCACGTTCACCTCAAGGACATCCGTCCTGAAATCGTTGAGAAGGTTAAATAGTTTTCAAGGCAGAAAAGAAATAGAAGGAGAATTAGCATGATACAACAGGAAAGCAGACTGAAAGTTGCTGATAACACAGGTGCAAAAGAATTACTT
>CALATF010000069.1 GCA_937891595.1 uncultured Clostridia bacterium
CATTATATAAATGGTACTCACTGGATAGCTATAGGTATTGAAGAACACTCAGGAAAACAAATTACTCTTGGATATAGAAAAGTAGAAATAGTTACAAATATAAATATTACTCTTTCAGGAGGCGTAACTATTGAGGACTTATACGCAAATACAACTTACAACTCGAATGATGGTAGATTGCCTAGAATATTAATAAATGGTGTTGATTATTACGGGCAAATGCTTGATGATTTTGCTAAGTTATATGGGACTGATATAGACATCCCAGGAAGAATATCCTTTGCGTTAGATATATTTAGTTTTTCTACAATAGGTATGGCAAATGTTTACTTAAAATTTGTACCTAATGATACCGCAAGATATAACGAAATAACCTTTATTGTACAAGCTGAAGTTGCTTCAGAAAATTTATATTATATGTCATTAGATCAAGGCACGGGATTCTATACTTCTTTAGATGCTTATAAGAATGGATCTATCATGCCTATAATAGATGAAGACACTGGCTCATACATGAAATTATCTAAGGCCTTACAAAAAACTCGTAACATTATAATGCTTCACACTTATGAAGTAACTGAAAATGAAACCGTAATATTAGGGTCTGATACAGGTAAAGAAATTTTAAGAGGTAAAGACATTGATAATATTTTATTTGATGGAATATTAATACATGTTAATGAAGGAAAATCTTTATCAATAGAATATACTTCTGTTAATTCAAATTTCTCTATTACTGGTGGTGCAAAATGGGGTTGGTCAACAATAGGACCAGCTGATGGCGCAAATAACTCAGCAGATATAGCTAATGCTCCATTAGTTGTTGTTGAAGAAGGTGCAAAATTTATTGCTAAAAATATTTCTTTATTAAACAATGATAACTTTGATTCTTTTGAAATACAAGATGAACAATCAATAATGTATGCAAACGGAAGTGATAATTCTTATACTAAAGGCGGTGCTATTTATACTAAAGGCGAAGTAGAGTTACATGGTGTAATAATTAGTGGTAACAAAGCTGGCGCAGGCGGTGCTATTTATGCAGAAAATACAGCGCAAGTAAATATCAGTTCTTATACAAATGAAGATGGTATATTTATAAAACAATCCATTATTGAAAACAATGCTGCACAGTATGTTGGCGGTTCAATCTATTTTGCTGATAAAGTTAATAGTGATGTTAATGCACATGTATTAAAAGGTGTAAAAATATTAAATAACCGTGCTACAGAAGCAAATATTTATTTAGGAAGATACCAAAATTTAACAGCAACTAGCTCTGAAAATGCAAATTTTGTTATTTATAATGGTAGTATAGAATATGTAGCTAATGCGTTCTCTGTTGGTATTAATGCAAGATTAATTTTAGGTTCTCAAGAATATAATACTCTTGTTATTGATGGACAATTAATGTTTGTTATTGAGGATAAAGATATTAATTATAGAGGAATAGTTAATCAACAATCAAAACTTATTGATGACACTACCTTAGGGGCAATAGGCAGAATAGAAATAAGCCTTGGCTTTATAAACGATAGTTTTAAAAACTATGTTGAATCTGCCAAAAGTTTAATTGGGCAAACAATCGTTGATGAAGGTAATGCATTTGCAAATGCCGATGAATTAGTTACTCAAAAATTTGAACAAGCTATTGACAATGTATTAAATTCTTTAGTTGCTAAAACACTTATAGAAGGTAATGATATTCCTTTTGATGATAGCGTTTATTATTTGGATGAAAATAATCAAAAACAATTAAGATATGTTTTAAGTAATTTTAATATAAGTCAAAGTTCAATGCAGACAAACGCTTATACAGCTGCTTTAATCCCTACACGTAACTCTTATAATATTGTGTTAGGTGCTAACAGAACAATAGATTTTATTATAGATAGAGATTATGCTAAAAATGCTAATGGAACCTTTACTCAATTTACTAAAACTGGAACTTTAACATATGTTTATGGCCAAACATATGCAGACCTTTTTGATATAGAACAATCTTTAATTAAATTTAATGTAGATGTTACAAAATTTAATTTAAGTTTTATTGATAGTTCACAAGTTGGCGATTTAGTTTCTAATGTTTCTATTGATAGATATGGTAATGTTTCAAAACAAGGATATAAACTTGCTGGTCTTAAATACAACTATAATAACGTACATAGTTATTCTGAAGTTTTATCAGCAAACCCAAATATCGGTGATTATATTGAATTAATTTGGGAATATGACGTTGTTGATTATGTGATAACTACAGATAAAATAGAAGCTGATTATACTAGTGGAGATGTTATAACTTTAACTGCAACAATTAATAACTATATACAAAATCTTCCACTTTTGAATGAAAATAATAGCTCAATTAGTTATATGTATTCTTGGTATAAAGTAGTTGATGGTGTTTCAATTTCTTTAGGAATTCAAACAACTATTTCAAATACTATAGAATTAAAATTAAGCGATTGCAGTCAAAGCGGAACTTACGGCCTTGAAATTTATGTAAGTGGACAAGTAGAACATTCTGATATTGAAGCTCAAAGAAAAACTATTACCATTAACCCTATGAAAATAGAAGTCACATTAAATAATTCTAATGTTGAATATAGTGGTGAAGTACAAAATATTCTTGAATTAGCTAAAACAAATACAATAAATGGCGTTAAAGATGGCCCTCATTTTGTATTTAAAGAATTTGGTAATAGAGATGTTTCTAGTTTATTAGAAATTATTGTTAACAGTATTATTGCAACTGGCACATACGAAGCTAGTGATGCTAATCCTGAAGGCGAAATTTATACTTTCAAGATAGGTGCAATAGAAAACTCTAACTTTATATTTGAGACAAAAAATACAGGTTCTGAAATTTCTTGGAGTATTTCAAAAAAAGAAATAGAAATAGATGGATGGCAAGACATTTGCAATGAAAATGGACTTTATTATTCATTGCCATATGACTATGCACAAGGTGTTTATCATTTCTTAATACCTATTGCATTACCAGATGGAAATGGCAAAAATGGTATTTTACCTAATGGTGAATTTACGGTTGGACTTTCAGTAAATGGTGTGCCTTATGGAACAATTTATTATAAAAATAATAATGGCACTATAATAATGCAGAAAAGTGGTGAAATGACAAGCGGAAATGTCGGTTTTACTAACCGTGGAGACTATGTTGTTACTTTACAAACAACAGTTGGTAACTATAAATTTAATGTTGATACATTTAAATGGGCAATTTCTGGTTCTACAGCCATAATAAGCGGATGGTCTTTAAAAAATGATTCACAAGAAGAAACATATTTAACTTCTGATTTTGCAAATAATTATTATGCAGTAGATTTAACCGCAGAAGATAAACAATTAGAATATGCTGGATCAAATGGGTACTCAATTAATGTTGCATTTACAACCGGTGTAAATGAAAAAATTACAGAAGGTTTATATGTTAAAGCTGAAATATTCAAAGGAACTCCAACGCCATATGGAGATATTATCTATCAAAGAATAGTTGGCGTTCCAGTTATTGGTGACGGTGAAGAATATATTAGATATGTTGATACCTCAGCCTATGTAAATGAAAACAATTATTCTCAATTCTTTGTAAAAGTTGGTCAATCATATCAAACACCTACTGAATATAACAGCCAAACAACATACTATAGACAAGAAAAAGGCGTTCTTGTTACTGATATAGCTAATGAAATTAATAAATTAGAGTTATTTAAAGATGTTGGTTATTATAAAATTAAACTTTCTATTGTAGAGACATTTATAGCAGTTTCTGGTGTAACGGCTGATAATTATACAGAATATTATTTGAAAGACAGCAATGATAAGTATTATGCAGCGTCAAATGCTCCATTTAATACACAAAACATTTATTACAAATTAGTTTCTAATTATAAACAAATAGATGAAACTATAACAAATTCAGATGGTACACAACAACCAGCTCGTGATTATTCTTTAGCCTTTGGAATTAAAAAACAAACAATTAAACTTAGTTATGTTTTAACTCAAAGACCAAGAGAAGATGATGAATCAAAAGGAATACAAGGTTATTTAGACGAATTTTTAGCTAAATCTAATTACAACGAAGATCGTTTATTAACTAAAGGCTTTGATTTTATAGCAGTAGATAATGGGAATGGTTTAGAAATTACTGAAGCATCTTATAATGGTGATACTTGGTATTTGTATGCAGTTGCATATCTTAAATATAATGATAACCATAACGAATTGCATAATCAAAGAATATTAATTTCAGATATGTCTTCTTTAAAAGTAAACTTTACAAATATTGACAAAGTTTTACCTTATGTAATAACAAGTAGTTTTTCAGAAAGAAAAGAAGATAACCATTTTAAAAATAACTATCAAATTGAAGAAGAGTTTGAAACTGTTTCAGTTCAACTTAAGAAAGCTATAATAAGCATTAGAAAGTCTGGCGATGACCCTGAAATTCCTTTATATCAAACATGGTATCAAGGTATTACAAATAGCTATAAACCTACTTTATACTGGAACTATTATAAAGAAGGAGAAGGCTTTATCCAACAAGACTATGAAGGTGGTTTAGGTTTATTAAGTTTTGATTATTATTACTACCCTAATGCAACTAATGATAAACCATACGAATATGATGAAAGCAGAGTATATAGTACAGGATTATCGGACTTAGGTTATTATATTTGTTATCCAAATTCAGATAGATTAGTCGATACTAATTTTAAATTTGCTTCAGAAGATAAAAATGAATATATTTGGATTCAAGTAAATCCTCAAAAATTAGGCTTGGAGTGGAATTATGTGAACTTTAATAACATTACAAATGGTTGGAATGCAGACACAATAACCATTGTAGGTGAAGATGAATCAAACTTTACTAAATATGAAGTACAATATGATTCTTTTGTTCACGTAGCTTACCCTGAGTTTACATTTGATCCTGAAATAAATGTTAATGATGAAAATGTTGGTGCAAGATTATCTATTAGTGGTGGAGTTTCTGATTTTATATTTGTTACAGGAATAATTGCTAGTGATAAAATAACCATTAATACAACAGAGTTTTATGTTGTTTATCAAAATAAATTAACTGATGGCACGTGGCTAACTAGCTCAGATGATTTATTAAAATCAACATACAAAGACTTTATAAGTATGGTTAATGCAAATACTGAATACTCTTATATCTTTGAAGCATTCTGTATTAGAGATGAAGAGGGTAATTTGAAAGATGTTGATTATTATCAAACAGAATCTAACAATGTAAAATTTTTAACAATAACCCCAAAAGTTATAACTAAAGATAACTTTAAATGGCAATATACAAACACGGCTTTAGATAGTGGTAATCAAACTGAAATTTTTAGTAAAACAGATGAAAATGGAATATATTATGTACTATATAATGCATACTCATATTTAGTAACAATATTATTAGATGAGTCTGCTTTAGCTGAAAATGATAAATTAGCTAAAGTTGAAGATCAAAATTCTGCCGATTTAACTGAAATTTCATTCCTAGATTATTTAAATAGTTCTGGAATAATTACCTACAATAATAATTCAAAAATTAATGCTACTGAAAGTTATTACACTTCAAGTATTGTTGGTTTTGTAAGTACTATAACTAACTATACATTCGAAAATACTCATAAAAACTTTAACTGGAAAATTGCTCCTTTACCAGTAGAAGTAACTTGGGAAGCCGATAAAAACTTAGTTTATACCGGCAATAAGTTTACAAGAGGTATTGCATCTCTTAGCGTTCCAGAAGCTTTTTCTTATGCTAGAGTAGTTTATAAGTTAGGGGGCGTAGAATTAAACGTAGATGAAGGTGTAGTTAATGCAGGTTATTATGATACCGAAGTTTATTTTGAAGGTGGTAACTATATAGCTCACTATGGTAGCACAGGAAATAGTCAATTTGTTATAGGTAAACAAAAAGTTGAAATAACATGGACTAGTCACACTTCAGATTTTAAATATGACGCAACTCAAAAATATTATTATCCTGTAACTAGTGCTACGGGCATTAAGTTAATTGTTAAATTGTCCCGTGGTAGTACAACTATTGCTACAGAAACAATAGATAATCCGGTTACAGATAATTATATAGCTAAAATTGAAGCCATAAATTCATTTAAAGAAGTTGGAACATATAAAGCACAAATTGAATTAGCTTCAGATTTAGCTCAAAACTTTGAAATTTCTGGCTCTGCAGAAGCAAGTTGGATAATTACTCAAAAAGAATTAGACTATAATAATGTTTATATTAAAATAGGTGATTATTACCAACCTTATTATGATGAACATGGAAAGATTAATCATACAAGAATATATAATGGTGCTGAACAAACTTTTGAATTTGCTTTAATTGATTTAGATTTAATTGATTTTGATAGTAAAGATGAAAATGGTAACCCTAATATTACAGCTCAAGCTTATATTAAAGCTAGTTATGTAGAAGAACAAACTAATGCAATAATTAGTGGAACGCTTACAAATAATAAGGCAACAGATGTTTCAAGCAATTACTATGCCACATTTGCTTTTGATAATAAAGCTGAAACAAATGGCAAAAATTATATATTCAAGAGTGGTGTTTCAACTTTAAATACCGCTCCAAGAATTAACTATATAATTAATGCGCAATCTGTAAAATTTATTTGGAGTAACGTTGAGTTGTCTTACAATGGTTCATCTATTATTCCTAAATTAGAAGAAATATCAAATTCAAAAAATCTAGATGATGATGAATTAGTAGAAAAACTTAATGAACTAGCACTTTACAATAATAGCCCTGTTGTTACTATGAGTAGAACAGACGAAAACTATAAAATTCATGACCGTGATGCAATAGGAATTGATGTCGCAATTTCTGGATATGAGATTTATTATTATGAAAGACCTAATGATGATGGAAGATTAGTAGATTTCATTTCTATACCAGGAACTTATAGAATAAAAGTTACTGGATTAGTAAGCAAAAATAATAAAGCTTGCAATTATACTGCAGATGGCGCTGGAGATACTGCATGGTGTGAAATTACAGTTAAAGCGGGTTCTCTTAAAATAGAATGGGATTATGTTTATAATCTCACATGGAATAAAGACAGTAATGAAGTTACTTATTCAGGTGAACAAAAACCACTTTATATGTTTGTAAGTAAACCATCTGTACTTCCACAAGGAATTTCGGTTGAATATAAGAAAAAAGTAGGTAATACTTGGGTTGCATTAGGCTCTGAAAAAGAATGCATCAATGTTGGAGAATATAGTCTAATTGTAGGGGAAAGTAATACTTCTATGTATGAAATAGAAGGTGGTAAACAAACAGTTACTTGGAAAATATTACCTTTTAAAGTTTCTTTCGGGTTATATCCTTACGAATTTGAATATACTGGCGAAAACTTACAAAATCGCTCATTCATTATCAAAACACAAGTACCAGATGCTAAACTTGATTTTAAATATACGTCAACTTTAGTAGATAAAGATGGCCACGCAACAGGGGGAGGCGCAGTAAATGTTGGTACATATTATTCTATTGTAACAATAGGTGAAAATCCTAATGATGAAAGAACTGCAAATTATATTTCGGACGGCGAAATTATTTCTTGGTCGATTACACCAAAAACAATTAGCGCTAGTTGGAAGGAAATTACGAATAATATTTTTAGCGGGCAAGCAATTTATCCGGAACCATCTATAAAAGAATCAGTTGTAGATAACGATAAAAGTAAGAATTTTGGTTTTGTTTACAACATAACTTACACATACAATGGTGAGTCATCCACAGATGGTTTGACAGGTGTAACAGATTTTAGTGGTTGCGTAATGGTTGGTTCTTATAGTTGTTCTATTGTTGGCATTCTATTAGGCATAGATGATTACAACAACTATAAAATAGATGATAATACTGCAACTAAAAAATGGACAATCGAAACAAAAACAATTTCAGTTACATGGGGTGAATATGATAGCAATGGCGCTACTGTAATTGGCGGAGAAAACAGATCTTCCTTTGTATTTGATGGTACTCAAAAAATTGTAGGGGTTTACAATATTGAAGGCTTAGTTGATAATTATGCAAATGTTACTTTTGATTATACGGACAATAACGGTATTTTTGCTAAATCTTATACTGCAAAGGTTTTATTAAGTCCTGCAGATTCAACTGTAAATAGAAATTATAAAATTAGTTATGAATTCTATAGTTGGAAGATAACTCCACAAGTTCTTAATATTGTTTGGAACGGTTTTGGTGGTTTTGATGGTTCGCGAAATGTTGCTTCAGGTACTGATATTACAACATTAGTAAGATACAATGCTTTACCTAATGGATTTGCTCCTGAAGTTACTGAAACTTTTGAGTTGGTTTTACAAGATGGAACTACAAAAGAGTTAACCATAAAAATAGTTGCACTCAAAAAGAATGGCGAAGATACTAATGTGTCTTTATCAAAAAGAAATGATAGCGAATATAGTACTTTTGAACTTGCTAATATAAATGGTGGCTCATATACTTGGGAAGTTACAAAATTTGAAGTTTACGAAGGGAATTACCTTATTATAGAAGACGAAATTATAAAAAGCTTTGTGTTACCTACTTCAGCTAACAAAAAGCTAACTTGGGTAATTAGTAAACAAGAAATTTCAATTTCTGCCCCTGAATATACTTATATAGGCAAAGAAATTAATTTTGAGGCAATAGTAAATAATGTTCCAGAAAAAGAAAATAATACAAATCTTTTAACCTATTATGCTCATAATTCAAGCACAAGAATTGATGTTCCAAATGGGTTAGATGCTGGGAACTACATATATACTGTTCAAATTTCAACTGAAAATGCTTCAAATTATGTTTTTGAAGGCAATAAAATTTCTACACAAATAACATTTACTATTAAAAAAGCAACACTTTTATTTGGTGAATGGGAAGATAATAATTCTTTTGCATATAATGGTACAAAACAATACCGTAAACCAAAAGAAAATAATGTTTACTTCCAAGATAAGGAAGCGAATAACATTCCAGTTGTTTACCCTGGCACAGAAGCTAAATACTCTTATGAATTAACTATTTATAAAAAGGATTTAAGCGGAGCATATAATATTGTAACAACAAACGAAGAATGTAGTGCTTGCGGTGATTATCGTGTAAAGATTACCCTTCCAGCAAATAGTAACTTTGTTATTCCTGCTGAAAACGAGCTAGCTTTTGAATCTACTTATTCTATTGTGAAATCAGATAGTATTGAAATTATTCCATATGTAAATGCAGGTGATGTAAACGGGGTAAATGAAGATGAAAAGACAACGTTTATATTGTTCTTAGTAGTTATTACAGATGAAATTAATTGTATGAACATGCTTGCTCCAACCGGAACTTTATCTATTGAAACAGGTGGAGAAAATAGAGGAAGCTTTACTAAAGCATTACAACAAAGCACCTCAAGCCCTATAACAGAAAGTTTATTTACAAGATATCCTAAATTAAAAGAAGACGGGATTCCTGTAGCACAATATGCTTGGGCAGAAGTATCTTATACAGAAAAAGAAACAAATAAAGATGGTTATCCATTAACTTACAGTTACTCTGGTGGTACAAACTATAATGCATTAGCTGAAGAGAACGTTAAAGTTTATCCTTCAAACGTAGCTCAAGATACTGTTAAAGTTTATTATTATTTACAAAATGCTTCCGGAATTATTGATGTTGATGAAAATTCAAATATTTCGATTAGTTATAGTGATATAGTAACATTCTTTGTAACGGGTGGAACTGCCTTAACTTCTAGCGGAACATATAAGATAAACGTTAATAATTCAATGGTAAGCTCGCAGTATTCTTTAAGTGGTTTGGAAAATTATATTAATAGCGGTGTAGCTAAAGTTACAGAAATTATTATTCCAGATTCAAACAATGATACAAGAATTGCAAACTTTAGTGGTGTTTATAAAACAGGTGCCGTTCAAATAAAAATTCAATTTATAAAACCAAGCGGTCAAAACCTTTATAAATTAACAGGTGTTAAAGCTTCTGGTAGTGATGATGAAAAAAGCTATATGGAAACAAGTTCTGCAAAAGAATTAACAATTTCTGTAAGCAAAAAAGCTATTAATATTACTGTACCTGAAAGCGAAATGAGATATGGCCAAAATGTTGATAATCTTATTATTACAACAACAGGTAAATTTGTAATTGAAGGGGCAGTAATTCAAAGCGATATTGAAGCTTTAGAAAAGGGTGAAGGTTTAACATTAGTTTATGCCCACCCAGACTATTCTGCAGATAATATTTCTGCCGGTAATTACCCTGGAAGTGTTTCTGTTAGATTAGATAGTAATAGCAATTATGTTCTTAATGTTATTACAAAAGGAACATTAAAAGTTACTGGTCAAGAACTTAAAGAAAGCGATTTAGAAATTACAATAGATGATTCTACTTGTATTTATGATGGCACAGCAAAAAGACCTACAGTTATTGTTAAATATAAAGGAAATGCTATTAATGTTGACCTTGATTATATTGAAGGTCAAGACTTAATAAATGCTGGCAAAAAATCATTTATTATTTCATTAAAGGATAACTTTATAGGAACAATTAATAAAACTTATACAATTTTCCCATTTGATATTAAAAATGCTAGCTATGATGCATATTTAACTCAAGAAGAAATGTATAATGGCGATAGAGGAGTTGAGAAAAACTTAGTTAACGCTACAAATAATAGAAGTTATATTACAATTCCAGTAACTAACTATCAATTAGCAAATTTAACTAACTATGTTGTTTCTTATTCTTCAAATATAAACGTTGGTACAGCTCAAATGGTATTTACAGCTTGTGGCAATAACACAACAGGCAAAAAAACATTACAATTTAACATTATTCCACAAACAATAGTAGTTTCTGAAAGCACAACATTAAATGTTTTAGGAACAACTTCATTACCATATACTGGTACAGAAAGAAGCTTTACTATTACAGACGTTGCTATTGACGGACAACTTTATAGATTTGAAGATAGTAATATGTATTACGATTCAAACAAAGTTGCTTTAGGCGAAGATATTAAACCTGTTAATGCTGGAACTTATTATAAATTAGTTAACATTGTTGGACTTGTAGGTGATGCGAATAACAACTATACTGGTGAAGTATATTGCGTTTGCCAAGTTACACCTATAGATATTAATAGTAACAGTGTTACAGTTTCTAATATTTCAGCTCAAAAATTTAATAACAGTGCTATAACTCCAGATGTTCTAGTTAAATTTAATGAAACTGTTTTAAAAACAAACATAGACTATTCTTTAAGTTATGACAAAAACATTGATGCTTCTACTAATGCTGAAGTTATTTTAACTGGCACAGGAAACTTTAACGGAACAAGAGTTATTAAATTTGTTATTAATCCTTTAAATTTACAAGAAATTTCAAACAGACTTATTGTAAGATATGCTAAAGAATATTCATTCTCTGGCTTAGCAATTCAACCTGAGGCTAGTGATATTACTGTTACTTATGGCACAGATGAAGTTACATTTGTAATAACTGGATATTCATCTAATAAAGAAGCTTCATCAAATGCAATTATTTATATAGAAGGTAATCAAAATTACACAGGCGAATGTTCTATTAACTTTACTATTAATCCTTATTTGATTCAAAATTCAAACCAAGATGTAGTAGTTAAATTTGTAGATGATGTTCACATTTATACTGGAAAAGGTATTGAACCGGCTATTTCTTCTGTATTTGTTGGTGGATTTAGAGTTGAAGATTATTATGTAGCATATTCTAATAACATAAATGTTACAACCCAAGCAGAAGCAAAGATTATATTTGATGTTGATGATAATTATAAAAATTATACAGGTTCATATACAGCTTACTTTGAAATTAGTAAGAAAACTTTAAATAATCAAGACTTTGTAATAAGTTGGGAGGATAAGGGCGATAAAATAGATAGCCTTACTTCTAGTGTTTATTCAGTAACATATGATGGCGCTGAATTTGAACCTATGGTTTATTTGTATGAAAAAACAATCATTGATGATAATGGTGAAAGTAAGATTATTTATAATCGCTTAGCTTCTTCAGTTTCTTATACTTTAACATATAATAATAATAAAAATGCTTCAACAAACAGCAAAGCAGTTGTTGTTATATTAGGTCAAGGCAATTATCAAGGCGATTTATTTACAGAATTTACAATAAATCAAATGAGTATTAATGACCAAGCATTAAACATTGAAGTACAAGATGCTTACTACAATGCAGGCAAAGATGTTTTTGCTGAGGTAAATATAAGCTTCTATAACGAAAGAACAAAACAAACAATTACTTTAGTAAATGACATAGATTTTGATTTAGAATTTAATAACAATATAAATCGTGGAACGGCTACAGTAATTATTACTGGTAAAGGAAATTATAAAGATACAATTACAAATGCAATACCATTTAATATTCTTCCAGTAAGTTTATCTTCTTTAAGTAGTTCTTTAGGTGTAATTGCCGACCAAGAATATACTGGTGAGGAAATTGAACCAACTACAAGTATCATTATTAATCATAATTCATTAATTTTAGAAGAAGGTAAACACTTTGAAGTATCATACGATAGTAATTTGAATATAGGTACAGCAAGCGTTTTAATTACTGGTATAAATAACTATACTGGAACAATTTCAAGAACATTTAATATTGTTTCAAGAAAATTAACAAGCCAAGGATTTAACTTTATTGTACATGATGTATTCTACACAGGCGCACCAGTAGAATTAACAGAAGATGATTATAGTTATACTTTCAATGGTAAAGAACTATCTCTTGGTAGCGATTATAAAATTGTTGAATATAACAATAATACAAGTGCAGGGTTAGCTTCTGTTACCGTTTCTGGTTTAGGAAACTTTGAAGGCGAAGCAACATATTACTTTGATATCTTATCAAGTATATATTCAGATAACTGGCCTATAACTTTAAATAGAGATATTTATCGTTATACAGGACAACAAATATTACCTCAACCTATAGTAGTTGCTAATGGTAGAGAACTTGAGAATAATAAAGATTACAAACTAAGTTATTTAAATAATATTGATATTAGTCACTCTTATAACTCTCAAAATGGTATGTGGGAAACTTCTTTAACAGAAGCTACATTACCAAAAGTAGTTATTACATTTATGGGTAATTACAGTGGCCAAGCATTTGTTAACTTTAAAATAGGTGTTGTAGAAGTTACTGCTGAAGATATAGAACTTACTGTTAGACCTGTTGTTTATACTGGGCAAGCAATTAATTTAGGTCAAAACGACATTACAGTTGCTTTAAAAGCTATAGAAGGTGCTCCAAAAGTTGATTTGGTTTATGGTGTTGATTATGTTATTACATCAAACACAAACAATGTTAATGCTGGTAAAGGTATTTTAACTTTAACATTTAGCAATAATAAAATAGGTACTGTAAGCTTTGAATATGATATTTCAGCATTGAATTTATCATCTCCTGACGTTCTATTTAACATTCAAAACCAACAATATACTGGTAGTGAAATAGAAATTGACTTTAGTAATAAAATACTATTCAATTCAACTGCATTAGTTGAAGGTGAAGATTTTGAAGTTGATTATTCATTAAATGGAGATAGAAAAGTTATTTCTCGTAATGAAGGTTCAAACCCATACTTAGTTAAAATAACTGGTAAAGGTAATTTTACAGGTAGTGTAACTTTAACCTTTAATGTTGTTGAAAGAGAGTTAGATTTACATAACTTTACTTTCCAAATATTAAATCAAATAATTTATAATTATGGTTATGCCGTAGAGTTAGCAAGTGATGACTTTGAATATAAGTTTAATGGTAATACATTAATTTTAGGTACTGACTTTACATTAAGTTATGATAATAACTTTAATGCTGGCACAGCAAAAGTTTATATTCAAGGTATGGGTAACTATGCTGGAAAAGTAGAATATACATTTGATATCGCTAAACGCCAAATTTCACAAGATTATGTTACATTTACTAATAACCAAAACACGGTTTATACTGGCAGTGAAATTAAGTTTGGTGAATTTGAAATTAATATTAGCAATTCAATAGGAACATTAATTGAAACTCTAGTTGTTAGTGATGAGGGCTCATTCCCACAAGTTGTATATGATAATAATTTGAACGTAACACAACAAGGTGCAACAATTACTTTAACTTTTGATGAAAATGAACAAGGAAATTACTATTCTACTCAACCTATAGTTTTAACGTTTAGCATTTTAACTAAAGCTTATAATAGTCAAGATTTCTATATTGATGCTATTCCAAGTCAAACTTATACTGGTGCATTAATAACTCCTAAGTTTGGCGAAGATGATATTGATGCAATTTCATATAATACTAAAGAATTGCAAAGTGGTATAGATTATACTTTAAGCTATGCAAATAACTTAAATATAGGCTATGCAACTGTTTATATTAACTTCCGAGGTAACTTTACTGGTGTAGCAACAGTAAACTTTAATATTGTTAAGGCTAAAGCTGTATTTGATTATGATTATAAAGTTGTTTTATCAAGCTTAGATACTTCAACTATAATCGATTTTAATGATGATGAATCTTTAAAAATAAGATATCAAGAGAACTTAACACTTGGTGACTTGAAAGTAATTTATCTAAATAGTGAAAATGGAATAATCGAAGTTATTTCTGGCTTAGAATGGAGAACCCCTTCAACAGCTATACAGAGTGTCGGTGAAATGACATTTAAGGCAATATTTAACCCTGATGAATCTATGTATTCTGAACAATTTATAGATATTAACTTCGTAGTTTATAAAGGTGAGCATGCCGATATTCAAACAGAAGTTATTGAAGTGTCCTTCAAAAAGGGTTTAACACTTAAAGATATTCAATTACCTGAAAATACTTTCTGGGAAGATGAAACAATAAGTTTAAACGACGTTGAACTAGATGTTGTTTATGATTATAATGCTTATTACAATACAGATGTAAATAACTATGAAAATAAAAACCTAGTTATTTCTGTAAAAGTAATTAGAGGTAATTTAGATGCAAGTTTATTTAAACCAAACGACATGACTCTTAAATTCCCATCATCTACTATAACAGATATTAATATGTTATTAAACGCAGGTTACAAACTAGTTTCTATAACAAGTGATAATGGCTATGTAGATATTAAAGCTAGAGATGCTCTAACACCACAAGTTTATACAGTTAAAATAGCTTATGACCCTACATTTGATAGTTCATTTAAAACTGAGATTTTTGGACCAGCAAATAAATTTAATATTGTTTATAACGATGTTGAATTAACAGTTACTAAAGGAACTATGACTTCAAAATCAATTATTGATTTATTAAGCAATAGTAATAATTTTGAAATTGATTATGTATTAGGTTTAACAACTGGAAATAGTGGAATTGTTTTACCACCTAACTTTAAATTTAAAGATGAAAGCCAAAAACTTAAAGTTTCATCTAACGATAAAGGAAATAAATGTTACCTTGTATACGAAAATGACAATTATTACGTCTATGGAGATGATTCTGACGAAGAATTCTTTATTCTCGTAAGAGTTAATGCTCCAGCACAACTTTATGTTGAAGCTGACCAAACTAGCGACGAAGTAGTAAATGGTAATATTTATCGTGATTGGAATGATGCTTTAGGTAACAATAGTGTTCCTGTTATTGTTAAATACTTAAATGGAAACACAAAAGAAGTTGTCCCTGGCACTGCTTACTGGTTGCAACCAGAACTACAACCTTCTAATGTTGGGCTAGGTACTTATCAAGTTAAGTTCTATCCGGCTGATAATAATATATTAGCTGAAGGAACATATATGGTTCTTGATGTTAAAGTATTTGTTGGTGGCGCAGAACCTAACACACATACTATTAAATTTGATAATCAAGAATTAAATTATTCTAGAGCAGGTACACTACAAAGAATTAACAGGGTATACACAACAGATAGCTCTTTAATTTATGTAAATGATAGAAACATAACTTATACATATAAGAGCTTTGTTACAGGTGAATCTGGACCTCATTATAGCGATGAATTCCCATTAAATTATTCAAAAGCTTTAGATGTTGGTAATTATGTTATTACAGCATACTTTACTGGTCCTGACTGCGATTTCTATAAGGAAGAATTAAAATCATTTAAGATTGAAATGACTTTAGTTATTAATCCAACCAAATTAGAAATAACATTACCAAGCTTTGAAAGAACATATGGTGACTATGAAATTGCTAATGATGAAATAAAAGCTACTGGGGTTGAAAGCTTAGATGGCACTGAATTTATAGGGGATTATTCAATCGGTTTATACCTTGAACCGGAGGGTATTAACCCTGTAGAATTGAATAGATTCACTAACGCTGGAAATTATTACATAGTTTTAATTTTAGCTACCGATAAGTTGGGCGATAACTACATTTACGAAGGTTCTGGTATATATGTTTCTACTTACACAATTAATAGAAAAGAAATATATAATTATGACCTTATAATTAATGGTATGTTAAGAGAAGATGGTACTAAATTAAATGATAAGATTGTTGTTAAATTTGATGAAAGTTTATTCTATAACAATCAAGTACCAGAATATGAAGTAAAATTCATGAAAGATGGTCACTATGTAACAAGTGTAATTTCTAAGGGTACTTATAAAGTAAGTATTGTGTTTACAGATAACAATTACTTTACTAACAAAGTAATGACTTTTGTAGTACACGAAGGTCAAACTTACAAGAACTTAGGTTTAATTATTGCTATTGTTGCAATAGCTTCAGTAAGTGCGGTAATTATAGTTATTCTTATAAGGGTTAGAAGAATTAAAAATAAAAACGCAATTCAAAAAGTTCAATATAGACGAATAAAATCATCTTTAAAGAAAAATGAAGAGGAAAACAATTCTAATAACCAAAATTTAGATAGTAACAATTCAAATAATAATTTGATTAACAATAATAACCAAAATAATAACGGGCAAAATAATAGTTAATAATTAAATTAGAAAAAGCAAAGGTTTAAATCCTTTGCTTTTTTATATATATTTGTTTTGGTGTGTAATATTTATTTGATATAATTAATTATCTTTTAAAAGAGAAATTTTAAATTTTTTAAGGTTAAACAAATGAATATAGAAAGTTTATTGCAAAATACCGGTGCTGTTAGAAACTTGTGTCAAGACATTTGTTGTGAGCTTGATGATTTATCTATTTGTGAAATGTTAAATTTCAACGAACAAAACCAAGTTAAAGCGTATTATCAAAGTGTTAAAAATGCTATTGAAAAATTAACAGAGTTAGGTTTTTTTAATAAAAGTAATGATAATAAGGATAAAAAGCAAATTATTGATATAATTTCGTTAATTTTAAAAATAGAAGAAGATGCAAGTAATTTGGTAAAAACAATTTGGGCAAAAGAAATTACTAATATAAACGAATTTAATCAAAATAATTTTAAATTATGCGTTAAAAGATTACCATATGATTTTAAAAACTTAGAGAAAAACATTATACAAGCTTTTAATGATAAACCTGTTGTATATTCTGCCAACTTAATTTCCAACCTTAATTTAAGCTTAAACCAAAACAGTATAGAAGAAGATAATCTTTCTTTGCCATTTGGAATTGTTTATGACGTTACCGAACAAAGTTTTGTTATGGCCAGTGATAAAAGTTGCATTTTTAGTTTAAAACAAAAAGATTTTGAAGTTAATGACATGCAAGAAGCTGTTTTTGGTGACATTAAAGCTTGTATAAAAGGTAATGCCGTAAAAATAAAAACGCCCCAACAAATTATAAACAAAAACTTAAAAAATCCGCTATTTGTTAATAGTAACTCAGTAGTATTAGATGCAAAAACAACAAAACCAGTTGCTATATTTTGTTATGGTTACAATATAAAGAAAGTGAATTTGCTTAGAAGAAAGCTTTCTTTCATAGCAAAAAAATTAAATGTTCCTATAATTAATATTAGTCTTTTAAAATTTTATAGAAACAATAAAGATTATTTTATAAACAATGCTATTTCAAGAAAAGTTTTTAATAATTTTGTAGATTCCTTAATGTTTGATTTAAATTTATATACAAAATATGATTTTAAAAATGGTGCAAAAAGGTTAATAGGTCTTAATACTAATTTAAGATATAACTTTTTGTATAAGTTTGCTATGAATATTAATAACTTTTTAGAAGGTAAAGATATGCCGGATGCAGATATTGCAGATTATATAGTAGAAATGTTTTTGAAAGCTGTGGAAAAACATAATGCATTAACTAAAAAGCGAGAAAAGGCAAATGGGGCACCGTTATTTTTCCCAGACGAAAAAACATTTATAGCTTTACCTAAAGATTTTTTAAGGGAGGAATAATTTTAACCTATTTCTTTTAAGCATAAAAAATTTATTCCGTAAATTTTTTAATGTTATATGTAATAGATTTTTTTGTATATAATAAAAAGCGAAAGTGTGTTTATGCTTTGTAAGCACTTTCGTTTTTTATTTGGTTTATTTAGTTTTAAAGTGTATTTGTGTGCTAAAAAGAAGCAAAAACCATTTTTATAAATTAAATGTTTAAGCACCACTTAGTTTTTCTTTAAAACTATTTTATTATAAGTTTGTGTCATATATTTTTTGTTTAACACATGGTTTTCGCCTAGTTTTGCTAGGTCGGTGAATACATGCGTAAAAAAAGCTTTCATATTATCATTTGTTTGAGCAAGCGAGCCCCGTTTTAACCAATGTGTTAAAACCATTTCAGGACTGTAATTGTTGCCCTTATAACACTTTGTGGCGGATATTTTATCACAAATACATTCTACAGCAAATTTATAAGGAATATTCATTTGAATTTCATTTTCGTTATCATACCAATATTCAATATGGTGTTTGTTTCTATTCTTATGATGAATCCAAGCGTTTGAATAACCATTTTGTTTTCTGCATTCGCTTATAGGAGAGCGGTCACCAGTATAATATTTTACGCTTTCCCAAAATTCAATTCTGCTATATTTTGATAAATCGTGAACAATTCCTCGCCAAAAAAGCCCACATTTACAGCATAATTTAAAAACTTCATGTCTATGTTTTGTTATCAATTTTAAATGTTTAAAAAAGTTACTCATTTGTATATCCCATTTTAATAAAGAAATCTTTATATATCTCGTGCCTATTTAAGTCGTTAACAAAAGTTATTTTATGTTTATTTGTTGTATATTTATAAGAAGTATCATCGAGTATTTCTGGACAGCTTATATCTTGAGTATTAAACCAATCTTTGTTAATAAAATAAGCAATAGCGCTTAAATCCCACAATGTTTTATTTTCCCCAACAACATCATTTGGATTTTGTCTATAAGCATTTCTACAATTCTTAAATATTTCGCATAAATAATGGCCTATTTCACCTTGCCCTAATAAGTAATGTTCTAATTCAAATATTGTTGTAGAAAGATTAGACGCAACATTTCTGCAAGGAATAACAACTAGTGAAACTTTTGAATTATAAACTAATCTTACACCTTCAATGTCTTGTCTGAAATTAAATTCATTATTCTTTTGGGTTAAAAAACTATTTCCGCCCAACCAAATAATATCAATTTTATTTATTATTTCTGGTGCGTGATAAATTGCAAGTGCAACATTTGTTATGGCTCCAATAGCAATTATAGTTGTATGTTCGTTTGCTTTTGCTAATTCAATTATTTTTGAAGTAGCAGGGTTAAGTTTTTTACTTTCAAAAGTATATGATATTGCCCCTTTATATACAATATCTTTATATTCGCTAGCGTTTAACATGTCTAAAATTCTCATGGCTGTTTTAAAAGATAAATCTGTTCCTTCTACAATAGTTTCAACAGGAGCATAGCCACTTTTTTTAAAAGGAGCAATAGTAATAGCTTGTAAATTAACATTCTTTAAAGACTTAATAAGATAACACAAAGCAAACTGGTCATCAACCTCGTTTGAAATATCAGTATCTAATATCAAATTTCTTTTTTGCATAATTTAGTAATCTCCCTATATAGATTTTTCCAGCTTGTAGCGAAAGGTAAATTATCTTTTTCTTTTCTATTATATTTGGTAAACATAAGCATACAATTAATACCATTTGCTACCATTTTTTTACACTGGCTAGCTCGGTCATCAACCATAATATCAACTTTATGTTTTTTACATTCGTTTGTTTTATCTGGTGAATTTGATAAAATAAGTTTTGTGTAGTTTATATTGTTCTTTTTAAGCCAGTTAAGTGTAGTTTGTTGTGGATTTTGGTAATGCGGATATGCCCTGTGTGAAATTAGGATTAGTTTGTGACCGTCCTGTAAAAGCTTATCCATATATTTTTTACAATTATATCGTGGCTTTAAATCATTTGCTATGCGTTCCATTTGTTTATTATAAAACTCGTCTATTTCTTCCTGTGACCAGTCAAACATTCCATGATTTATATGTCTTGCATTTTTATTTATAATACCAGTATTTCTTTTGTTTTTATCTTCTAACAAAAACTCTTTTAATATAGTTTTATCAAAAGCAGTTATAACGTTATCTATATCTAATCCTATATTCATAAATTCCTCTGATAATTAAATATAACATATATTTTTTACTTTTGTATTATAAATTGAAAAAGTTTTTATTAATTTAAATTTGAAACATTTACAAATACAATTTTTTACTACTTCAAAAGATAACGCCATTAATTGTTTTTTATAAAAAATTATTTAATTTTTAAATTACATATAATAATATAAAACGATTAGAATTTTATTTTTTTGGTTAAAACGCCTAAAAAATCGCTATCTATTGACACTTTTGCTTTTGCGGTTTATAATATGGTAAACAATAATTGGAGGTCTTATGAAAAGATTTTTAATGTTTTTGGTTATCGCTATTGCAGTAGTAAGCTTAGGATTAACTATTTATTACTTTTCAGCAGATAACGAAGTTATTTATATTAAAAGTTCATACATAGTAATTCAAAAGGGCGGATATATTGATAATGACGATTTACTAGATTTTAAGAACAAAAGCGAATATACCACTTTAAATTATGGTATTGAACAAAAAGAAAATGAAGACGCAAGCAAAAATGTTTTAGCTTATAAAGATGGCTATTATTTAGCTATGAATGGTGGCGAAAGCAAAATTGTTATTACAACAAACAATATAAACTATTCAAAATTAGTTATTGACGTTTTAGTATGTGACGGCTCTGAAGAATACCCTTACATTATTAAAACAGAGCAAGATTTAAAAAGAATAGGTAAAGATGGTGATGAATTTACATCTGATAATAGTTATAAACTTGGTAATAACATTGAATTAACAGAACCTTGGACCCCTATTCCTGAATTTAGCGGAACATTTGATGGTAACTATTTTACTATTAAAAATATGACTATTACACAAGACTCTGTTAACAACCCACAACCAAGTGGTGGCAATGAAGTTGCTACAGCTCCAAAATATAGCTTATTAAACAATTCTGTAGAAACTAACGTGGGCTTTATATCAATATTAAGAGGAACAATCCAAAACCTTTTCCTAACAGATGTTAATATTGATGTTACAGAAGAATATGTAGGTGCTTTTGCTGGTACTAACTATGGAACAATTAAAACAAGTGAAGTAACAGGAACAAGCGTAATTAAAAATGCATTATCTAACCACTCTTTCGTAGGCGGTATTGCTGGAAGAAACTTATTTACAACAAAGAAAGCTGTTATTGACAGATGCGGTTACGAAGGAACGATTACAGTTACAGGTTCATCACAAACTGCTGGTGGAATTGTAGGACAAAACTTAAGTGGAAAAATTAGTGAAAGCTATTTTAGAGGATATGTTAACAATGGCGGTGACAATCACTTTGGTGGTTTAGTTGGTGTTAACTCTGGCGCAAAAGATGCAACAGCTGATATATATGATAGTTACTTCTACCTAAAAGGTATTAATAACACAACTAATTTTCAAAAAATTTATGGTATTGCATACGATAATACAAATGCTTCAAAAGACACATATAACATGGTTACAGGTTGCTACTATGGTGGTGAATTTGAAGAATCTCAAGTTAATGCTTTAGGTGCTGAAGGTGCAGAATTAAAATCAAAATCTAATGGATATTTAACAAAAGAAGATTTTGCTACAAACGAAAAGAAATTTGTTACATCTGTTTCAAAAACAACAAGATACTGGAACTTTAATGGAGTTTGGGATTTACCTAATAAAGCGTCATATCCTATCTTAAACGTTTACTCTTCAGTAGGTTCAACTTACTTAATAGAAATTTCAGAAATTTTAACAGATAAACATATTACAAATGCTCAAGAACTTTACGATGCTTTATGTGATCAAGATGTTAACGCTGAATATGAAATTACAGCAGATATTAAATGCGGTAAAGCTGATAGCGGTTTTGAATGGGGAGATAAAGACCATCCTATTCCAGCAGTATTTAATGGCAAATTATACAATACAATGAATACTTCTGGTGAAGAAGCTGTTCCTTGGGTAATTTCTGGTTTGGTAATTAACAATACAACAAATAATGGTTATGTAGGTCTTGTTCAAACATTAGGTTCTTCAGCAGTTATCAATGGTGTTGTAATTGATGGTGTTACTATTAAAGGAAATGATGCTGCTTATGTTGGTGTTCTTGCAGGATATAATCAAGGTGCTAATATAAATAATGTTACTATTGCAAATGTAGACGCAAATATTAATGGCTTATGCTTTGGTACTTTCTTTGGATATTCTGAAGATTACGAAGGACATGGGATTAAAGATGTTATAGCTAAATTTGTAGATACAACAGACGGATATTTCTACTATGCTGGTGGTTTAGTTGGTGTAAACCATTCAGTAATTACAGCTACTAGAGAAATTTACAACCACATAACTAATGTTAACTTTACAGCTAACTTTGTTGGTGGTGTAGTTGGTTCAAACTCTGGTAAAATTAGTTACACAACTGCTTTTGGTGTTACATTTAATAGAAATCATAACAATGCAAAAGATACCCCATTATTTAACGGAGACTATGGCGTATATGTTGGTGGTATAGTTGGTATTAACGAATACTCCGGTTCAGGTAAAATTCAACGTGGTACTATTAATAGTGTATATTCAAACTTAATAGTAAATACTGAATCTGGTTCAAAATATTATTTATACATAGGCGGTATTGCTGGATATAATGGAAGCACTATTTCAGTAGCATATGTTACTAAATCAACTGTAACAATACCAAGTGCCAAAAACTCTTATGTAGGCGGTATAGTTGGTTATAACTATGGCAAAATTTCAAATAGTGTTGTAGATGATGAATGTTCAATAGTAACTGGTATTTCAAATTCTGTAGGAACTTCAAAAGATGGAAACAAGCACTTATTGAATATTGATAACTGCAGTATTGTGGGTGGTATAGTTGGTTTTGATGCTAAAACAACAAGTTCAACTTATTCTATCTATCAATGTGCAAGTTATATGAATAATATTCAAGGTTATTATGCTGGCGGACTTTGTGGTATAACTTATGGAATTATAGAAAGAAGTTATTGTGGTTATTCAACAAAAACTAATGGCGGAGTAAAAATTACAGGTTTCTTTGCTGGTGGTTTAGCTGGTGTAATTGCTAATGGATTAATTAATCAATGTTATGTTTTTGCTAATATTAACAATGTTAAAACAAATGGAACATATAAAAACATTACTTCTGTAGTAAATATGGATGTTAGCGCTTCTGCTGGTTTAACAGTATTTATTATAGGTAAAAATACAGTTGTTCAAAATTGTTATGCAGTAACAACTTTCAGTGGGGCAGGAGCTGCTTCTTATGCTACAACTGCTGATTTAGATGGATATTATTCTCATGGAACATTAAAAAATTGTGCATATCAAAATAATGGTTCAAAAACAAGTTTGTCTGGCGCTAAAAAAATTAGTGAAGCAAACTTTAAAGGAAATGATAGCTTTAGTTCATTATTCAAAGCTTTAGGTGGTTCAGAAGGTTGGACAGATATTCAAGGTAAATATCCAACTATTGAACAAGTAAACGTAGATTTTCCTTCCGATTTACCTATTTATCACTAAGAATTAAAAAAGAATGCTAATATTAGCATTCTTTTTTGTTATTTTAAATAAGTGTTATATAATAAAAACTTTTGAGATGTTGTCTCAAAAGTTTTTTTGTTTTTATTATTTAGCGATAAAAAACTAATAATACTTTAGGCATTACTTTTATAGCTAAAATTTATTTTAAATTATATTTATTATTCAGCTTCTTTTTGTGCTTTTTCGAATTCAGCTAAAATAGCAGCTCTAATTTCTTCTCTTGTTTCTGTGTTAAGAGGGTGAACAATGTCCTTATATTCTCCGTCCAAAGTTTTTCTGCTAGGCATTGCGATAAAATAGCCTTGATTGCCTTCGATAACTTTGATATCATGAACAACAAAGCATTCGTCAATAGTAATTGAAGCTACTGCTTTTAATTTGTTGTCATCTTTTTTAATAATTCTTACGCGTACATCTGAAATTTTCAAAGTTTTATACCTTCCTTTTTTGTTTGCCACTAAAATAATCTGGCTATGACTAAATTTTATATTATACTAAAAAAAAATGCAAACAAATATATAAACTTTTGTTTTAATTTTTTCATATAAAATTATTATGAAACTAAATTTAAGAAATTATAACAAAATATTTTTTGTGGGCATAGGTGGAATTAGCATGAGTGCCTTAGCCTTACTATTAAAGGGACACAAAAAAGATATAGTTGGTAGCGACCTAACTAAAACTAAAATAACTAAAAATTTAAAAGACAAGGGTATAAAGGTTTTTTACAAACATAAGGCTAGCAACATTAAGGGATGTAATCTAGTTGTATTTTCGGGTGCTGTTCCTAGTAAAAATCCTGAAATTATAAAAGCAAAAGAATTAGGTATTCCAGTTATTGAAAGGTCGCAATTATTATATATAATTTCAAAAGAATATAAAAATGTTATAGCAATATCTGGTACACATGGTAAAACAACAACAACGGCTATGATTGCGTATATTTTTATGATTTGTGGACTGAAGCCTACTGTTCATGTTGGTGGGGAATTTGAATCTATTAGCGGAAATATTATGCTAGGTGAAAAAGATTATTTTATTACTGAAGCTTGCGAATTTAGGGATAGCTTTTTAAAGCTAAGGCCAACGGTATCTATTATTAACAATGTAGAGTTAGAACATTTAGACTATTTTAAAAACTTTGAAAACGAGGTTAAATCTTTTAATAAGTTTGCTAGTTTTACTAAAAAAGTTTGTTTTATAAATGGAAAATACAAAAGTTTAATTAAAAACAAAAACAATTTAGTGACTTATGGCTATTCAAATGCAAATAATTTATATGCAAGAAATATACATAAGGGTTGTGATTGCAAATATGTTTTTGATTGCTATAAAGGCAAAACTTACATAGGTAATTTTAAGCTAAATGTTTATGGAAAGCATAATATAGAAAATGCATTAGGCGCAATCTCAGTATGTTTGGAATATGGAATAGATTACAACGTAATTTATCTTGGGCTTAAAACTTTTAATAATGTTCATAGGCGGTTTGAGGTTGTTGGAACTTTTAAAGACTGCTTAATGATTCATGATTATGCTCATCATCCAACCGAAATCTTAAACACTATAAAAACATGCAAAGAGGTTTTTAAAAAGAAAGTTGTTTGTGTTTTTCAGCCCCACACATATTCTAGAACAAAAACTTTATTAGATAATTTTAGTAAATGTTTTGACGGATTAGATTGTTTATTTTTACTAAAAACTTATTCCGCAAGGGAAAAGTTTGAATATCTTGGAAGTGCAGATTATCTTAAAGATAGTATTCTTAAAAGCAACCCTTCGTTTTTAGTTAGAGGAGCATATTCAAAAAAAGAATTTATTAAAAAAATGAAAAAAGAAAAATTGAGCGATTGTGTTTTATTGTTTTTGGGAGCAGGGGATATAGAAAAACTACCTAATAAATTAGCTAAGAAAAGAGATATGTTTATTAATTGTAAATAGAAAATTTAAATTATTTTTTTAGATAATATTAAGTTTGTAACCCAAAAATATTAAAGTAAAATTTAATTATAAATAAAAAAAAGAACGTCTTTATGTTAAAAACGTTCTTTTAATTTTTTAAATTAGTCTAATTTATATTTCTTTTGGAATTTTTCAACTTTACCGCTAGCATCAACTATTTTTTGTTTACCTGTGAAAAATGGGTGACATTTGTTGCAAATATCAATTTTAATAACTTCACCAGGTTTTGTTGATTTTGTTGTAAACTTTTCGCCACAAGCGCATTCTACTTGAACTTCATGGTAATTTGGTTGGATGTCTTTATTCATTGTATATCCTCCTGCATAGTTTAAGTGTATTGAAATAAAAATTCAAAACGGACTTTTTAATCTCTGTTTCAAAGTATAAAACAAAATTGTTGTTAAGTCAATGTTTTTTTTAAGATAAAAATGTAAATAATGCATAAATATATTAAAAATCTATTAGCATTTAAGCAATGTACATTTTTATTTTGTTTGACTTTAAAATAATTACTAATATATAATAATATATATTTTAAGTGTTGGGAGTGTTTATGAAAAAAGGTGCAACATTAACATCTGGTATTTTAACAATAATATTGTTTACAATTTTGTTGTTTGTTTCTATTTTCGAAGTGGCTAATGTTTTTAAAATTACTTTTATTCAGGAGATTTTTGAAAACTACGCAGAACTTAATTATGTTATAACTATTGTTTCTTCATTGTTTATTACTTTTCCACTTGCTTTAGTAGAAACTATATTTAATTTACAAATACCTGAATTGTATAGTCAAATAATAGTTGTTGTTTTTGCAGTATTTTCTTTATTAATGATTATTTGGGGCATAAAAGAAATTTTTATTTCTAAAAAAGAAGATGTAAATTTTGCAAAATGTAAAAAAACATGTGGTTTCATGATGTTTACAAAATTTATGTTTTTTGCTTTCTTGGGTGCTTCTTTAGCTTTATATTTTGTACTAGACGAATATAAATTATTATGGGATACTAATTTTGCATTACTTAAAGAAATTACAGAAATAGATTTCACCATGTATTTTATAATAGGGTTGGCAGTATTAGCTTTATATGCTTTAATCATTTTCTTATTACCTACAATTAACTTTGCAGTTGCATATAAACAAGCAAAGAAAGATGGTATTCTAGATATTGAAAGTACTTCTGGTGAAGACAACTCAGGCATACAATCATATGACGGCGGTGAGCAAGCATACGCTCCACAATCAACTATGCAAGCAAATATGCCACCTATTCCTGGATATCAACCTCAATATAATACACAACCTCAACAAGTTGCACAACCACAACCTCAAATAGTAGAACAACCTGTTAACAATGTTCAACAACAACCTGTTGCGCAACCAGTTGCTCAGCCAGTAGAACAACCTGTTATACAACAACCACAAGCAGTTAACACTCAACCTGTAAATAATGTTCAGCCACAAGCTCCTGTTAATCAACCAAAACCTGCACCACAACCACAAGCTCCTGCTAAACCAAAGCCTGTTTTTGCTACTAGCGAGCCTCAACCAAGTGTTCAAGCTCAATTTAATCCACAAATTCAAGCAGAAGAAGCATTAAGGGCTTCCTCAATTACTCCTGGTCAAAATGGTGTTCCTTTAAATATTACACAAAAAGGTATTGAAGGACTTGAGAGATTAGAAAGATTAAGAGCCGGCGGTATGCTTACTGAAGAAAATTATCAAGCTATGCGTCAAAAAATATTTACAACAGATATTGCTTAATAAAGTTAAAGACATCATGGTTTAAAGCTTATGATGTCTTTTTAGATAAAAGGAGTTTAAGTTATGCAAAAGAAAACATTGAATACTTTAAAATTTGTTTTTGCAAGTTTAATACTTATTTTGGCTTCTTGTTGTTTATGTTCTTTAAATATAAATAACACAACTAAAACTTTTGCTAATTCTATTCAAACATTACAAGCAGTAATACATGATGATTTGGATAGTAATACAATTAATGGTTTTTCTGCAAGTTATAAGGAGATTACAACCGATAGTGCTATAAATAATAATGAATTTATTGTTAATTATAAATCAGATAGTTATCAAATAGAGTTAACTGTAAGTGCAGAAAATATTTCTAACTTTGGTTATAACTGGTATTATTCAAAAGATAATATAAACTTTAGTTTAGTAGAAAATGAACAAAACAATAGTATTTATTTAACAAATTGTGCACAATCTGGTTATTATTTTTGCCAAGTTTATAATTTAGATAATAACCAAGATAGTGCAGTAGCCGATATTGTTCATATTCAAATTTTACCAAAAACTATAAAGCTTAAAAATATAATAGCTCAGCCAAAAGAATATGATGCAACAACAAACATTCTTTTAAGTGCTTCCTTAGAAGATGTTGAACAGCAAGACGATGTAAATGTTGAAGTAAATGGGCACACGCTAGATGCTAATGCTGGTGAACAAAAGCTTGTTTATATTGATAGTATTTTATTAACAGGTGAAGACAAAGATAATTATGTTGTACAAGATTATAACCAACCTGTATTTGCTAAAGTTTCAAAAGTTTCAGCATTATTAGTTTGGTCAACTGAAAGTGGAAAAAGTACATATAAGTATAATGGATTAGACCAAGCATCAACAATTTCTGCATATTATGAAAATATTAATAAAATTAAAGTTTATTTACCTTTTAGTTTAAAAGGAAATTCAATAGGTTTTTCAAAAAATTATATTAACGAATTTATTAACGCTGGCGCATATACAGCAACAGCAATTTTAACGCAAGAAGAAATTAATTATAACATTGTAGACGATAGCGGAGACTTAAATTTTTCGTTAAATATGAATAAAATAGACCCTGTTATTACAATAGATAATACGCAATTTACTTACAACAAAACTTTACAAGATGCAAAACGTTGTGCAACTATAAATAATAATGAACAAACTTTAAAATTTACAAACAATACTTTTGTTACAGTTAAACAAGGTAATGCACTGGTTGTAGGGGTTGAAGCTGAAGAATCTTTAAATTATTTTGCTATAAAAAAAGAATTTAGAATTAGTGTTTCAAAAGCTCAGTCTCAAATTGACGATACTTCTGTTGTAAAAGATTATGTTTATAATGGTTCGCTTCAAGTTATTAATTCTGGAGCTGTTTTAAATAACAATGAACAAACATTGCAATATTTAAATAATTCATTTACTACAGTAAAGCAAGGCAATAACATGCCAGTTACTTTATATGCTGCAGAAAGTGATAATTATACATACTCTATAAAAACCTTTACAATAAGCGTTTCAAAAGCACGTATTAGTACAAAGGGTTGGATGTGGAATTACACACAAGAATATGTTTATAACAATAAATTGCAATCTGTATCAGTAATAAATTATAATAAAGACTTAGTTTATCCTTATTATGTAGATGCTTCGTTTATTAACGCAGGAACATATACAGCTAAAGTTAACTTTTATTTAGATGATCCAGACAATTACTATCCTGTTGAGTTTGATGATATTGTATGGACAATTAAGAAAGCAACTGTTCAAAAACCTAATATAATTAGTTATCAAACAACTTATAATGGGGCAGAGCAAACATTCCCAGTAAAATCAAATGATTATTATGAAGTAACAAACGGAACCCATAAAAATGCAGGAACTTATAATGTTTGTATTTCGTTAAAAAACAATTTAAATGTTCAATGGGAAGGCAGTGATAGTGAAAATATTATTATTAACTGGACAATAAATAAAGTTTCAATTTCAAAACCTAGTGATAATGTAAAATTAGAATATACTGGTAAAGAACAATCTTTAAACATTGAAAAATCAGATAAATATGAAATTATTAATCAAACTGCTACGCAAGTTGGTAAATATACAACTTATCTAGTACTTAAAGATACCGATAATTATGAATGGGAAGGAACAAAAAAACCATATATTAAAATAAACTGGGAAATTTATAATAATGACACAAGTAGTAATGTTTCATTTGTAATAATTATAGTAATTTCTATATTTGTTGCTTTATTAGCAATATATGCAACTTTACATTTTACAATGGTATCAAAAAATAAAAAGAAAAAATAAAACAAGAAAAGATATTAAGTTAGAATACTTAATATCTTTTCTTTTGAAATTTGACCTTCACGTAAAATATTTATTTTATTATTTTCAACACTTACAATGGTAGAGGATGCATTTTGTGAGAAGTTTGTAAAATCTTTTAGTATATTAATATTTGTATTGTTAAAATTACTGTAAATTTCATTAAAGTCGTTTAAAGGTGGCTTATTTTGCAAATTTACAGAGGTAGATGGTAAAGGAAAATCTAAGCCACTTAAAATTTGTTGTGTTAAGGGGTCGTCTGGCATTCTTAAAGCAATAGTTGTTTGATTATTATAATGGCTTAAAATAGGTAAATTTTCTTTAGCTTTAAAAATTATTGTTAAAGGACCTGGCCAAAAATTATCTATTAGTTTTTGCTCTAGACTAGAAATGCTTTCAACTAATTTGTTTAAATTTTGATTTTTAGAAATTAAAAATATAAAAGGTTTGTCTAATTCTCTTTGTTTTAATTTATATAAATTTTGTATACATTCTTTTTTGTTTGGATTAGCCGAAAGCCCCCAAATGGTGTCTGTTTTAAAGCATATAATCTTGCCATTTTTAACATTTTCGGTTAATTGTTGTATGTTTTTGTTAATTATCATAAATAGCTCGCAATTCCGCTGTTTCTAATATTTTATCTTTTATTTCATTTTCAAGTTGTTCTAAAGTAAAGTCGCCTCGTAAATTAATCATTGAACTTAATGCGAATACTCTTAACCTATAACTATGAGGTTTATCTGGTGGGCAAGGACCGCCATAACAGTTGTCATTCCAACTATTTTTGCCTTGTATGATAGAAAAGTTATTTTGGCTAGCATCTTCTTCAAGAAAAGTAGTTTTTAAGTTGGTTACAAGCCAGTGAACCCAAATATACCCGCAAACTGGTACAGAGTCCGGATCGTCAAAAATAATAGCAAAACATTTGGTGTCTTTAGGAGCTTCTTCAATCTTAATAGGTAAAGATAAAGTTGGCATGCCAAACTTTATATTAGTTCCTCGTTTACCATATTTATCAAGAATTTTTCCATTAACTATGCCTAGGCTTGAAATTTTCATAATAGCTCCTTTTTAAAGATTTATATTTCTATATTAACATTAACTTATAAAAAAGTTAATAAAAAAGATTAAAAAAGAGTTGAAAAATTTTTTCCAACTCTTTTTTTCTTACTTTTTAAAGTGTTCATTTATATCATATGGTTTTGACATAATTTCTTTAATTTTTGCAAGTTTATCAGCGTCTATTCTTTCAAAAATAGGTTGTACGCCTTTAATTTGGTGACCATTTTTAATAAGTAATTCGCTTGCGTTTTTCCACATATCTTTTGCTGTTGGGTCCCCGTCTAAACCAACTTGGTTAGACCACAATTCTTTAACTTTAGTAGGAATAATAGGACTTGCAACAATACATAGACTTGCGCAAAGGTTAAGACATAGATATAAAACTTTTTTAGCTTCTTCAGGTTTTTCTTGTTTTACAAGTGACCATGGGGCAGATTTTTCTAAATATCCATTACCTATGCTTGCATAGTTCATTATAAGTTTATAAGCATCTCTTAATTCTGCTTTTTCAAAACTTTCAGCTATTTTATTTGGCATTTCTTTTATTGCAGTTAAAAGCTCTTTATCTAATTCATTTAACTCGTTTTCTTTTAATTCAAAATCAAGCTTGCCGTCAAAGTAATTTTTAATCATATTTAAAGATCTGTTAAACAAATTGCCGTACTTACCAACAAGTTCAGAGTTGCAATTATTTTTGAAGTCTTCCCACTTATAATCGGTATCTCTATTTTCAGGAATAATAGTTGTTAGGTATGCTCTTAAAGCATCTACATCAATTTCAGCGTTATCTTCTAGTAATGCATTACAGAAAACACCTATGCGCTTGCTTTTGCTAAATTTTTGACCTTCGTAGTTTAAAAAGTTTAAACCAACAACGTTGTGTGCTAAATTATAATTTCCGTTTTCAAGCAACATTGTAGGGAAGAAAACTGTGTGGAATTGAATATTATCTTTACCAACGAAGTTATAAATTTTTGCATTTTTGTCTTGCCATAAGTCTTTATATAGATTATCGCTAAGTTCTTTTGTTATTGAAATATAACCTATAGGAGCATCAAACCAAACATAGAAAACTTTGTTTTCATATCCTTCAAGAGGGATAGGGAAGCCCCATGTAATATCTCGAGAAATACACCTATCTTTTAATCCTTCGTTAACCCATTTTTTTGCTTCTGCGTAAACGTGTGGACGCCAAACATCTTTTTTTGTTTCAATCCATTTATCAAGTTCGCCAGTGCCTTTAGATAAATTTAAGAAAATGTGTTTTGATTTTTTAAGAACAGCAGGTTCGCCACAAAGCTTGCATTTTGCATTTTTAAGTTCGTTTAGTGAAAATAGGCTATCGCATTTTTCACATTGGTCGCCGTTAGCATTTTCATAACCACAACGTGGGCAAGTTCCTGTAACAAATCTATCTGGTAAGAACATATTATCTTTTTCGCAATAAAACATTTCTGTTTCGCCTTCAGAAATATATCCTTTTTTATAAAGTTCCAAAAAGAAATCGGTTGTTATTTTTTCATGTGTTTTTGTATGAGTGTTTGAATATATGTCATAACTAATATTTAATTTTTTATAAATTTGGTTGTGAACCTCATGAAGTTTTGAAGTTAGTTCTTCTACTGGTAATCCTAATTCTTGTGCAGTTACAAGAGATGGGGTGCCGTGCATGTCTGACCCGCCAACAAAAGTTGTGTCGTAGCCATAGCTTCTGCAAAATCTTGCAAAAATATCTGCAGGCAAGTGGCAACCTACAATGTGACCTACGTGTGGTATATTATTAACATAAGTTAAAGCTGCAGTTATTAATCTTTTTTCTTTCATTATTTATTCTCCGTATCAATTATTATTGTAACAGGACCGTCGTTGGTGACAAAAACTTTCATATCTGCACCAAAGATTCCTGTTTGTATGTTTTTAAAGCAATTTGTTTTTTTACATTCTTCAATGAATTTGTTTACATATTCTTCTGCCCTTTGGGGCATCATACTATTTAAAAAGTCTGGCCTAAAACCATGACTTGTGTTTGCGTACAATGTAAAGTTGCTAATAACAAGCATTTCGCCATTTATTTGGCTTATGTTTAAATTCATTTTTGCATTTTCGTCTTCAAAAATTCTTAGCCCAGAAATTTTTTTAACAAGATAATTTAAGTCCTCGTCATTATCATTTTTACCTACGCCTAAAAAAACAACAAAACCTTTGTTTATTTGGCCAACTGTCTCGTTATTTACCTTAACGCAAGCATCTAAACATCTTTGAATAACAGCTTTCATTTTACTCCTTTAATTTACTTTAAAAGTATAACCAAATTTAATTATAAAAGCAATAAAAAAAGTATTTTCTTTTGTTAAACAATAATTTAATAAAACTTTTGATAAATAAATATTATTTCAACTAATACATCTTTAAGATATTATATAAAATTTATAGTATTTCAAAGGCATTTTTTGTTTTGAAAGAAAGATAATATATTATATAATAAATTAATTATATAGTGGTTAAGTACGCTTATTTTACAAAAGTATAAAAGGACAAGAGAAGTATTATGAAAAAATTATTTAAGTTTTTCTTAATTATTCCTATTTTATTAATAACATCAGTTTTTTCGTTTGGTTGTAGTTGTAATGACGACAGCCTTACTAGCATTCAACTTTCTTTATCTGGCTACGAACTTGTTAGTGGTTATTATTCTATAGAAAAAACAGATAAAAGTATAACTATAAATACTAAATTAAATTCGGATAAATATTCCGTAGATGATTTAGAATGGACAAGCAGTGCAACAGATATTGTTACAGTTTATAAAAATTCTTTTAAAACTAAAAGTGCTGGTAAAGCAATAATAACAGCAACTTATACTGATAAATCAGGTAACAAAATAAAGGGAAGCATTAGAGTTTGGGTTACCGAGGATAGTGCTTTAATGAGTTTTGAAAATAAAAATAACACAGCTACATATTCTGGACAAGAGTTACAAAATAATTATAAAATTTTACAAGACGAAGGAAATGACCAGTTTGGTTATTATTACATTTCTCTTACAACAGGAGAGGCAGTTGATAAAATTATAAATGCCGGCGAATATCAACTTTATTGCTATAGAAAGGCTAATCCTGATATATATTGTATGGCTTCGTTAGTTGTTAACAAATACACAGTTACTTTAAATAATTTAGGAAACTTTGAAATAGTTTATGGAGACGAACTTCCAAGTGGGTTGGTTTATAAATCAAATCTAAATGATGAAGTTATGGATGCCGCTTATACCATTCAAGGTATTAATGGTGAAGGTGTTATTGCTAAATATATTTATACTGTTGAAAATACAAGTGTTAACTATGGTAGGTATGAAACTTCTTTGTATTATGAATTTGTCCAAGCACAATCAAATCAAGTTGAGTTTGAAAAAAATTATAACATAGTAAATACAAATGGTCAGTTAAATATAAAAAGCAGAGAAGTTGTTTTAAAAATAAATGATGACGTTATAACATATGGTGATAATGTTTCAACCACCTTCGATTTATATGATTATAAAACTTATGGGCAAGAAGATAAAACTTTAGATAGCAAATTTAATTCAAATATAAATCTTAAAACTCCTAGCTATTATTACAAGGGCATACAACAACAATTTAACGATGTTGGGATTTTACCGGTGTTAATAAAAGAGGGGAATATAAATAGTTACGATAGTTATGAATTAAAATATGAAGGAGCTACTTCTAACAATAACTTAACTATTAAAACAAATTTATCAGGAAAATTAACTATACAGCCAAGACAGGTTACAATTTTGCCAAGTGCAAATCAATCTAAAAATTATTTAGATAAGGACGAGTCTATAACATTTACAAGTGTTGTGAACAGTTTTATTCCTGGTGAAGCAATTAACGAGTTTTTATTTGTAGATTATTTAGGACAATTTGGGACTTCAAATTTCAAAGCAGAAGTAGGTAGTTATTTTTACAAAGTTTTACAAACAAATGAAAAGGGCGAATTATTAAATCCTAATTATGTAATAGTTTTAGATGATAGAGCCACAGAAGGCAAAACTAATTTTGAAGATAAATACAAGTTCAGCGTAAAACAAATAAATTTAGAGTTTGAAATAGATTCAGTTGAAGAAAAATATAAATCGCCTAGTACTACAACTGAAGGAAGTTCGTCAGAATTCACAATATCATATATGAATGGGTATGACTATAAAACAAAAATAAATAGAATTAAACTAAATAACAAAAATGTAGATTTAACAATTTTAGAAAGTTTATTAAATAATAATAATTGGGATGGTTATATAGGTTTAAAATTTACAGTTGATGGAAAAGTTGAAGTTATTGAAATTAAAAAGACAGACAAAGGAGATATTATACAACCAGAAGACATTAATAATACCTTCATTTTTGGCGTTTATTTAGATTTTAAATTAACCGCTATTAAAAATGAAAATTTCTTTGCTTCATATTCTATACAATTACCAAGTGGAGGCGTTTCATACAAAGAAGAAGATATTAAAAATGTTAATGTAGTTTTACTTGATGGCGCAAAATTAAATTTAAAAAAGTTATATTTAACAGTAACTCCAAAAATGACACACGAATATGTAAATATAATATATGGCGAAAAAATTCCAGATAGATTTCCTGCTGATTTTGTTTTATCTGGAGAATTAGAAACAGGAGATACTATTAGTGATATTTTAAATAATTCTTCAAGTGTTTTAAAGTTAAAAGAGTTGCAATTAACAACTGAAAATAGCCCAGTTGGTAAATATGAAATTTGTTTAAATGATTTAGAATATGTAAAAGACAAAGAATATTATGAAATTAGTTTAGATAATTCTCAAAAATATTATTTTACAATAAACCCATATAAATTAAAAGTAGTTCCAAGTGAAGCTCAAAAAATATATGGAGATAAAGATCCTAAATTAAATTATACCATTTTATCTTTTTATGATGAACAAATTACGTTAAACGGTCTACCTGCAACTGGAAATTTAAGTAGACAATCGGGAGAAGATGTTGATAGTTATAAAATTACTATAGGTAATTTAAGTTTTGGCAATAATTATGAAATTGTGTTTAGTGATGACGTTTTATTTAAAATTACACAAAGATTAGTATCAGTAACTCCTACTTCTTATATTTCTACATATGGAGACGAGATTAACAAAGGATATTCAATTTTTATTCAAGACGGTTATGACAGCCAAATTTTAAAACTTCCTACATTTACAGGTTCTTTTAAGTTGGGTACAAAAAAGGATGTTACAAATGGAGATTTTGTTGAAGTTGAATATGCCTCTACTCTTGGGGGATATTATCCAGTTTTACTTGCAGATAACGGGGATATCTTAAGTTATAGCATAGGCATAGGTGATTTTAAATGTAGTAGCAACTATACACTAAATTTTGCAAACAAAGACGCTACTTATACTATAAATCCTAAAGAAATTATAATAAATTTGGTAACTTCAAGTATTAATACTAAAGATGGGCTAACAAACAAAATAACATTTAAAGATACAGATAATTTATATACTTTAATAGATGCTTCTACAGGAGACAAACTAGAAAACTTAAAATCAAATTTAACTTTAAACTTAGATTTAACTAACGATTATTTTGTTAAAGGCAGTAAAGATAAAATTGAAATATATTCTTCTAAATATGATACAGATATAGACTTGTCTCATTGTTTTGATGTTACAATAGGTAATAACATAATTTATAATGTAAATGTTACTGTTCTTAACTTTGAAATACTTTATAATAACAACGGCACATTAACTAATAGCTTTGAAAAGGTTTATGATGCAACAAATTTTAACGATTTTAGGTTGGTTTGTAAAAATGAGGGATATACAATAAGTCCACAAAGTGTGTTTGGTATATCATACACAAAAGGCGGGTCAAGTTACGATAGTGTAGTTAATGCAGGTAATTATGTAGCAGACATTAATTTAACATTAGATAATGCAAAAATTATTATAATTAAAAACGCTCATACATGTGATGAAAGCTGTATAACAGAATGCCCTGAAAAATTAAAAGATAGTTCTCATATATGTGATGAAAATTGTGTAAATGAATGTTCCGAAAAAACAAAAGAAAAAATTATAGAGTTTTCAACATTTAATGGTAATGTTGTGGATAACCATTTGCCAGTTTTATTAGATTATGGATATATTAACATTAAAAAAGCAAATATAACTTATGATGAAAGCAAATTAAAATTTGAAGAAAATTTGGTTTATGGATCAAATGAATTATCAAATATTAAGACTAAGATTAATGATGATGAAAACATATTCTTCGGGGTTGACAATGAAGCTATAACTCTAAAAGATTTTGAAATTAATGGTACTAAATTGAATTTTAATTATAACCCTAGTAGTTATTCTTTATCTACATTAAATGCAAATTCGAGTTATCCTATAAATGTTAACATTCAAGCGGAAAATTCTAATTATAACCCTATATCTGTAAACATTCCTCTTTATGTTGTTCCAAAGGTTATTAATATTGTTCCTGTCTTAGGTTACTCTGATGACAAATTAGAAAGTGGTTATGTTGTTTATGATGGCTTAACTAAGACATATAAAATGGACGTATATGATTACGAAGATTTTATTAAATATGATGACTTTAATAAAATGCCTAAATGCGAAAAAGTGCAAGCTAATATAAGTTATGAGAAATTTTTTGTTTCTTATAATAAATCTACTAATGGAATTATAGAGTGTTATTTAGCTGATGGTAATGCTCCTAACAAGAATGAAAAAAGAGCATTAGAAATTTCAGCTTTACTTGATTTAAATAGTTTAGAATATAAAGATAATTATTTATTTGTAACTATTGATAGAGAAGAAATATGTATTCCAGTAGAAAAAATTAATACAAACCCAAACAATGCAGGTATTTATTTGTGTAGAATTAATTTTCAAAGTTCAAGTAACTATTTGATGAAATTCCCAACCCAAATAAACGGTGACGAGATTTTATATGATAATAGTGATGAAAACGCTGTTAGCTTACAATCTTCGTTTGAACTTTTTGAAATTAAAAAATCAAGTGCTATAGAGATTACTAACTGGAAAGATAGCTTTTATTATACAACTAGTTTTAATGTTGAAAATAAAGAAACTCTTCCTTTTGAATTTGAAATTTCACCAAATTACAAAGATTATGTAAATTATGAAATTAAAGATTTTGACGGGAATGTTATTCTTAATGTAGGTGAATATACAGTTGCATTAAGTGTTGAAGCTGATAATTACTATTTTACAAAAAATTTTAATTTTACAGTAGAGCCTTTGCGTGCAGAGTTTATATTCCCACTTGCTAAGACATATGTTTATACCGGAAAATCTATTGATACTTTCTTAAATGGAATAAGAATTAATCAATTAGATAAAGACGGAAATGTAATATCTAGTTTTTATTATGAAAAAGAAATATATGATGATGTAATTACTATATCTTATTTAAATGAAGATGGTTCAATTTACGAAAACAAAACTGGTAATCATCCTGCACCATATCAAGTTAATAGTGAAGGTAAGTTTTATACATTACAAATAAAATATGCTTATGCGGATGAAAACAAACAAACTAATTTTAAAGGCGAAGGTACTTTTGAATATTCAATTATTAAAAAATCTTTCTCAGGTTCAATAAATTTTGAAAATAATTCAATTACATATTCGCCTGATATGACAGCTGCTGAAGTTTATAATTTTATTAAAACCAAAATGTTTTCTATTAGTTTAGAAGAAGACGAGTATTCAGTACAATTTATGTATTCAGATGATGTTATTGATGATAAAAACAATTCAGCTTGGTTTAAAAAGTTTACTGAAGATGATGTTACTGAAAAGAAAATTAAAGCAATAATAACTTTCATAGGTCCTGATGGTGATAGTCAAAGTAGCCAGTATGAAAAGAAAACTGTAGAAACAATTTTAAGCGTACTTGCTAAAAGTATTGATAAATCTAGATTTGTTCAAGCTTCAACAAGTGATAATTATTCATATTCAGGTTACCAAGTTTACAAAACTTTGAATTATAAACCAGAAGAATTTGATACTTCTAAAATAAGTTTAAATCCTTTAGATAGTTATTTTACTGAAACAATAAAAGAAAAAGTTATAACATTGTCGGAAAATGGTAAGACAGTTAAATTTACTTTAATTAAAGATAGTGATGTTCAAATGACATTAAAGGATAAATTTGGGAACACAATTTTTACAATTAGTTATTCGTTTGAAAAAGACACTGGTAATTCTTCTTGGGAAGATTATTCAAGTATTCCAAGAGACCCAGGTAGATATAAAGCGGTTTACAATGTTGTTTTTGGAAAATACTATGCAGCTAATAATGTAAGGGATTTTGAAGAAAGTAAAATTTATAATATTAATAAGGTTACACTATATATTCATGCATCAAGCCAAGGCGAATATTTTTACAATGGAAATAGTCAAACAGATGAGGTATTAACAAGATTAAATGTTAGTAATAATTCTGCTGTTACATCAAGCAGCAACATGAAGTATGTAAAAAATGAGCCTTATAATAACGAAAATGATAATAACGAAAATGGAGTTCATTTAAATTATAGAATTGAAAAGTTAAATGGAACTAATTATGAAGTAGTAAGCGGGAACAATGCTATTGATGCGGGTAAATATAGATTAAAGGTTATTTTACATGTTAATCCAAACTATATTTTATCTAATTATTTTGAAAATGTTAATTTTGGTTCAGGAAACATAAATATAACTAATTTTAGTGGCAAAAGTGCCGCTGAACTGTATAATAGTTCATCTTTAAGTTTTTCTTTTACATTTGAAATTCAAAAGAAAAAGATTGATGTTCCATTTACAATATCGGATAAAAATATTAATTTAAATAACAAATCTTTTGAAATAGATGATAGTGTAGATTTAACTGTTTTAAATGTAAATGTAGGCGTTAAAAACATTCAAATTATTAAAGTAAATGACGATACAACTGAAGAGGTTATATTTAATAGTGACAGTCAATCGATTATAAATTATAATTTTAAATCTTTAGATATAGGTAGCTATTACATAGAATATACTATAGATACGGCTAACTGTGTATGGCAAACTGGCTTTAGTTCTGGTATAATAACGTTTAATATTATAGAAAGTAACTCTTAAAATAAAAAGCAACGACAAAAGCGTTGCTTTTTATTTTGTTAACATTAGTTGTGTATATTACATTCGTACTAATTTTTGAAAAAAATTAAAGAGCTGATAAATTAACTTGGCACTAAATATTGATTTAAGATATTTTACCTTTTAAACTTATTATAAAAGGGGATAAATATGCAAAAGATTGATTATTTAGAAAGTAAAGTTAAAGATATGTTTCATGAATTAAGTTTTTATAAAAATAAATATAATGAAATTAAAGAAAGTTTAACTAATTTAAGTACAGAAAATTACTTATTAAACTCGGACTTTAGTATAAGATTTGATAATGTTGACTTTTTTGAAAACACATTAGAAAATGTTGAAAAAGAAATTATTAGTAAATGGTATTTAGACAGTATAGGAGTTGTAACTGCGAAAACATTTATTAGTTTAAGTCCAAAGACTAGATTTAAACAAATTTTAAATGATTCTTATTTAAAAAGATTATTAGGTTGTGACGTAACTCTAAGTTTTTACTATAAAATTGTAGAAACTTATAAAACAAAAATTTGTGCAAGAGTTTATACAGATGATACAAATTATACTGAACATTTTAAACTTGTAGAAGAAGCAGGAGTAAATTCCATAACATTTAATATTCCAAATAATGCAACAAAAGTAGAGTGTTTCATATACAATGATAACGCAACTACAGTAAATATAAATATTGAATGGGCTAAGTTAGAAAAGGGTATTACTTTCACAAATTATGAAAAACCTTTATATAATTTAGAAAAAGCAAAATGCTTTATGGATAGTATAAGATATAGAACTGTTTTATATGACAGGAAAAGTCCTGATGCTAATTTAAATTTAGGCTATACAAAAGGTTTTACTAGTAGCGATATTAATAAACTTATAGATTTTACTAAGTATAATAAAGCTATTTTTTATTTCTCTTATCCTAGCGAGGGGCAGGTAGTAGAAGTTGACTTGACTAGAATTAATGAGCCTAATGAGTTTTATTATGGTAGCGGGGCAGGTATAAGAGTAGATGGTGGGTTGCTATATAATATTATAAGATGTGCGGTTACTAGTGATAAAAAAGCCTTTTATATGACTTTTTATAGGAATACAACAAAAATGAATGGTAATGCTTCGTATTATTGTTATAAAATAGAGGGGGAATATTAACCCTCTTTTTTATTTTTTAATTATTCATATTAAATTAATAGTTTGAATTATTCTTTGTAAAAAATAAAGATTATGTTAAACTAATTTAGTTGATAAAACTTAAAGGAAAGTATTTATGTCTAATAAAAAAGTTGTAGCAATTTCAACAATAATAGATAATTTTAATTTGGGTAATAGATTGCAAAATTTTGCTTTGCAAAAACTTATAAAAGATAATTTTAAAGACTTGCAAGTAGAAACAATTAAATATAATCCGTATACCTATAAGCCTAAAAAAATATTAATGATTTTTAGAAAAATTAAAAAGCTAATAAAATGGTTTAAATTTAGTTTAATTAAAGAAAGAAAAAGAACAAAAAATTTTATAAAATTTAATGAAAATATTAACTTTGATAATACTAAATATTATTTTGAAAATCAAAATAATATAAATGATAAATATGACTTTGTTATAGCAGGAAGTGACCAAATTTGGAACGAACAAATGACGCCTAACATGACAACCCATTTATTAAATTTTGTAGATAAAGACAAAAGAATTTCTTATGCTGCAAGTTTAGGTAAATGCGAACTTAGCGACTATGAGGTTGGTGCTTTTAAAAGATATTTAAATTCTTTTAAAGCAATCTCTGTTAGGGAAAAAGTGTCTTGTGAAATACTAAAAAATTTAACTAATAACAATGTTATTGCAGTGCCAGACCCAACGCTTACAATATCTTCTCAAGAATGGCAAAGTGTAGAAAAAAAGCCAAAAGTAATGCCGAACGGTAAGTATGCTTTATTATGTTTTTTGGGTGATAAATTAGGTGATAGTTTGGAATTTATTGAAAAGTTAAAATTACAAAACTTCGAGATTGTTGACATAGTAAACCCAGCAAGCAAATATTATTGCTCAGGGCCTGCCGAATTCTTGTATTTAATAAGAAATGCTAGTGTTGTGGCTACTGATTCCTTTCATTGTTTAGTGTTTTCTATTATTTATAATAAGCCTTTTGTTCATGTTGAAAGGTGTACTAAAAGTTTAAAAGATATGTCTTCTAGAATTAAAAATTTAGAGGAAATGTTTAAGTGTAAATTTCCAACTTTAAAAGAAAATAAATTAGAAGAAATTTTAAATTTTAAAATTGAAAATAAAGAGCAAATTTTAAAAGAACAAAAAGAAATAGCTATTCAATTTTTAACACAAGCACTATATTCAAAAACTCAAAAACAAAACAATTTATTAGATGTTGATTTTAATTGCTCGGGGTGTGGCCTTTGCAAAAATATATGTCCAGTGGAAGCAATTAGTTATAAAGAAAACGATAAAGGTTTTTTAAGCCCAGTAATAGATAAATCAAAATGCATTAATTGTGGCAAATGTGTTAGAAGTTGCTCGCAACTAATTAATTTACAAAAACTTACTTTTGAAAAAGGTATATATGCTATAAAACAAAAAGAATATAAGAAAGGTAATTTTTCTTCAACTGGAATTTTTGGTAAATTAGCTGAACAAGTCTTATTAGAAAATGGCGTTGTTTTTGGAGTTAAATATAACAAAGATAAATCTTTTTTTGAAAAGATAGAAAAAGTTGAAGACTTAAATAAAATAGAAGGTTCTAAATATTTCCAAGTAGATATAAGCAATATTTATAAAGAAGTTGAAGAACTATTAAATAAGGGTAAAAAAGTTTTAGTTTGTGCAACCCCTTGTCAAATTACAGGACTTAGAAATAAATTCAAAAAAGAAAACAATTTGATATTAGTTCAAGTTTTGTGTCATGGTGTACCATCTCAAAAATTATTCAAAGAATATACAAAAGAACTATTTAATGAGGTGCCAGAACAAATGAATTTTAGGCATTATGATAATAGTTGGGACAATTATTCAGAAAAATATATTTTTAATAACCATGAAAAAATTATACCTATGCAACAAGACTTATATATTAAAGCTTTTTTAAGTGACTTAGGTTTAAATGACTGTTGCTACGATTGTCATTTTGCTGGGAACAATACAGGAGCAGATATTATAATAGGCGATTGTTGGGGAATTAAAGAAATTAACAAAAAGTTTTATTCTAATAAAGGTGTTTCGATAATTGTTTGTAATACAAATTTAGGGCAAGAGTACTTTGAAAAAGTAAATAATAGTTTTCAAATTTACAAAATACCTAAAAGTAAATATAAATATTGTAATGAAAATCTTTTTAATGCATTTAAATTTAAAAATAAATATAATAAACAACTTGCTTTTTATGAATGTTTAAATCATAATAGTTTTACACACAGTTTAAAAGAATGTGCAAAAGAGAGACAAGTTAATAATTCTTTTATTGCAAAAATAAAACGTAAAATAAAAAAGATTTTAAAAATTTAATTAGAGAGAATTTATGAGCAAACAAATTAAATGGGGTATTGTTCTGCAGTACAGCCAGATGGCAATTAATGCTATTATAAAGCTTTTATATATACCTATAATGTTAGACATTCTAGGTGATACTGAATATGGCATTTATAATTTAGCATCTTCTATTATAGGCTATTTAGGTTTATTGTCACTTGGCTTTGGAGCAGCCTATATAAAATTTTATTCAAAATATAAATCACAAGAAGATATTGAAGGAATAAAAAAACTAAATGGATTGTACTTAATAGTTTTTTCTATTATGGGTTTAATATCTTTAGTAGTAGGTCTAATTTTGGCTTTTAATGTTAGCTGGTTTTTTAATAGTGCATATAGTGCTAATGATTTATACATTGCAAAAGTTTTAATGATTTTTTGTAGTATAAATTTGGCGGTGTCTTTCCCTTATAGTGTATTTTCTTCATATATTTCTAGCCAAGAAAAATTTATATATCAAAAGCTTGTTAATATTATTACTACCATTATTAGCCCTTGCGTAACAATATTTTTACTTTTTTCTGGTTATGGCTCGATAGGTATGGTGGTTGGCACTTCAATTATCACACTTATAGCTCATGTTATAAACATAACTTATTGTTTTACTAAATTAAAAATGAAATTTGCTTTTGGCAAAATTGATTTTTCACTTTTAAAAGAAATAGCAGTGTTTTCAGTTTTTATTGCAATAAATCAAATTATAGACCAGTTAAACTGGCAAACAGATAAGGTTATACTTGGTAAAACAATTAATGGTGTTGCGGTTGCTGTTTATGCAATAGCTTCAACTATAAATAATATTTTTATTAATTTTTCAACAGCAATTTCTGGTGTGTTTACCCCAAAAATACATAGAATTGTAAGTAAAAAGGAAGAAAATATGACCCTTCAGTTTTCTGACCTTATGATAAAAGTTGGTAGGTTGCAGTTCTTTGTAATAATGTTAGTATTAACAGGATTTATATTCTTTGGTAAATATTTTATATCTATTTGGGCAGGGGATGATTATACGATATCTTACTATATTGCGTTATTATTAATCTGTCCGGAAACAATTGCTTTAATTCAAAGTTTAGGTATAGAAATTAGACGAGCTATGAATGAACATAAAATTGTTAGTTTAATTATGCTGGGCATGGCAGTGTTAAATGTTGTACTATCTGTTATATTCGTAAGATTTTGGGGAGTGCTAGGCGTAGCATTTGGAACAACACTTTCTTTAATTTTTAATACAATTATTGTTAATATATTTTACAAAGTTAAACTTAAACTTCATATAGGTAGATTTTGGAAAAGTATATTAAAAATTTTACCCGGTTTAATTTTACCAACTGCTTTAGGTGTTTTATTTATGATATTCTTACCACCTACAAGTATTTTAATGTTCTTTATTCAAATAATAATATATTCATTAGTATATTCCATTAGTATATTTTTACTTGGTTTTAACAAGGAAGAAAAAAGTTTTGTAAAAGGAATTTTTAAAAAGAAAATAAAAAACTCTACTGAAAATTAATAGTAGAGTTTTTTAATATTAGTTGGCGGATTTGCCATATTTAAATATTTTCAACATCATTCTTAATATAGGTAACATCCTCATTTTTATTAAGCAATAACATATTTGTTTTTTATAAGAAATAAATTTTGTATTAAAAACAAGTTTTCCGTTTTTTAAAAGTTTCTTAATAAATGGGTCTTTATATAGTTGTTTAATTTCATACTTAGGAGCATTACCTAGGATGTGCCTATAAAATATTGTTGTTAAATAATCTATAGCACATTTCCTTTTAATAATGTTCAAAGTTTTATTAGATATGTTCTTATTATTACTTAAAGTAATTAACTCGTTATCATATAAAGTTTGATGACTAAATACTATTTTATTATAATTTTTACTGCTAGTTAAAGCAGAGTTTGGTGTTTGATAGTAATTATATAAGTTTTCATCTAATACCTTTACACCGTTACAACAATTTAATGCTCTTAATATAAACTCTTTATCTTCTTGAATTTTTATTCCGGTATTAAACTTAAGGTTATTATTTTTTAAAAATTCGTTTCTAAAAATTACTCTCCAGATAGAGCCCATAGTGTTTTGATTTTTGTTGAATTTAGTAGGTCTATAGTAAAAGGATTCTACTGCATTTTTATCCTTTTCTAATAATAATAGATTAATTTCCTTTACATATTCAATTTCGCCTTTTAATGTAATAAATTTAAATCCGCAAAAAACTAAATCTATATTATCTTTCATAAGGTTCATCATTTTTTCATACATACTTTCGTCAATAGTATCGTCGCTATCTACAAAAGTTACATATTCGCCGGAGGCCTTTTCTAAGCCTAAATTTCTAGCAGAACTTACGCCAGCGTTTTCTTTATGTATAACAACAATTCGTTTGTCTTTTTTAGCCCATTCGTCACACAATTGTGGACATTTGTCGGGAGAGCCGTCGTCTACTAATATAATTTCCAAATTATCGTATGTTTGTTTTGTAACGCTATTTAAACATCTATCTAAATATTTTTCGACTTTATACACTGGAATAATTACACTAATTTTTGGTAAAGTATTTTTAGAAGTTTTCATTATTTTTCCCTTTTTATGTTTTATAATGTTAAAGGTTTAAACTTGTAGTTTAGTTTGTTGTAATTGTTGTGGTTTATTGTTTTCTTTTTCTACTGAAGCTATTAATATTAAGGATATGATGTAAATAAAAGTATCCATAATTGCAGCTTGGTCGACAATTCCATTTAATTCTATCATGATTATTGAAATTATTAAAAAGAAATTTGAGAAAGTTCCGCTTTTAAAAATTATTTGATATTTTTTATAATAGAAAAATGTCATTAAGAAAGTGCCTACAATTCCTAATGAAGTTAGCCATTGTAATAGAGTATTATGAGCAGATACTAAATTATGAAAGACATGTGTTGTTGGTACTTCTTCTAAACTATAGAAACCTATACCAAAGATAGGAAATTCTTTAAATTTATTCCAGCACCAAGGCCAAAGTTGATCTCTGCCGTTTAGACTTATACCACGGCTTAATAAAGATTGAATTAATTTATTTATAACCTCAGGTTTAATTATCCAAAATATTGCAATACAAACAAAAGCAAAGCCTAATAACATTAAAAATATTTTTTTATTTTGAGATTTTATAAACATGATAATAAATAAAACTAACAATGTTATTGCTGAAAGTAAAAGCATTATTCTGCAGTAAGTTACAAATATAATAAGGGCAAATAGTAGTGAAAGTAAGAAATATAGCCAGTCTCTTTTTGTTTTGTAACCCAAAGAAAAACAAGAAATTATGCCTAATGTTAAATAAACACATGCCGCGTTTACATTCTGTAAGCCTATCCAAACAACTTGTCTGGAACTTATAGCTTGTAATATGTTTCCAGTTGCAATAATAGAACTTACTATTTGTAATGAAATAAAAATTGAACTGCAAATAAATAAATTAAACAAAAATGTTTTAAAATTATTTGTAAAATTAATACAAATCCAGTACAAGACGTAACAAATAATGCTAATGCCTAAAGTAATAAGAAAGGACAATAAGTTAAAATTTTTATAAATTCCGCCTAATAAAAATGCTATAGTAGAAATAACAAAAGCCCAAAACATTTTTCCTTTAGTAATTTCTTTATTTTTTATTAAATTTTTAATAATGAAATAAATGATGGAAGAAACGACTAGACAAATAGAAATAATAAAAAGAACTAAGCTTGCATTAATATCATTAAAAAAATATGGAGCATGAATAATAGCAGCGAAAGTATTTTTTACGTCATTACATAGAATAAAAATTAAGGATACTATAACCGCTAAGATAGGTACGCTTATAAATGGGATATTTAAAATCCACCCAAAAAATCCTATAAATAATATGGCAACAACCATGTATTTAGATTCTAAAAGGTTTTTAAATTTTTCTAATTTCATAATATAAAATTTTACAAGTTATATTTATACGTGTCAACAAAAATGTAATTTTGTTTTAAATATAAATTATTTAATATAATACTGAAACATAATATATACAACAAGTAGTATAAGTAAATAACTATATAAAAACGACCATGACAAAAATATCATGGTTGTTTTATTAAACTATCTTGAAATGGTTGTATTGTCTTTTTTTCTATTATCAAGTTCTTCAACAGGGTGAGCGGTGTCTTGATATCTATAATCTTTACCCAGTACAGAAATTGCTTGCTTTATAACTTCATGGCTAGGAACGTTTTCTTCCTCGCCCTGAATTAAAGAATTTTGATAATAGAAATACCTATCGTTATCCTTTAATTTTGAAATGTCTTTATAATCTTTATCTTTAGCAGTTAGTGTTATTGTAGTAGCTAAAACTTCACGTATATAATCTTTATGACTGCCTATGCGTAAAAGAATAGGAAATTCGCCGTCGCCTACAACAGAACAATATTTTTTATTTTCATACTTTTCAAGTAATCTTATAGCTTCTTTTAAATGGGCACATTCCATTTCAAAGTGTTCATACCAAATATTTTTAATATCGTTGTCTACTTCGTCTTCATAAGCAGAGTAATATAAATAACTTTCGGCATATTCGTGCATTACCCATTGTTCTAGCCAAGTTAACGTAGGGTCTTTTAAACTTTCATACTGAGTAACATGTTCTTCTTCTATCATAGCAATTTCGGAATAAAGCTTTCTACCTAAATCGTTTTTATACCATTGAGCAATGTTCATATAGTAGTTCATAGTTTGTTGTTCTGCGGCGGTAATTGTGCAACCAACTAGTTTACTATATAGTTCTGCTTTTTTAGCGTTCATGCTTGGTTTCAAATCGTCTACTGGATATCTGTGTTCTGCTATAGTTGGCCTTCCCGGCATAATCTCTGTGTATTCTCCTACAAGGGTTTTAGCATCTATTTCTTTATCCATCATTAATAAATTAGAAAATCTATACAAATGGTCAAAGTCTTCAAGCAATGCAAAATTTAATGCTTTTTTATTTGTTGCATCTTTTTCATAAATAGCAAGAGAGGCTGTTAAATCTACTGCTAATTGTTCATAAGCAATAGTTGTTTCAAGAATACTTTCGTTAATAGGTTTTAGGCAGGCAATACGCTTTTGTTGCCATTGTTCTTGACGGCGAATAGTTGCAAGACTTTCTAATATTTCTGGTTCGTTACAATGTCTTGCAAACTGGTGCATAAACCAAACGGACTCATATTCAGTGCCATTCATTAATATTACCCTTGTTTTAGTGTAAGGGTGTGCTTTATTCTTATTGTATGCTTTTGGATACATTTTTTTAAAACTATAAAAATAATTATCCAGTTCTTTTGTTTCATGATTAATAGGATTCATTCTTTTTTTACCTCCGTTAAAATTATTTGCCGTAATTAAAAAATATATTCTATTAAAATTTGGTTAAATTAAAAATAATTTAAAAGGCGAAAATTTTTAATTTTGTAATAAAAGTCGACAAAATAGGAAAGTATAATTGATGAAATTAAACACAAATTAAAAATGTAGAAAGGAGAAATAAAAAAATGAAAAAATTTATAATGTGTTTAAGTTTTATTTTAGCTTGTGTTTTATCTATTAGCTTTTTTACTTCGCAAAACATAGGGAATAAAAATTTTGTAAGGGCAAATAGTTTAAACAATGAAAAAATGCTTATAGTTGTGGGAATGGGAGAAGTAGAAGTTATGCCAGACACCATTCAGATTAATTTTGGTTTAAAAACCAGGGCAGATAGTTTGGTAGACGGACAGTTAAAAATGAACGAAAATATTGATAAAGTAACCCAAAAAATTAAAGAGTTTGATAAAGATGCAACAGTATTAATTAGTTATTCATCTTCTTATCCTGTTAGTGAAAATGGTATGCTTACTTATGAATTTGATTGTCATCTTATTGTTAAATCTGGCATGGTAGAATCTTCAAACGAATTAATAGAAACAATTATAAGTGCAGGTGCAACAAGTGTTCATCATGCTAGTTATTCATTAACTAATAAAGAAGATAGCTATGTTCAAGCTTTAGTTAATGCAAAAAACAACGCAAACAAAAAAGTAGAAGCTATGTATAAAGATGCTACTTTTATGGGTTTAAAAGAAGAAAGTGTTTATAATTATTGCGATAATAGTAGGGGCGAAAAAATTAAAGTTTGTGCAAAAGTAAAAGCTTTTTATCAAATAACTGATAGCACAAACCAAAATACAACTACAAATACTTTTAAGGAAGAAACAAAAACAGAAGAAGTTTCAAATATATCAAGCGATAAACAACAAAATGAAGAAAATTTACCACAAAGCAAGCAAGAACAAACTCAAGTAGTAGAAAATAAAACTAACAAAGCATCTAACGAAAAAAATGCAAATAATTCAGAAGATTTAAAAGCAACATCTAATAACACAGTAGTAACAGCAGATAATACTATTGTTAGAACAGATAATTTAGTAAATAATGAGCAATCTAAAATACAAACAGAAGAAGTGGCTTAATAAATTAAAAACCTTAGCTTATGTTTAAGCTAAGGTTTTTTTATATGTGCAAAAATTAAATTTCTATGTTTTCAATAATCTCAAAAAGTTCATTTTGGTTTGAATAATAATGAACTTTAGAATTTGGAAAAGCTCCTAAAACCATATTTGATATTTGTGTACCTTGTTTTGCAACTAAAAATACTTTTTTATTATATTCTTTTGCAATACCTAGTTCCATTCCTACACCAAAGGATTTATTAGATAAATTTACAAATAAAAGGTCTGCTTCTTTAACAAAATTTAAATCATAATTTACCATAGCGGTGACTGATTGTAAAAATGTACAATTTTTATTATTTTTTAAAAAGTCTTTTTGATAATTTTCAATATCAACGGGTTCTATAATTTGCAAATCTTTAAATTTATTTAGTAGAGTGGTTTTAACTTTAGAATAACTTTTAATGTCTTCTTGGTTGGTGTCAAAAAAAGCACCCATTACAAATATTTTTTTCATATTTTTAATCCTTTTAAAAATTATAATATTAAAAATTAAAGAGTGTCAAACTTTTTAAAAATAATAAACATTTTAAAATTAAATAACTAAAATATTAAAAGTAAACAACGCTGTTTGTTTTGTTGTTTTTATTTGATTTTTTTAAAATAAAATTTTACAATTAATTAGGAGATTTTTATGCAAAGAAGCAGTGGAATTTTACTTCATATATCATCATTACCAAACAAATTTGGCTTTGGTTGTTTTTCAAAAGAAGCATATGATTTTGTAGATTTTTTGCATGATACTAATCAAAAATTTTGGCAAGTTTTACCTATAAATCCAACAAATGATAGTGGTTCTCCATTTCAATGTTATTCAGTATTTGCAGGTAACATTTGTTTTATAGACTTAACTGAATATTTAACAGAAAAAGAGCTTATTAAACTGGATGTAAAAAAACTTAAAAAACTTGATTTTAATAAAATTTATGAGCAAAGATTTAATGCTTTAAAATATATTTATAAAAGAGATTTTAAAGATACAAACTTAACTAAATTTATTGAAGAAAATAAATTTTGGCTAATTGATTTTGCAGTATTTATGGCATTGAAAGAAGATTATAAAACTTCTTTTTATAATTTTCCTGAAAAATATAAAAATTACGATAAAACAGCAATAGAAAAATATAAACTAAAAAATAAAAACAAAATTAATTTTTATATTTTTACACAATATTTATTTTTTAACCAGTGGGAAAGGTTGAAAAAATATGCACAAAAAAAAGGTATAAAAATTATAGGTGACATTGCTTTTTATCCTGCCAGTGATAGTTGTGATGTTTGGGCAAATAAAAAAGAGTTTTGTTTTGATGATGCCGGCAATCCGCTTGCTGTTGGTGGAGTTCCTCCAGATTATTTTAGCAAGGACGGGCAACTTTGGGGTAACCCTATATATAATGTTGAAAATATGAAAAAAAATAAATATAAATGGTGGGTAAAAAGATTTAAGCATGCTTATAAATTTTTTGATGTTGCAAGACTTGACCACTTTAGAGGGTTTGAATCGTTTTGGGCATGTCCAGTTAAAGCACAAAATGCAAAAGTTGGTAAATGGATAAAAGGTTTAGGAAAACCCTTTTTTGACGTTTTATTTAAATATAAAAATATTCCTCAGTTTATTGCAGAAGACTTGGGAATTATAACCGAAAAAGTAAATACTCTTATAAACAAGACAGGACTTCCTGGAATGAAAGTTTTTCAATTTGCATTTGATGGCAATAAAAAAAATAGTTATTTTCCACATAATTACATAAATAATTGTGTAGCTTATCTTGGCACGCATGACAATAATACTTTTGTAGGATTTTTGAAAGAACTTGATAATCAAACTTTAACAAAAGTAAAACAATATTTAGGAAAAGAGGAAAACGCTACTTTTGAAGAACTTACAGATATGGCAATTAGTTTTTTAATGAACTCACGTGCAGACGTTGTAATTTTTACAATTCAAGACCTTTTATATTTAGATGAAAAGTTTAGAATGAATACACCCGGAACAATACAAAACAACTGGGGATTTATGTTGAATAAAAATTACTTATCAAAAGAATTAACCCAAAGGCTAAAAAGAATAACTTTTATTGCTAACAGGAATTAAAACTTTTAAAAATTTTGACAATTTGTTTTGTTTTTAAGTAATAATATATTAAATTAATATAATAGGTATAATAGGAGTGATTAATGCTGGATAAAGAAAAACAATTATATTTGTTTAATCAAGGCACTTATTATCATGCTTACGAACTTCTTGGTTGCCACTTTGATACTGTAAAAGGTGGTAAA
>CALATF010000070.1 GCA_937891595.1 uncultured Clostridia bacterium
GTCTTTAACATCACATTCTTCAACAAATTCTTCAGTAACAATATTAGAACCTTTTTCAATTAAACGAACTTCAAGTTCTTTATTAAGTTCTTCTAAATCCCATTCAAAATAAGGTTTATCATCATCAAGGCAATTATAAACAATTTTTCTTACAACATCTGGGAACATATCAAGCACTTCTTGGTGAATATCTATGCCCTCTAAAACTTTATTACGTTCGGCATAAATAATTTCTCTTTGCTTGCTCATAACATCGTCATATTCTAAAACGAATTTTCTTGAAGCATAGTTTTGAGCTTCAATTTTCTTTTGGGCACTCTCAATTTGTCTAGAAAGAATTTTAACTTTAAATGGAGTATCTTCATCAATCTTAAACATTTGGGCAATACTTTTCATCTTATCGCCACCAAAACGTCTTACAAGTTCATCTTCCATAGAAACATAGAAAACACTTGTACCAGGGTCACCTTGACGACCAGCACGACCACGCAACTGATTGTCTATACGTCTGCTTTCATGACGTTCTGTGCCTATAATATAAAGTCCACCTAAAGCTTTAACTTCTTCTTTTTCTTTATCTGTAATTTCTTTATATTTTTTTAGTGTTTCAAAATATAGCTCTTTTAAAGCTTTCATTTCGTCACTTAAAGTTGTTGTATAACCTGAAACGAGTTCAATTTCTGCAGAGCTGTATTTTTCTTTAAGTTCTTTTTTAGTTAAATATTCTGGGTTGCCACCAAGCAAAATATCTGTACCACGACCAGCCATGTTTGTTGCTATAGTAACAGAACCTAATCTACCAGCTTGTGCAACAATTTCAGATTCTTGTTCGTGATTTTTAGCATTTAATACAGTGTGTCTTACTTTTTCACGTTTAAGCATTTCGCTTAAAATTTCACTTTTTTCAACTGTAGCAGTACCAACAAGAATAGGTCTTCCTGTTTGATGAGCTGAAATAATTTCCCTAACAACTGCTTTAAATTTGCCTTGTTCAGTAGTATAAATAATATCGCTTAAATCTTTTCTCTGAATAGGTAAATTTGTTGGCATTGTAACAACGTCAAGGTTATAAATGCCGTTAAATTCTGCTTCTTCAGTTTTAGCTGTACCAGTCATACCGCTAAGTTTGTCGTACATTCTAAAATAGTTTTGGAATGTGATTGTTGCAAGCGTTTTGTTTTCGTCCTTAATTTTTACACCTTCTTTAGCTTCAATAGCTTGGTGTAACCCTTCGTTATATCTTCTACCTGGCATTAAACGGCCTGTAAATTCATCAACAATAACAATTTCGTCATCTCTAACTATATAGTTATCATCACGCTTCATAATAAAGTTTGCTTTTAAAGCATTGTTGATATGGTGGTTAAGTTCTATGTTGTTAATATCCGATAAATTATCAACTTTAAAAAATCTTTCTGCTTTTGTAATACCGTCGTCAGTTAACCTTATTTGCTTTAGTTTTTCATCAATCTCATAATCATCTTTAGTTAAGCTTTTTGCAAACCTTTGAGCTGTATAATAAGTGTCGCTAGATTTAAAGCCTTTACCCGAAATAATAAGAGGTGTACGTGCTTCGTCAATTAAAATACTATCTACTTCGTCAACAATAGCAAAGTGTTGACCACGTTGAACTTTTTGAGAGATGTCTTGGACCATGTTATCCCTTAAATAATCAAAGCCAAGCTCATTGTTTGTACAATATGTGATATCACAATTATAAGCTTCTTTTTTATCTTTTTCATCCATATTAGAAATTGCAACACCAACAGTAAGTCCTAAGAATTTGTGAACTTTACCCATCCACTCAGCGTCTCTTTTTGCAAGATATTCGTTAACTGTAACAACGTGAACGCCCTTCCCTGTTAATGCGTTTAAGTAAGCTGGTAATGTAGAAACCAAAGTTTTACCTTCACCTGTACGCATTTCGGCAATTCTGCCTTGATGCAAAGCAATACCACCAAGAATTTGAACATGGAAATGTTTCATGCCTAAAACTCTTTTACTAGCTTCTCTTACTGCAGCATATGCATCTGGCAAAATATCATTTAAAGTTTCGCCCTTACTAAGCCTTTCCTTTAAAAGCTTAGTAGTTTTCATTAAATCTAAGTCTGTCTTTTTTGAATAAACTTCATCAAGGTCTTCGACTTTTTGTGCAATTTTTTCTAATTTTTTAATACTTCTTGCGTTATCTGAACCAAAAATAGCAGATAAAAATCCCATAATATAATTTCTCCTAATAGAAAGTATTTTACTACATTTTACATAAAAATAAAAGGTTTTTTTTCAGTTTGATAAAAACCCACAAAAAAACTTAAAAAAGCCGTTAAAAACAATGTATTTTCATTGTTTAACGACTTTGTTTTTAATTATTTTTAAGAATGACAAAAAGTTATACCATAAATTTTATTAGCACCTTTATTTTTTAAAAGTTTTGCTATTTCATTCATTGTTGCACCCGTAGTTATAACATCATCTACAATTAAAATATTTTTGCTTTTAACTAAATTAATATCACTTATTTCAAAAGCTTTGCTTAAGTTATTAGCTCTTTCAACTTTTGTTAAATGAGTTTGTGACTCTGTGTTAACAATCCTTTTTATAATATTACCATCAAAACTAATATTAACTTCGTTTGATAATTTTTCAGCCAAAATTTGTGCTTGGTTAAATCCCCTATTCTTTAATCTTTCCTTACTAATAGGAACACAAGTAATTACATCTATTTTATTAAAATCGCTTTTATAAAATAAATCTAATAAAAATGGCAAAATAGAGTTTGCAATATACTCGTCTTTATTATATTTAAATTTGTATACTAGTTTCTTGGCAGTCTTTTCATATCTACTAACACTAATAACTTTATCAAAATATCTTTTATAAGTTTTACAGTTATTACAATATTTAGTAAAGCTGTTTAAATCTTCGCCACATTTTACACAAGGATTTTTAATAAACTGTATATTATCTAAACATTTATTACAAAGATGATATTTATTTTCTTCTTTTATTTCATCGTTACAATTATAACAAGTAAAATTACTTGGAAATAATTCTTCTATAAAGTTATCTTTAATTTTAATAAAAAATTCTTTAATTTTCATTTACGCCTTTAATTTTTTCATTAAATCTATAATAGTTTGTTTATTATCACTAGAAAGATTATTAAATAATTCTAATACATTTTTATCTTCTTTATTAAATTGTTCACCCAAATAAAAAAAGTCTTGCGCTGTAATATCTACAACATCAAAAAAATCAAGCAAAGTACTAACTTTCAATTCAACGCTTTTATTTTCTATCCTTTTCATAAATTGCTCGCTATAACCAAGCCTTAAACTTGTTTCCCTTGCAGATAAATTAGCTTTGTTTCTAAAGAAGCCCATTCTATTAATAACATCATTATAATCTATTTTTCTATTCATGGTAAAACCCCTAATAAAATCCTAATATTAGTTTATCTAATATTAAAAAATTTACCTATTCATAGAATGACCTTAAAAATAAATTTTGTACCAAATATCAAACATTATATGACCTATTATTAAGTATTTGAGACAAAATATGACTATAGGTTTAAAATAAAAAAATAAAAGCAATTATAAAAAACCACTAAAATATAGTGGTTTTTTAATTATACAATTCATCTGTTTTAGCTTTTTGAAGTTTTAAAAGTTCTTCAAGCATACTATAACGTTTTGCAGTAAAGTTGTTGTAAATCATTCTTGCAATATTCTTTTTAGGGCCAACAAGAACAACTAATTTTTTTGCCCTTGTTACCGCTGTATACAAAAGATTTCTTGTAATAATTTGATTAGACCCTGCAACCACTGGAATAACTACCGCGTCAAACTCGCTACCCTGACTTTTATGAATGGTTGTAGCATAACAAATTTGAAGTTCTAATGCTTCTGTTTTAGAATACGTGCAAACTCTTTCATCATCAAAAAGAACTTTCGTTTCGCCTGTTTGATAATCAATTTCTATAATTTTGCCCATATCACCATTAAAAACACCTTTGCCTATTTCAAACATATCACCTGCTTCTTTAGACCATTCTAGTTCGTAATTATTTACCATTTGCATTACTTTATCGCCTTGCCTAAAAAAGCGTGTTTCAAAGTGAAGTTCTGTTTTCTTTAAACTGCTTGGGTTAATTTGTTCTTGTAACTTTTTATTTAAATTTTCAACACCACAAATACCTGATTTCATTGCGCACAAAACTTGAATATCCTCTGCCTTACATTTTAAAAACTTAGGAAGCCTGTTTACTGTTAAATCTACTATACAATTAAACATATCCTCCGTTTCCACTCTGCCTTCATAAAAAAAATCAGTACTTTTATTTGATAAATCTGGCATTTTACCTTCGTTAATAAGGTGAGCATTACTTACAATTAAACTTTTATCATCTTGCCTATAAATATGTGAAAGTTTAACACAATCAATTACATGACTTGCAATTAAATCATGCAATACATTCCCTGCTCCAACACTTGGTAACTGATCTTTATCCCCAACTAAAATTAATTTACACGTATTAGGCAATGCTTTTAAAAGATTATAAAACAACGCAACGTCCACCATGGAAAGTTCGTCAATAATAACAACATCTGCCACCAACTTGTTTTTTTCGTTGTAATTAAAAAATGAGTTATCCCCCTCTTTAAAACTTACTTCTAAAGCCCTATGAATTGTGCTTGCTTTATAATTACAAGCCTCACTTAACCTTTTTGAAGCCCTTCCAGTAGGTGCCAACAAAAATATTTTGTTGGAATATTTTTTTAACGACTGCAAAATACATTTAACAATAGTTGTTTTACCTGTACCTGGCCCACCTGTTATTATGCTTACCTGTCCGGTAACAGCACTTCTAATAGCTTCTTTTTGGTCTGCGTGAAGTGAAATTTTATTAATCCTTTCATACTCTTTAATTTCTTCATCAAAGTCTATAGAAATTTCAGTTTTAGATATGTTTAATAAATTAAGTTTACTAGCTATACTACTTTCCATAATATAATATTTTTTTAAACATATGCATTCAACATCTTTATAATTAAATACTTTTATAGTGCTTTCTATTTCTAATTTTTCAATCTCTTGTTCAAAAATTTCTATAAATCTATCTACATCTAAATTTAAAAGTTTTAAAGTAAAATCTTGCAACTCTATTTTAGGCAAATAAGTATTGCCATTTTTTTCACTATTTTCTTTTAAAACATGCAAAATACCTGCCCTAACCCTAAAGTTAGAGTAAAAATCAATTCCCATTTTAGTAGCAATCCTATCAGCAGTCAAAAAGCCAACCCCGTCGATATCTTCTACTAATAAATAAGGATTATCGGAAACCAAATTTATAGTTTTGTCTTTGTAAAAATTAAAGATTTTTACTGCTAAATTTGTTGAAATATCATAACTTTGCAAGAAGATAACGGCATCTTGCATTTTACGAATGTCGTTGTAATATTGCCCTATTTCTAGTGCTTTTTTAGTGCTTATACCCCTTACTTCACTAAGCCTGCTAGGTGCATATTCTAAAATGCTTAGGGTATCTTCTTTAAATTTGTTAACAATGCTTTCAGCAGTAACAGGGCCTATCCCTTTTATAAGCCCACTAGCAAGATATTTTTTAATACTTTCAATGCTTTTTGGTTTTAAAACTTCAATAGAATTAAAAGCAAACTGTTCACCAAACTTATTATTTTTTACAAATTGTCCCTCTAGTTCTACATCTTCACCAACATTTACACTAAGGCATTTGCCAACACAGGTTAAAAGATTACCTTCATAATCTATATTTAGTACAGTATAACCGTTATCACTATTTTTAAAAATAATATCTTCAACACAACCACTAATTTTCATTATGATTAAAGTTTATCTTGTTTATTTAAAACAAGCAAGTTTTTAAACTGAAAATATATTTAAAATTAAATTTTTAAAACTAATAATTAAAAAAGAAACCTTAAAATTTAAAGTTTCTTTATTCCTGACTAGCACTTTGACTAGCGTTATATTCTTCTATATTAATTTCTCTTGTTCTATCATGATAATATGCAAAATAAATATGGGTTTCATCTGTACTTAAATCTTTAACCTTACCATTATTTTCAATAATAAACCCGCTATAAGATTTTTGAGGCTTGTTATTTTCATCTAACAAAGTTTTAGTTTCCAAAGACATAAAGGTATCGCCCATCATAAACTCTGCACTAATACCTTTGTCTACACCTTCTTCGCTTTCTTCCTTGTATAATTGAGTTACATATTTTTGCAAAATACCATCTTTTTCTTTTGCATAAATTGTAGTGTAAAGTTTGTCATCTTCACTAAGAAACCTTACAACACCCTTTTTGTTAATACTTTGGCATATACTTTCATATTCATTTTTAATATCATAAGGTTTAACTTTTGAATAAAATCTATTTGCAAAATTCATAAATTACTCCGTTGTAATTAAACAGCATCCATATTATTAATAATTTCTTGATTGCAATCACTTTTAGTAATGTCCGGATTAAAATTATTAACATCACTTATTAATTCGTCCATACCCTTTATACAATCTTCATCTTCTAAATAATTTACATGCCCATTATTGTTTACAACAAAACCTTTGTATTCAGGAACTTCAAAACCTTGCCTTGAAAAAAATGCAAAACAATTATTACTTTCAGCCATTGTACAAACTTTATAATTTTGTTCTTCAAGACTTGTTGCTTGGAATAATATTTTTTTAGTTTCACTATTTTTATTAAAAACAAATAAATTACAAAAAGCATTTTCATCTTCCCAAATTTTATAAAACCCTATTTGGTCTTTACCTTTTGCAGATATATAAAAATCTCCTATAATTTCTCTTATTGAAGCTTCTTCATTATAAAAAGTTCTTTGCATTTTTATACCCTTTTAATTACCGCAAACATTTTACACTAAATAATTTTTAATATCAATAGTTAATTTACACAATAAAATTATTTGCTACATAAAAAAATCTACTGATTATAGTAGATTTTAAATTTTTTATTTATTCTTGAACTGGATCTTGAGATGCTTGAAGAATATGGTTTTCAAAGCTATTTAACATTTCAGCTGTATCTGCATACAAATCAGAAGCTTCTTGACCGTTAATTCTTGATATCATACCTGAGTGCTCGTTAATTGAAAAAGCAGTATAATTTGGTTTTCCACCAAAATAGCTAGTTGCAGATATAGAAGTGAAATTTTCACCTTCTTTAAATCTTATACCATTGTTTCTTTCAACGCCATCATAATAAGAATAAGAAATATAAGAATTTACCTCACCTTTGTCGTTTTCAATTCCGTAATATTTAGCTTCGAAATTATTTGATTCTTCTAAAACAGCTACTCCTTCGTTGGCTCGACTAACTGCATTAATGGTATTAAATAAATCTAATTGTTCTCTTTGACTAACTTCTTTATTTAAAAAAACTTGTTCTAATGACATTTATCTATTCCTCTTTTTATTTACTAAACGAATTATACCACACTATTTTAAACTATTCAATAGCCTTTTTTTAGCTATATTATACAAATTTATATGAAAAAACTTAATAAAAATTTTACATAAAAGATTTTAAAAAAAGAGAAACTTAATATTCCTCTTTTTAATAAAAGTATTTTAAGGGTTAGCTTCTGGTGCATCTTGAATATTACTTATTTCATCAATTCTTCCTTTTACTTGAATTAACAAACTTTCTGCCTGTAGAGGGTTAAATTTATTAACCTCTCCATTATCATCCATAGAAAAGCCTGTATGAGAAACAATAAGTCTTGTTCCAGAAAAATAATATTTTTGACCTACATTAACAAATTGTCCATCTTCATCTTTATAAGAGCATTCAACTTTACCAGCTGCCATTTCTTCAGTCTCATCATATTCATTAACCAAATAACCACAGTTCCCATCGTTATAAAAAGCAGAGTACAAACCGTTACTATCTTGTAATTTTGTTACACCTATTTTTGAAACTTTTTCAGCAACTTGTTCATATTCACTTTTAATTTCTTGAGGATTAAATTTCTTTACCCCAAAGTATCTATCTAAAAATTCATTTTTCATTTAGTTTATCTCCCCAAAATGTTTATAGCATACCTTTTTTAAATTTTCAATAGTAAATTTTTTTAAATTTAAAAATTAAATTAAAAAATTATTGTTCGCTGGGTTCTTGTAAACTATCTTTTTCAAAATCTATAACAATATGGCTTGCAGCATCAAAAATTTTTTCTGCTTTTTCGGGCTTAAACTCTACAAACTTTCCATCATCACTTAACGAAGTTCCTGAATATGTAATAGTACTTTGTCTGCTTCCCTCGTAAACTTTTTGTTCAACACATATAAATTCGCCTTTACCATTTTTAAATGCTATGCCTGTATCAGCAATCCTAAAAACAGAATCAAAAAGGCCACCAACTAAAATGCTATCCGCGTTTAAACTATTTTTTTCTTCTTTATCTAAATTATATAGTTCAAAAAAGTTTCTTCCATCATTTTGGAAAATAGTTAGGCCTTTATCTGGAAATTCTGCAATAATTTCTAAATACATATTTTCTATTTCTTCAGGAGTAAATTTTTCTGGATTTTCGCCATGTCTAAATTGTTGTTCATTATAATATTTTTCTTTAAATAAATTTTTCATAAATTGTTTCCTAAAGTTATCGTAGCATATTCAATCTACTTATTCAATAGCAAAGAGCAAATTTCTTCCCAAGAATTTACCCTAGTAACGTTAAATTCTTTCAATTCTTCATCAGTAAACTCTCTATTATGATAAGCATCAAACAATAGTCTTTTTGGAATATTTGTATATTTTAAATTATGTAAATAATCGTCAATTATAATATCTGCACAAATAACATCTTTAGAAGAAGTAAATATAAATTTTTTAGGGTCTAAAAAAGGCAAAGCTTTAATTAAATAATTATATTTTGAAGCAAAAAGAAGTGCAGAATCTTTAGGGCTGTTTAAAAAGATAGAAGAAGAACAAATGTAAATATCATATTCTTCATTTAATTTCTTTAATGCTTTTTTTGCGCCATCTACAAGTGATATATTTTCATAAGGGTCTTCATCAAAAAAAGTATCAAAAAATTCTGCCCTTTTATTTTTAGGAATAATAGCATCAATAATATAATCTTTAAAATCATTAATTTTATAATCTGTTCCTAAAAATTTATTTACCTGTTTTAACATAAAGGATTGACATATTGTGTCGTCAAAATCTATTAAAATTTTTTTCCTTTGCAAAGACATATTAACACCTTTTACAATTAAATTTCAAATTGTTTACCTGTTAAAATTTTATACACCCTACCTGAAGCATAATAAGGGTTTTTAACAAAAACTCTATGGTCACAAAACTTTGCATATTGTCTTTCATCTTTAGCAATAGCAAGACGTTGATTAATTTCTTTTGCATCCGCCCCTCTTTTCTTTAACCTACGCCTAACAATAGATTCATCTGCATTTAAAAAGAAAGTATGCGTTTCGTGTTGTTTAAAAAACTCTTTTTCTTTTAATGTTGAAGCTGTTACAGGATCCATAACAATAATGCAGTTGCAATCTTCTAAAATAGAAAGCACTTCCGAATATAAAGTACCATACATATAACCATTAGGAAATGTGTTATATTCTAAAAATTCATTATTTGCTATTTTCTTTTCAAAGTCTTCTTTAGAAATAAAATAATAATCTTTTTCGTCTTCTTCATGTTCCCTTTTTGCTCTTGTAGTACATGAAATAGTTTCTCTAAATTCTTCACTTAGATTTTGACATAAAAATTGTGAAATTGTTGTTTTGCCCACACCACCAGGACCTGTAATAATAACTATTTTATGCTTTGCCATAAAAGTTTTCTCCTTAATGTAAATTTAATAATTATCTACTTACTATTTTGACTTTTTATCTTTACAATGAATACCTTTGCCTTTTTTACTTCCATCACATTCATGACCTTTTGAACATTTTCCCTCTTTTTTGCCTTTACCACAGCAATCTTTATCTTCTTTTTTATCGTTACAATCACAATGATTATGTTCATGACACCCACAATCATCATTACATTCATCATCACAATTACAATGTTCATGTTCGTGACAGCCACAGTCGCAATCGTCATCACAATCACAGTCTTCATCTTCGCAACCGCAATCACAATGGCTATGGTGATGTTCGTGGTCACAATCACATTCTTCGTCATCACAGTCATCTAAATCGTGACCGCCACAATCGTGCGAACAACAAGAACAATCGTGTGAACAAGCATCATAATATTCTAATTCTTCTGGTGTAGCATATACGTTAATATCTAAATAAACAATTTTATGTTCTGGATATTTTTCCATAAGTTCTTCATCTTCTTCAACATATGGTAAAGATTTCCCAAAAACAACAAGTTCTTCAACTTCGTCATCTAACATATCTTGCAAAGTTTCTACCATTTCATCTTCATCTGCAATATCTTCAACGCTAGCAAATTCAAAACCTGGTAAGAAACCATTATAAAAAGTTGAACCTTCTTTTTTAACTTCTTTAATTAAAGCAGGAAAAGCCGCAACCATTAATGTTCTTTTTATAAGTTCGTGATTTTCAACAATATCACCAAATTTATTCTCTTCTTTCTTTTTAGCCATGTATTACTACCCCCATAATTATTATTTTGTAATTATAACAAATATATAAAATTTTTGAAAGACTTTTTTACAACTAAATTAATTTTAATAAAGCTTTTTTGTTATTTTTTTTATTTGCCTCATATTTAAACCCAAACAACGATAACATGTTTTATATGTGCAACAAGTACAAATAATATAGCCCTTTATTGATAAAATATAGAAATTATGATATATTTATTTAAATAAAAAGAGAGGTTTTTTTATGGCACTAAAAAAGACAGATGAAATTTACGGAAAACTTTTAAGCAAAATAGGTATTAAATCTACGCTTCTTCCAGGAGCAGACCTTAAAGAAGCAAAGAAAATCTGGTCAGCAAACGGACTAATCAAGCCTATTTTTAAATCTAATGTTAGCCTTGCTCAAGCAATTTTGCAATCAACAGGAATTAAAGGTGAAATTCCAAGATATAACGATAGATTAGATAGTTTATTAACTAGTTATTTAGCAGAAACTATTGTAGTTCCTAAACATCAAAAAGACGTATATGAAGATTTTATATCTGTAGAAACATACATTCATCAAAAACCAACGAAATTTACAATTACTAACGACAATAAAAAAACTGAAATTGTGATAACCGAAGACGGTTCTAATATTGAAATTACCCAAGATGTATTGTTACCAGAGAATAAATCTAAAGCTTCAACACATGCAGAAGCCTATAAAGAAAATTTAGCAAAAGAAATTGTAAATTCTTCAGACAAAGAAAAGATTATTGATAATTGCTTATTTGTAAAACTACATGAAGATGGTTTTATGAATGTTACACAACACACAACCACCGCTCAAAGAACAGAAAAAAATTATGACGGAGTTCACCAAATTTGTTCTTTAACAACAACTAGTTCTTCATATATGGAAGGACCTAATCCAAATTTAATTAAACTTAAAGGATATAAAACTTACGCGCTACCTAAAACCCAAGAAACAACAACTATTAAATATGTGCCAAAAAATGCTGGAGATTTAATTAATTCTAAAACACTTGAAAATGCTATTGATGTTATAGAAAGCACAAAATCTTCTGCTTATAAAACTTTTGAAAATATTGAAAGAATTTATTTCTTAAAACCTTTTAAAAGAGAAGGCTATAAATCAAACACACAATTTGAACAAGATGTAACTAATAAAATTTTACAATCATATTCAATATCAGATGCAAGTAAAACAGCTTATTTAATTTCATCTTATAAAAGTTTAGAAGATTTGAAAGGAACTTCTCGTGGCATTTTTACTCAAGCAAAAGAAATAAAAAATGATTATACAAGCGATGAAAAAGATATTTTATTATCTTATTTCTATCCAAAACGATTTGTTTTTACTGATAGGGCCATTCAAAACTTTTCATTAAATGGTCACGCAGTTATTAGAGCATTAACTAAAGAAAGTGGAATAACCGCAGAAGCTTTATACCAACAAATGAATAGTTTAATCAGCAATACAGGAGAAGAAAATTTAGACCCAAATTTTATTTTGGTATCAACATTCGATAAGGCAATGGATTCCTTCCACGTTTGTTTTACAAATATGAAAACAAGTGGATTAACATCAATTACTAAAAAGCCTACAGAATTTTCTGTTAGTGTTAATCAAGAAGACAATCAAGTTAAACTTGATAAATCTTTCAAAACAAATACTATTGTTGTTAAAAATGAACGATATGATGAAAGAGCTGATCTTGTTTATTCAGCAGATATCCCTGCTTTAGAAGCAACATATAAATTAACTGAAGTTAAAGATGCTTCACAACAAACACCTAACTTCTATTTAGGAGCAATTACAAAAAATCCTTATAATACAGAAGATAAAAATTCAGTTTGCTTATCAGATGAAAGAGGCCATATTTGTTATCAAATTAGAAACAATCCTATTACTGAGATTATTTCAGACTCTGACGAAAAACTATTAATTGTACCTGAAAATGACGATACAGAAACACAAGAAGTAGCAGGAGTTTTTGATAAAACAACATTTGCTATATTAGACCCTAAAACATGGGGTGTTATTAAAAAAGAAACAAATTCTGAAAAAGTTGAAGGGGTAGAAAAATTAACAATAAATGAAGGTTTTTATGCAAAACCTCATGACTTTTCAGAAATAATGATGGAAGAATAAAAACACAAAAAAACACAGCTTTAGGTCTGTGTTTTTTTATTCAAATAATACAAAAAAACACATTGTCTATTGAAAACAAGGTAAATATATTATATAATATATCAAATAGTTTTAAGGAGAATTTTATGTCTATAAAAGATTACATAACTCAATCAATTTTATCTAAACTTTATTCAAAAGAGAATGAACCTTTTCTTAAATTTAAAGAAAAAACAGAAATAAATCAAATAGATAACAAAAGCGTATTTAAAATAGAAAAATATGCAAGTATTAACCCATCTATTCGCTCTTTTGGAAAACATGCAAACAAAAATGTTACAAATGAAATTATGGAAGCTATAAATTTCCCTTCTTTAGGTTGCAACTCTAAAGTTGAGCCTCTTTTAAACGAATATATTTCAAGCCATTTGGGTTTTGATAAATATTCTTCTACTTCCGACTTTTTCCAAATGAGTATAAGGTTTAATGGGCGACAAATAGAAATTGAACATGAAGACCAACTTATCAACATTTTTGTTGATAATGAAACAGGGGAAATCTTTGCAAAACACAGAGATAGAACTTATTTATCTGAAGATGATGTAACCGAACCTACAATGTTTTTAAAAGCTTCTAAAAAACCAATGGAATTTAAAAGCGGTTTATATTTAAAACAACATAACGACGGCACTATAAATGTTGTACAAAGTTCTACAAATTTTACAAGCACAAAAGAAAACACTTGCACTTTAACTCATACTTCACAAGGTTATATTGTTTTAGCTGAACAAGATGGCCAACTTATTACAACATCTACTACTAACCCATCAATATTAAATTACGAAATACAAGACCATGATACAACTCTTTGGCATAATGTAAAAGGTTTTATATCAAAAGCTTCAAACAATACACAAATATTATCTAGAACTCTTGAAAGAGAAATCGTTCTTCAAGAAAGTCCTAAAACAGATATTTCTGAACAAACATCTTTTAAAGAATTTGTTGCTGATAAATATGCTAAAGACTTCATTAAAGAAACTATCAAAAATCAACTTGCTGGCCAGCCAGAAGAAGTTATAGCAGAAAAAATTGAAGACATATTATTTGATTATGATTTTGAAGAATCTACCAGAAACTTTTATAACAGACAAGTTATAAAACATATGGAACAAAAATCATTAACACCTGAAGGCATGCAATTTGTAGCTGACAATCAGTATGGTATTTTAACAAGAGCCTTATTCACACCTGTTTATACCCCAAGTGCAGTAGTTGAAAAACAAATGACCCCACTTGTTAAAAACCTTTGTGAAGGTTACCAAACAGAAACAGGCACAAGCATTAGCAACATTGTAGTAACAACTTTAGGGAATGAACAATGCATAACATTTAAAAGTAACGAAAAAGAAAATGTTTCCATTATTTCTAGCGAAAATGAACAACTTATTAACCAAAATTATAAAGACACTAAAAAAACATATAATGCAAAAATGATAAACCATTCATATGAACAATTAGTAAACAACAATACATCAAGTGCTGTTCTTTACACACCTACTACCACATTGTATGCTGAAGTTAACATCACTAGCTGGTTTAAAACACAATATAACACACCTACATATATTTCAAATACTAGCGAAACTAGAATTGTAAAAAATGAAGACTATCAATACACTTCAGACTATTTAAATAAAGAAAGTGGTGCAAAAGAGTTCTATTTAGAAAACAAAGAGGTTGCAAGAACATTAGATAATTTAGGAAGAATTTTAGCTAGAAACGACATGAGCTATAATGAGGTGGATAAAGAAAAATATAATATTACAGCTCAAGATGAAGAATTATTAATATTTGCTATTGATAAAGTACAAACACAAGACACAACACAAAACGACGGGCCATCAATGTCTTAATAACTAAAAGAACATAGATTTCTACTTTATCTATGTTCTTTTTAAAATAATACATTAGGTTTTATTTATTATATATTAAATTATTTAAGGAATAAAAAATGATTAACAATTTTTTAAAAAAGCATTTACAGAAAACTTACGACACAAAAGTTTTACATCAAACACTTAAGCAAAACACTCACGATAGAGCTAGTTTAGTTTATACAATTTCTCCTAATGCTAATGCAAAAGATGTTCAAGAACCTGCAATAAAAGAAATTATAGAACTTGTTGGTAACACTTCTGTTTTATATACTTCTAATGAAACAGTAGATAGCTTAATATTTGATTTTTTAAACGAACATTTAAACATTTCAAATAAAAAAAATGATTTTGACAATTTATCTATATATAAAAACTCTGATTTTATAAATATAATTAACAATAACACTGCTATTATTATATATTTTGATAGGTATGGTAGTATAAAATTATGTTGCAGAGATAAAGAAGCAACAAATATAGAGCACCCTTATCAAAGAGATAATTTTGAAAGCGTTGTAAAATCGTCCTTAGATGAAAAAGCTATTTATTCAAGCAGAACTATCAACTCTGCTGGTTCTCACTTTTTAGTACTAGACACAAACATATCTTGTAAAAAAAGTACAGAAAAAGAAGTAGTAAAACCAGAACAAGCAAAAATTATTCCGCTTTTCCCAAATGATGAAGACGTACTAAAAAATTATCGCACTTTAACTAGCAAAAGCAATGGATATATTGTAACATCAAACGGGATTGCACATATTCCTTTTAACAATAAAACTCAAATTATAAATGACGTTACAAATCCTTATCAAATTAATATAACCAACGATTTTATAGAATCATCATATCATAATTCAATAAAACCATTTTATTCTTTAGAACAAGCACTTTACTTTAAACAAAATAATGCCCCATTACAAAGTGAAGAACATACCTTTATTAAAAATTTACAACACCAAAAATTTGAAGAACTCGCAACATATATTGTTAATAAATATGCATATGATTCAAAAAAAGAAAAAGAATGTGACCGCAAGCTATTACTTTCACAACTAAAACGCAACCCCGAGCAAGCCGAACAATATCTTAGAGGTTTTAGGTTAGATAACAATATAATTACAACAACCTTACATAGGGCTGGCATAGAAGCAATACAAAATGGTGAAAACTTTGTTTCTATTGTTAATACATTGTGTACTTCTCGTACTTTAAAATTCGAAACAGAAAAATACATCGAAAAAGTTTTACAAGACACTGTTCTATCTTATGGCGAAGATTTGCAAGATATTCAAGTTACTTTTTATAATAATCTAGCAAATATTATAAGAGTTACAGGCAAAAATTTTGACGATACAATTATAGAAATAGGTAAAGAAGAAGTTACCGACAACTCTAAAGATATGTATAAAAATTGTACGCCTATAATGAAAACAACAACACAAACCATAACTGTTAGAAACGCTAGTTTGTGCACACAAAATGGTAATGTTATAACAAATGTTTACTCTAATCCACCATCTTCAAATATTTATACTAAGTTAGAATTTTCAGACACAAAACCCGCCTTTTATTCAAATCTTGTAGAAAATCCCACGGTAGCAACTACTACCTTAGATATATGCTCAGATGAAGTTGAAGCTTCTATGTTTGTACAAAAGTCTTTCTCAAAACATATTGAAAAATATGAAGAAGAACCTTATAATTCTCCTACATTAACACAATTTATATCAAATGTTACTACAAATACTCAAGGTCAAATAGTAATATCTAATGCTCAAATAAATGACTTTGAACAATAAATCATCCATTAGTAATAAAATATAATTATACAACAAAAAAACACCGAAATCTCGGTGTTTTTATTTTTAACAAATTATTCTCCTCTAAAAGTAAGAATAGCCATGTTTCTTGCTCTTTTAATAGCAGTTGTAAGTTCTCTTTGGTGCATAGCACAAGTACCAGTTTGACGTCTTGAAACTATTTTACCTTTTTCTGTTACATATCTTTTAAGAGTATTTACATCTTTATAGTCAATAACTTTTGATTTGTCTGCACAAAAAACACAAACTTTTTTCTTAGAAACTCTTTTTGGTCTTTTAGCAAATTTTTCTTCAGCTACTACTTCTTTATTAAATTCAGACATTTAAATTTCTCCTTTTATAAATTTTAGAAAAAATTTTTCTATTTATTAAAATGGAAGAGTGTCATCTTCTATTGGTTGCAATTCGCTAGCGTCTGAGCCACCAATACTGCCTGTTGACATATTGTCAGCACTATTTTTTGTGCTTAAAAATTCAACTTCTTCTGCAACTACTTCTGTTACATATCTTTTTGAACCATCTTGAGCATCATAACTTCTTGTTTGAAGTGAACCAACAACACATGCCTTGCTACCTTTTTTAAGATATTTGTGGCAGTTATCTGCTTGAACACGCCATACAACAATATTAATAAATTCTGCATCTCTTTCGCCTGCTTGAGCAAATCTCTTAGGAACAGCAAGAGTAAACCTGCAATAATTAATACCGCTATTAGTTGTAGATAACTCTGGGTCTTTAGTTAAATTACCAATTAAAATAACTTTGTTCATAATTTCTCCTCCAAGAAAAGAATTTAACTTCTTTTCATTTTTACCTATAAGTCAAAACCTATTATTTTTGACTCGCGTTTAAATATTTAAAATTACTTTTTAACAATTATATGTCTTAAAATATTTTCTGTAATAAGCATAAGTTTGCCCATTGCAATACTGCTTTCTGCTGGTGCATTGTAAGTCATAAGAACATAATGTCCTTCTTTTTTGAATTTAATAGGATAAGCAAGTTGCTTTAAACCCCATTTATCAATAGCATCAACTTTTCCACCATTATTTTCAACATATTCTTTGAATTTTGTGATGGTTGCTTCTCTTTCTTCGTCAGAAATACTTGGAGAAAGAATGTACAATACTTCGTATTTTGCCATATTTTTTTGCCTCCTTTTGGACTTATTCGGCTGTTTTATAAACAGCAAGAAGAATATTAAATTAGTTAATTAAGCCTAAACTTCACCAACTTAAATTAATACTATAATAAATTAACATATAATTAAAAAAAAATCAAGGTCTTTTTTATCCCTTGATTTTAAATTAATTTAATAAATATTATTCTTGGCAAATATCATCTGATATAGCAACACTTTCTTCATTACAAGAATTAAAAAAACCATTAAGTACATCACAAGCTTTGCAAACAGCAATCGAGTTAAGCACTTTATCATCAGAGCTACCTTTTTTCATTATGGCAAGTTCAGCCCCCGCCCTATATTGATTAACAGCCATATTAACAACACTTCTTAAATCTTCATCCATAGTTTTTATTGAATAATCTAAGCCTTTATTAATGGTATCCGTTTTTAAGGATATCATACGTTCGTCCGTTTCTTTTTGAGAAATTTCATCTAATTGTTTTGCATAATAAATTAAATTAGCTGCAATCTCAGTAGGTTCTTTTTTTGCAGTATAAACAACATAATGTTTTGAAACTTCTTCATCTAGAATTTTTTCACCATAATAATCTGCCATAAACATATCTCCTATATTTTAATTTTATATTACAGCCGCATTATTGTCAATAGTGAAAATTAGACTAAACATTTTGAATTATTTCTACATTATAATCAAAAATTACATTTTTTATAAAATCTTCTTTACTGTTAGTTTTAAGATATTCCTTAAGTTCTTTATTTTTAAATTTATAAAAATTATTAAAGCAATTTATAACATCATAATTGTTTTCTTTAAAATGCTTTTCAGCACTTTTCATATTACTTATAATTTCTTCTTTCATTTTATTTATTAATTCTTTTGAATATTTTTTTTGCAAAACTTGATAATCTTTTTTCTGTAAATTTTCAGAATCCACCTCGCCTGTTCGAACGTAAATTTTTACATTAACTTTTAAATGTGGTTGGTTATTCTTAAAACTTGCTTTTGATGTGCAAATTTTATTATTTACATTAAATAAAACTTTTGCATTTTGTAAATTATTCTCATTAAAGTTTTTAATGCTAAAATTATCCTTTTTTATTTCAGGGTTAAACCATGCTAAATTGTCACTTTCCTGTTCAGTTAATGTTATAAGTTTTTTATCATTTTTTAATATTACTTGAATGGCTTTATTTTCAAACTTCTTTTTTTCTTTATTAGTACCACCACTATCAGACGAATTTTGAGCATTTCCAGACGTACCAGAATCACCACTTTGTTCTTCTTGAGATTTTTCAGTTTTTACATTAACAGAATTTATTGCCAAACATTTTACTTGACCAAAATACGCCTCGTAATAATCTCCTATTGTTTTTAAATTATGAAATTCACCTAAATCGTTATTTGAACCAGTATTATTTAAAAAAGAATAAAGGTCACTATCTAATTTATTTGAAATAGAAAGCAATTCCTTAGCACTATCTGGTGTATTAATTAATAAAATGTTATTAGTATTCGTTTTTCGCCTTAAAAGATAATCTAAAACTTCAATAAAGTTCTCTTTACACGCTTCGTCATTAAAAGCAAGAAATCTACAATGAGCAAAACCTGATAGCTTACCTTGTTGCAATTTAATACTTTCGATTGCCTCTCCCACTGTAGAACCTTTTTGAGTTGCTAGTTTAAGTTCTTCGGTAGTATTATTACTACTTGGCACAATATATTGCAAAGAAACTTCATACTCTCCATTTATTTTGTCTACACCTATTGCTGTAACAATACTTTCTGTTTTGCTTTGTTCAGATAGACCTATAGCATTTGGAACTAACCAAAAAGCAAGTAATACAATAATTAGTAAAACTTTATTTTTCCATATATACTTTAACATCTTGCCTCCTTTTTATTTTAAAGGAAAATAAGAATATAATAAAAGGTAATATATATTGCATTGAAACACAGAAATACCAAACATAATTTTGAACAAAAACAACCCCATTATGAATATCAAAATTTGTAAACAAATTTACAGCAAGAACTAAAGTCAAAATTGCACTAATGGTAAATAACTGCCATTTTTTAAAAAATGTCTGTCTAAAACAATAGAAAGCCCCCAAAGAGTTAAATGTAAAATATAAAAACAAAGCAATATCCCAAATTAAAATTAAAATCCAGTCAAAATTGCCTAAATCAGAAGCTGCCGGAGCAATTTGAAGCATATCTGAAATTGCATTAGAATGAGTTGTAGCATTGTTATCAAAAGCACCTACCACTATAGCCATAAAAAAAGAAACAACTAAAATAGAAATTAATACAGATAAAATAACTTTTAAATTATATTTCTTTTCTTGCTTTATATTCCCAAAAAAAACAATAAAAATTGTATAATCACCAAACCAAAAAGCATAATTAAACATTTTTGGCATTTGGTTAACAAACCCATTTTCCATAAAAGGCAATAAATTAGTAAAATCTGTCCTATACAAACCCGCAAATAAAGACAACATAAATCCAGCAACTATTATAGGAAAGCAAACTTCAGCTAATCTTGACGCGGCGTTCACTCCAAATTTAGACATATAAAGCACACAAATTAATATAGGCAAACTAAAAGTTAACCAGTTTAAATTTGTATATAAATTTTCATTTAAATAATTATAGTTTGTTTGAAATACAGCCCAACACTTTAAAAAGAAAAATGCAAAGAAAAAAAACATAATAACTTTGGCAATAAAAGTACCAAAAATTTTTTGCATTATTTGATAAAAGGATAAATTTGGGTTTTTGTTAAACATAACCAAAAACATAATAAGTACTAAAAAATCAAATATTAAAAAAATAAGAACAAAAAAATAAGAATCTCTGCCAAATTCTTTTGAAAGCAATGAAGGCAAAAGTAATACTTTTAAGGTTACCATGCTAATAATTAAAATATAAATTAGTTGTCGTATAGAAATTAGTTTTTTCATTACTACTCCTGACCATTATGTGATTTACTTTTAACCCCTTCATTCTTTATCTTTCGTCTTAAATTTTTAGGAACTTTTTGTCTTACTTGGTCCTTAACAAAAATACTTTTAGGTCTAGTTGTCATAGCCACAACATTTTCTTTTGTTAAACCATCTTTTTGGTCTTCTTCAACATAAGGTGCGTATGGCGCAAGATAAGGAGTATGGTAACTATCAAAATTTGATAAATAAGAAAATAAGAACATACTTCCTAGTATTATTCCATGAGAACCCAGTACGCCACCTAAAAAGGCAAAAATAAGCCTAAGCAACGAAATTTGTGAACTTTGGTTAGGTATAATATAAATTGTAATAGCACTCATTGCTACAATCATAACACCAGGTGGACTTACAAGCCCTGCCTTTACAGCTGTGTCACCTAAAATTAATGCACCAACAATAGAAACGGCAATACCTAAATATTTAGGCATTCTTATACTTGCTTCAAATAAAATTTCAAAAAGGATTATAATAAAAAATATTTCTAAAAAAGGGTTCAAGGGTAAATTTTGGGTAGAATTTACAATGGTAACTAAAAACTTTAATGGCAAAACTTTGTAATGATATAATTGCATTGCAATATAAAGGCCTGGTAAATAAATAGATAAAAACAAAGCAATCGTTCTTAATAGTCTTAATGTAGTAGCCCTATGAGGCTCTGAATAATAATCATTACTACTTTGCAAATCTTCAAACAAAACAAAAGGAACTGTAAGCGCTATAGGCGAACCATCTACAACTATTACAACCCTGCCTTCTAAAATTTTAGCACAAGCAATATCAGGCTTTTCACAAGTACCCACTTGCCTAAAGATAGAATTAGGTTTGTTTTCTAGTAATGTTCCTATGTAATAGCTATCTAATACCCCATCTATATCTATTTGTTCTATTTTTTCCTTAACTTCTTTTACTACACGCCTATCTACTAAATCATCTAAATAAATAAGTTTTATTGCTGTTTGAGTTCTTCTGCCTACTGTTAAATCTTCAATTTTAAGTTCTGTACTCATAATTCTTTTTCTAATTAATGCAACATTAGTTTTAATACTTTCGTTAAAACCTTCTCTAGGTCCAGTAATAACAGTAGAAGTTGGAGGTTCTTCTATAGACCTGCCTTGAAAACTAAAAACATTAAAACCCAAGGCTCTACTATCCCCATTAATAAATAATAAAGCATAACCCTTTAATATTTTGTTTTCAATATCTTTTTTTTCAACAATACTAGAGTTACACAACGAAATAGCATTATTTTCTAAATCTTCTAAAGAAATATTTTTACTGCATTTATATTTATGCAAAGGAGTTATAATATTCAAATTAATTTCTTCTTGATTAACTATTACATCTAAGAAAACTAAAAAAGATTGATTGCCACTAATATCAATCTCCCTAACTATTAAATCCTGATTATTTTTAAAAGTTTTTCTAAGTTCCTTTATTTTTGCGGAAGCTAATATATTTTCTTTATTCATATAAGTAGTATGCAGAATAAAAAGAAAGATATTCGCATATATTTATTAATAAAAAAAATTAAAAATTTTTTAAAAAAACAGTTGACTTTTATTAAGAATTTAAGCATAATAACAAAGTTTTTGTCGAATATGAATTTTTATAAAAAAATTTTTAAATGAATAATATTGTTATATAATTAAGAAATATGTCGCATGTTTCTTAATTTTTGCATTAAAAATTGTGGATAAGTGGATAACTTTTGTGTATAAATGCTTATTTATTCACAATTTTGATTAAAAATTCATTAATTTTATAAATATTTAAAAAAATGAATATTTATTATGAATGTAGATATGTTGATAACTTTTAAGCTAAAAAGCTTGACAAAATATATTACTGTAAACAAAAAAGGAGGTTAATTATGTTTAACCTTCTTTTGTTTTATTTATTAAAATTTTTCTTGAGGCAAATCTTTTTTTGTTACTATGTAAGCTGTTTTTGTGTTTTCTGTTAACTTAACTTTATCACTAATTTCAATTCCTAATACACATAATATTTCATTATCTACTGCTAAAACCGGAATTAAATCTCTTAATCTATTAGGTATTTTTCTATCTATAAAGAAGCTTTTTAACGGTTTACTGCCACTACCAAATTTAGCAAAAACATCACCATTTTTTCTAGTACGCCATACTGCGTCTTTTGGTATTAAGTTAGCATCTATTGTTAAACCATTTTCAACAGTTTCCAACTTTTTAGTTCTTTTAATATTTATTTCATATAGTCCTGCAAAATTTGTTTTGCCAACACTAAAAGGATATTCCTGAGTAACAATTACCTTTTCATTTTTAAAAATAGTAATATAATCATATTCTTTTTGAACTATAATATCGTTTGGTAAATTTATTTTTTTACCATTTTCCATACAAGCAAGTTCCTTAATAAGTTCTATATGTTTTCTTTCAATGTCTTTAGTAATTCCTAATTTTTCTAAACATTCAAATAAAATTCTATTAATTACACTTGCTTGATAATGAAAGTAAATATTTGGAACTTTAACCAAATTTTTTTCTTGTATAATTCCACCATAATTTACATGACTTAAAATAAAATCATTATCTTCTTTACAAGATTTTGCAAAACTAATTAAGTTTTGTTCAAAACCTTCCCAACGTTTTTTTAGTTGAGGAAATATTATATTTCGTAAAAAGTTTCGATTATATTCACTTTCTGAATTAGTTTCATCTTCTACATATTCTATATAATTTCTTGAAGCATACCTTATAATATCATCTTTATTTGTTTTTAAAAAAGGTCTAATAAATACATTATCCCTAATATATTCCATTCCGCTTGCACCATTTAAACCTGCCCCTCTTAAGATATGCAAGAAAATAGTTTCGGCTTGGTCTGAAACATGATGAGCAAGGGCTATTTTATCTACTACATTCTCTTTAATTAAATTTTCAAAAACGGAATATCTTGCTTCCCTTGCAGCTTGCTCAATACCTATATTTTTTTCTTTTGCAAGTTTACCGGCGTCAGTAGAAAACTTATAGCATAAAATACTATTTTCTTTACACCAGTTTTTAACAAACAAAGCATCACCAACTGAGTTTTGCCCTCTTAACATGTGGTCAACCGTAATAGCAACAACCTGGCAATCAAGATTTTCCTTATTTTCATGCAAAAAGTGGAGCAAACTCATAGAGTCTACCCCTCCACTAACAGCAACACCTATTACTTCACCCGGTTTAATAAGATTTTTTTCTTTTATTAATTTTAAAACTTCGCTTTCCATGTAATTAGTATAAACTAAAACTATGGCAAATTCAATAGTATTTTTATAATCATTTTAAACAAAAAAATATTAAATTACTAAATATCTAATAAAGCATAAACCCATAAAAATTAAGCAAAATTATAAAAAATTTTACCAACAAGCACAGTCATATCATCTTTAGGATAATTTTGTTGTTGCCTTTTTGCTCTATTTAAAATTTTATCTGCAAGTTCTTGCGGATTGCTTGAAGGTAAATTCTTTAAAAAGCCTGTTAAGTTTTCTTCTTCACCAAAAGCATCAACAATACCATCACTTAACATAATTACAAAGTCGTCTGTAGACAGCATTGTTTTTGTTACTTTTGGTTTTATTTCTTCTAAAATACCAAGAGGTAAAGAATTACTTTCTATTTTATTTAGCTTTTCACCTTGTTTAATAAAACCTATAGTCGCACCTTGTTTAATAAAGTCTACTTCTCCATTTTTTAAATCAACAACACTTACATCAAGGGCAGAAAAAATATCTTCTCTACCTAAATTTAAAAGCTTATTAACGCTTGTTAAAATTGTTTGATTGTCAAACCCAGCCTTATAGAAATTTTCAATAAGACTAATTGATAACTCACTTGCTTTATTAGCTTTTTGACCATGACCCATTCCATCACATAAAGCAAACATAAATTTATCACCTATTATTTTTGAAGCAGAATGCGTATCCCCGCAAACATCTTCTCCACCTTTACAAGATTGTGCTATACCCACAGCAATATCGTATGTAGGTGCAGTTTTATAACTTAAATATGTTAAATTACTATCACTACCCGGCAATATTTCATCTAACTGCATTTTACATTTGCATAGTTTATTTAAAATCTTAACTATTTTTTGATTATCGTAATCAACTGTCCTTATTATTAAAGAAACAACGTTAGTCTTTTCATCTCTCTCAAAACACACAACTTCACTTGGAACTATATCATTATATATTAATGTTTCTTTAATTAATTTTTCTGTTTTATAATCCATTACAACCGTTTGCTTTGTTTCGTTAGATAAATTTGCAAGTATGTGCGAAATTCCACCAAGTTGCTCAGCAATTAAAACTTTACTAGCATCTAGGTTACCCATCATTTTATTATACTTTTTATACTCACTTAAAAGCACATTTAAGTTATTTACTAAACTATTTAACTTTCCACATCTATTTGTTAAAAAAGCTGGTAAATCAACAAGTGTAACCTTTCCTTTTTCAAAACCAGTATTAACAAGTTGTTCAAATATCTTTTTTAATTCACTGTTAAACCCTTTCATACACCTATTTTTTTGCGGACAATTTTCACAATTACTTCTGAGTAGCTCGTTGCATATCATTAACTTTGCATTTTTAACATCAAGCTCCCCTTTTACCAAACTTCTAAAGTTTTTATCCATTTCATAAAAAATTTCTGAAGCATACAGTAATCTTTTGCTTACTTGCATTTTATTCTGATTAAGAATATTTTTTAGCGAATCATTATCATTATTTAAAAATGCATTATTAGATATTTTATTTATTAGCTTTTGTGGAATTGCAAAATAAATTAAACAACTAATTACAGTAGGTAAAAAGAACAAAATATTAAAATTGCTATTAAAGAAAAGAGAAAAAGCTAAATCAACTATTAAAGTCATTAAAATACTATATATCTTTGAATAACCTTTAAAAATATATGAAAAAACGCTTAAAAGCCCAAATAATGCTATATATGATAAATCTCCGCGAACTAAACTAACGCCTAACCCCATAACAATACTAAGCACAACTGAAAAAGCAGGCTTAGAAATATTTGCAGATGTTAATATTAAAGTAACACCTATTAGCTTAGTTATATCAAATACAAAAACATTTAAATTTTGAATACCACAAAATATAAGGGATAAAACTAAACATCCACTAACGATTTCATCTACATTCAAATTCAAGTTAAATTTTCTAATTTTTAAAATTTTAAGAAAGTTGGTGCAACACAAAATAAAAATACTATTTAATACTGCATTTACAACAGAGTAATAAAAAGATGTTAAACTATGCATAGAAAAATATATATGCGGAATACCTAACAATACCCCCATTAAACAAGCAAGCCATGTGCAAATTATTTTATCTTTCTTTTTAAAATAAATACTAATAGCACTTCCTACAGAGCAACAAATTAAACTGAAAATAATTGAATTTGTATTTGAATTTACACTTAAAAAGCCAACTAAAAAAGAAAGCGATAAATATAGTGGATTTTCACCCAAAAATAATAGCGTTAAAAAAAAGCCATAAAAACAAGGCATAATGTTCCCTGAAATTCTTGTATTAGAAAATATAAAGAATAATAAAGAATAAAGAACATATTTACTTATAATAAAAATATTAGATTTCTTTTCTTTTAAAACAGATAACACATTTTCTTTCATAATAAAACCTTTTTTGTATGCATATAATCATAAATACTTTAATAAAAAAAAGATTAATGGTAAATCATTAATCTTTTTGCTTTTTTTACAAAGTTGTTTTATTTAGTTTTTTTATGTAAAAATTTGTCTTTAATAAAAAATAATTTAATTCTTTTTTAATAGTTATTTTTTATCATTAATTTTTAATTTTTTAAGTTGCTCTGCTAAACTGCAAGCTTCACCCGGCAAGTTAGGAAAAGCATCATATTCATTTTTATCTTTTCTAGGTAAAATATGAAAATGCAAATGATAAACAGATTGTTGTGCTTGTTCGCCAGAAGCATTTAAAATATTTACCCCATTAAACCCACAATTATTTACATAATGATTAGCAACCTTTTTAACCGTTGCTATAACTTTTGCCAAAATATCTTCAGAACAATCTAAAACATTTGTGCAATGATTTTTTGGTATAACTAAAGTATGACCGTAACAATCTTGAGCAATATCTAAAAACGCCAAAGTATGTTCATCTTCATATATTTTATAACTTGGTATTTCACCTTTTATTATTTTGCAAAAAATACAATCTTTCATATTTACCCCCAAAAACACTATAATTAGTATACATTAATTATTTATAAAAATAAACAAATTGTAAACAATTAAAACAAGTTATATTTATCAAAATTTCATTATTTTGGTCTAAATATACAAACTTATTTTAATAAACATCTAAAAATTAAATATAATTGACTTTATAATTTATTTAATATAAAATATACTTATTAAAAAAAAGGAGATTCTTAATATGAGAGATAATGAAGGTAGAAGCGGAATGGCCGAATTACTTAATACATTAGGTAGAGTTATTGCTGTAATTCTAATTTTAAGATGGGCTGCTTTAATTGTAGAAACTTACTACCCATTCTTACCAACAGAAGGCATTGTTCCTGATATTATTAGATATATAGATTTATATGCACCTATGGCTCTTATGATAATTGTAGGTCTTGAGGCTGTTTGGGATAAATCTGATTTACTTAAATTAGTTTTCTTAATTATTTGTGCGGCAATCGTTATTTTCTCTTTCTTCCCAGATGTAAGGCAAACAATTGTTGACTATATCGGTGTTAGTGCAAAATAAACTAAAAATAAATAAATTAAAACCACCAAAAACTTTTGGTGGTTTTTTTATTGATTTTAAAATAATTAAATTTTCTTTCGCAATATATCGCCCTTTTTAAGTTGTACATTTGTATTTAATATTAATGTTTGTTGAACTAATTTTGCTTCAGCTACACTTTCTCCGTTTTCAGTAAACATTTCTTCTACTTTAATTATTTTATTCAATGTATCAAAAGGCGACAATACTTCAAGTTCATCTCCAACAACAAATTTATTACGTTGTTCAATTTTAACTTGACCATCTTTTGCATCTTCAACAACAACTGCCATAAATTCATGTGTTTGAACAGGCATAGAAGTTTCTAAATATTCACTTTCTTCAATTTGTTTATCTTTAAAATTAAAGCCAGTTGTATATCTTCTATGGCTTGTTTTTTCAAGTTCATCAAGTAAATATTGTGGGCAATCAAAATTATTAATATCTTTATTAATTAAATCCACAGCTCTCCTATAAGCATTTGTTATTGTTGCAACATAATAAGGAGATTTCATTCTACCTTCTAATTTAAAACTTGTTACACCTGCTTTTACAAGCTGGTCTAAATATTTTAACATATTTAAATCTTTACTATTTAAAATATATGTCCCACGATTATCTTCTTCAATAGGTAAAAGTTCATTATCACGACTTACTTCGTTTATTACATATTTCCATCTACATGCTTGAATGCATTCGCCATGATTGCTTCTTCTGCCCGTTAAAACGTTACTTAGTAAACATCTACCTGAATAACTTATACACATAGCACCATGAACAAAAGTTTCTATTTCTACGTCACTTGGAATATAATCTCTAACTTCTTTAATTTCTGTTAAGGTTAGCTCTCTAGCAAGAACAATTCTTTTAACACCCAAATCACATAAAAATTTAGCAGTATATTTATTTGTAACATTTGCTTGAGTGCTAACGTGAATATCAACATCTGGTGCATATTTTTTTAAATATGTTATAACTCCTATGTCCGAAACAATAGCACCATCTATTTTTATTGAATTTAAAAATTGTAAATATTCTGGTAAATTTTCAAAATCTTTATTATGTGCAACTATATTAACTGTAACATAAGCCTTTACATTATGCTCATGGCAAAATTTAACAGCCTCTATCATTTCTTCATTAGTAAAGTTTCCAGCAAATGCTCTAAGACCAAAATTTTTACCACTGAAATAAACAGCATTAGCCCCAAAATACACCGCAGTTTTTAATTTTTCCATATTACCCGCTGGACTTAAAACTTCTAATTGCATTTTCAATTTTTCCTTTTTTTATTTTAGTAATTAAAAACCTTTTTCTTTTATATGCTTTCAGAAAAAGGTTTTTAAAATATTAAACAATAATATTAATAATTTTATTTGGTACAAAAATAACTTTTTTAATTTCCCCAGTAATATAAGTAGATAATTTTTTATCTTCTTTTATTAATTTTAAAACACCTTCTTGAGAAATGTTTTCTTCAACTTTAATAGTATCTCTCATTTTGCCATTAAATTGAACTGGTAAATTAATATATTTAACTGAATTATCTTCTTTAACTTGAGGCCAGTTAGCTTTGCATATATAATCGCTAAAACCAAGGCGTTCATTCATTTCTTCACTAAAGTGTGGAGCGAAAGGATAAAGAACAGTTAAAAATTCTTTAAATTCTTGTTTGCTTATGAATTTATCTTGATAAATTTTATTTACAAAAGTCATTAAAGCTGAAATAGCTGTATTAAATTTTAACGAAGTAATATCGTTTGTAACTTTTTCTATAATAGCATTCATATCTGCAACGTGTTCTGGGTGTATACCTTCGTAATTATCTACAAAGTCAATCATTCTTTCTGCTCTATCTAAGAACCTTTTGCACCCATTAATATTTACACTAGACCAAGGTGCAGCACTTTCATATTCAGCCATAAACAAAATATAAAGTCTTAAAACATCTGCACCATAATTATTCATAATTTCCATAGGGTCAACAACATTACCAAGGCTCTTGCTCATTTTATTGCCGTCTTCACCTAAAACAAGACCTTGAGTTGTACGTTTTGAATATGGTTCTTCAAAAGGAACTACACCTATATCATATAAAAACATATTCCAGAATCTTGAATAAATTAAGTGACGGGTAACGTGTTCCATACCGCCATTGTACCAGTCTACTGGTCCCCAGTATTTAAGTTTATCAATATTAGCAAATTCTTTATTGTTATTAGGGTCCATGTATCTTAAGTAATACCAACTAGAACCTGCCCATTGTGGCATTGTGTCTGTTTCCCTTTTTGCTTTTCCACCGCATTTAGGACAAGTACAATTAACCCATTCTTCAACTTGAGCTAAAGGAGATTCGCCTTGTTTTGAAGGTTTAAAATCTTTAACTTGAGGAAGTTTAATAGGAAGTTGGTCTTCTGGCACAAGAACTGTACCACATTTTTCGCAATATACAATAGGGAATGGTTCACCCCAGTATCTTTGGCGATTAAATGCCCAGTCTTTCATTTGATAATTTGTTTTTGCAACACCGATATCATTTTTCGTTAAATAATCTATCATTGTTTTAATAGCATCTTTAATACCCATGCCATTTAAGAAGTCAGAGTTTATCATTTTGCCACTGCTAATGTCGGTAAATGCTTCTTTTTCTACATCTCCGCCTTCAATAACAGGGATAATAGGTAAATTAAATTTTTTAGCAAATTCATAGTCCCTTGTATCATGTGCAGGAACAGCCATGATAGCACCTGTGCCGTAACCCATCATAACATAATCAGCAATAAAAATAGGAACTTCTTTATTATTAAGAGGATTAATTGCTACAATGCCTTCTATTTTAACACCTGTTTTGTCTTTATTTACTTGAACTCTATCAAATTCACTTTTTTGTTTTGCTTTTAATTTATAATCATTAACTTCTTTTATGTTTAAAATTTTATCAGCATACTTTTCAATGATAGGATGTTCTGGAGCAATAACCATAAAAGTAACACCAAATAAAGTATCTGCTCGTGTTGTGTAAATTTTTAAATTGTCTGTTTTGTCACCAACTTTAACTTTAAAGTTAACTTCAGCACCTGTTGACTTGCCTATCCAGTGTCTTTGTTCTTCTTTTACTCTAGCAGGAAAGTTAACTTTATCAAGACCTGATAAAAGTCTATCTGCATATTCTCTAATTTTTAAAAACCAAACTTCTTTTTCTTTTTGAACAACTTGAGAGTGACATCTATCACATTCTCCGCCTTGACTTTCTTCGTTAGACAAAATAACGTCACAAGTTGGGCAATAGTTTACTAAAGCTTTGCTCTTATAAACTAAACCTTTTTTATAAAGCTGACAGAAAATCCATTGTGTCCATTTATAAAAATTTTCGTCAGTAGTATCTACTTCTCTTGCCCAGTCAAAAGAAAAACCAACTCGTTTTAATTGAGCCTTAATATTTTTAATATTGTTATCTGTTGCAATTCTTGGAGCAATATTATTTTTAATTGCATAGTTTTCGGTAGGCAAACCAAATGCATCCCAACCTATAGGAAACATTACGTTATAACCTTGCAACCTTTTCATTCTTGTTACAACTTCTAATGAAGAATATGCTTTAATATGACCTATATGAAGACCAACTGCAGATGGATAAGGAAATTCTACAAGCCCCATAAATTTAGGCTTATTATCAAAATCTTTAGATTTAAAAACTTGCTCCTTTTCCCAAATATCTTGCCATTTCTTCTCTACTTTTTCAAAGTCCATTTCAATTCACCTTTTTTATACTTTTATAACATTTACAATAACAATTAATAGAATTAAAAATTAACTCTTTAAGGCTTGTTAAATGTAAAATTAATACTTATAAAGGCTACCACTTTATGTGAATTTTGTCAATTTAATATAAAATAATATTATCTAAACCTTTTTTATTGACAACATAAAACTTTAAAAGTACAATTATACATATAAAAGGGGGATTTATTATGGGTAAAGGTTTAAGAATTACAAATATAATATTTTTTGTTTTAGCAACTTTAGTTCAACTTGCTGCACTTTATTTTGAAATTAATCTTTTTATAACACTTGGGGACGTTGATTCTTTAGGTAAAGGCCTCGGAATGGCGATATTTTTACATTTTATATTAATTGCTTCTGCAATTGTTTTAGGTTTAGCATTAATAATAACTATCCTTTCAATTATTCTTAAAAGAAAAATGAAAAATGCTGATTTACCTAGTCCTAAAATAGATGTAATTTGCAATGTTCTACCATGGCTATATGTTTTGATAAATATTGTTACTTTTGTTTTATTCAACATATTAGCATAAGTTAAACAATAAAAACTAAATTAAAAAGATAAAAAGCTTGGATTAATCCAAGCTTTTTTATTAATTTTCTTCTTTTTTCTTAGATGAACTTAACCCTCTTACTTGATTAACTGGCAAACTAAAGCAAATACCTTTACCAGCTTCATATAGGTCAGCGTTATCACAAATTGCTTCCATAATTTGTTTTTTACTATCACTATTTGTTAAAGTCATAATAATTTCTTTTTCAGGTTGAATACTAATACCTAAAACAGATTCATCATTTTGTACACTTGTACCCCTACCATGAATAATTGTACCACCACTTGCACCCGCATTTCTTGCTGCGTCTACTACTAAATCTGAATATCCTCTATCTACAATACTTATAATTAATTCAAAATTTTTATTTTCCATTTTTTCAATCTCCTTAACTATATCTTTCAACAGCTTTATTTGTCATGCTTTTAAGTGGTAATGTAAAAGCAAAGCCTCTAAATTTTTCATTGTATAAAATATTTTCTTCTAATAAATCTAAAATTTGGTTACTATCTTTAAATTTAATCACTGCAAAAACAACTTCTTTTTCTTTATTATACAAACTGAACATATTAGCAATTCCAGATGGTGCTGTACCCAAACCAAATGTAGCAATATTAAAATTTACTTTTTGTTGTTCAAGAAATTCAATTACTTCTTCACCTTTACCACGATTAACAATAACGGTTAGCATTTCGAACATAGGTGGTTTTAAAGTTGAAGTTTTGTTAGAACTTTTTTTGAATAAAACTCTTTTTTCTTTTTTTAACTTTTCCATTTTTACTCCTTAAAAAGATTAAACTCTTTTTTTAGATTTATCATTTTCTATTTCACTAAGACCATTCCAGTTAAATTCAATGATTTCAATTTTCTTAACTTTACCAGCAACTTGTTTCTTAGCATTCTTAATAAGTACAAGTTTATAAGCAAAGCCGAGAATTTGCATTGTTAAAATAGGAAATGCAGCAATCAAAGCAATCGTGCCAAAACCCGAAGAAGAACCAACTGCAAGCCCTGTTACCATAGGCAAAATAAACGAAACTGCCATAGCCCCAGTAGCAACACCACCCGAGTCAAATGCAATAGCAGTAAATAACTTTGTGTTAAAGAAAGCTAAATCAATACATATAACATAAACAGGAACAACTACATAAAGCAAACTAAAATCAAACATAGCTTGAGTTACAGCTACAGCAACTGAACAAGCAACACCTATGGAAACAAAAATTACAATAATTCGTTGTTTAATAACACCACCGGTAATATCTTCAACTTGCTTTTTTAGAACATGTAACGCAGGTTCGGCTAAAATAGCACATGCTCCAAGTGCAAAACCAACAGGGATAGCTATCCAACTATAAGAAAGTGAAGCAAAAAATTCACCTATAACTGTTCCTATGTGTAAATACCCACATTCAACGCCTGTTAAGAATAAAGCAATGCCTACATATGTGTATAAAAAGCCCATGCACATTTTTAATACTTTTTGTTTAGGAAATTTGAATGCAAAAATTTGAAAAACAACAAACAACGCAATAATAGGTAATAAAATTAAAGCAACATCACCTAAATAACCAACAAATGCTCCACCTAACTCTTGCCAAATACCAGTTGAGGCAACAGCTTCTTCTACAACTGCACCACTACCTGGTTTTAAGAATAAGCTTAATATCATAACTGAAAGTATAGGGCCTGCTGAACACAAAGCAATAAGACCAAAGCTCTCGTCTTCGTTTTTACCACCTCTAACAGCATAAAGACCTAAACCAAATGTTATTAAGAAAGGTACTGAAATAGGCCCTGTTGTAACACTGCCCGAATCAAACGCTATGGGCATAAATTCCTGTGGAACAAAAAAGGCTAAAACTATAATAATTGCATAAACAACTGCTAATATAGCAGATAGCTTCCATTTGCAAACCATTTTTAATATTGCAAGAATTAAAGAAATTCCAACACCTACGGAAACAATACTAATAAAAATCCAAACATTACTTAAAGTTGAATATTGTGCTATTTGTGTAGCAAGTACCATTAAGTCAGGTTCTGCAAAAGTAATAATAAACCCGATTACAAAACTACAAGCTATCATAAACCATATTTTTCTAGATTTTGATATTGTAGAACCTATGTTGTTACCAAGTTCAATCATAGAACTATCAGCACCTAAAGAGAATAGTGCAATGCCAAGTAATAACAAAACAGCACTAATAGCTAATTTTATAATAACATCAATATCTGTTGGAATTACAAAAATAATAAGTGCAAAAACAATAAGAGTAATAGGAAGTACAGCCATTAACGATTCTTTTAACTTTTCCATAAAACTCTTAAACATAGTTTTGCCCCCTACCATATATACGTAATTACTAATTATTTGTATTATAAAATAGAAAAATTTTTTTTACAAGTTTATTATTTATATTTTTAACATTTTGTTAAAAAAATGTGGACAATTTTACTTTTCAAAACTTTTACTAAAGTTATTTTGAAAATGCTTAATAATTGAAATTAAAATAACAAAAAACACATCCTTTATTTATAAAAGAATGTGTATTTTAATTTAATCTTTGACTTTGTGTTTTAATGCTCGCAAACTATTTAAAATTGCTAGAACAGTTACACCAACGTCAGCAATAACTGCACTTAGCATTCCAGTTATACCAAGAGTGCCAAGCGTTAAAAATAATAGTTTTATACCAGCCGACAAAATAATATTTTGCCAAACTATCTTGCGAGTAAATTTAGAAAGTTTAATTGCAGTAACAACTTTATTAGGATTATCATCCACTAAAACAACATCCGAAGCTTCTATACTAGCACTACTACCATTTAAGCCCATACTAAAGCCAACATCACTAAGCATTAAAGAAGGAGCATCATTAATACCATCTCCCACATAACCTACAAATAAATTTTTATTCTTTTTTAAGTTTTCAATATATGAGTATTTGTCTTGTGGCAATAAATTACATAAACTTTCATTTATACCAACTTGTTTTGCCACTTGATTAACAATTTCTTTATTATCACCTGAAAGTAAAATTGTTTTTACATCAATTTCATTTAATTGTTTACAAGTTAAATTAGCAGTAGGTTTTATAGCGTCTTTAAAATAAATTTCTCCCAGCTTTTCTTCTTTTTTATAAATTTCTACTGTTGTTATTTTAGACCCAGCCTCTTTTCTGCCTACAAAATATTTAGTATTTTGATAAGTAAAATAGACACCTTCTCCTGCAACTTCTTTAATAAAGTTGGCATTTTCTAACTTTTTAGTATTAACCTTTTTATCACATTGTTTTATATCAATAAAAGTTCCCCAATCCTCTTTATGACCTGTAAATCTTTTCATAAAACATCACTCCGTAAAAAGGATTTTATACTCTTACTAAATTTTAACATTATTTCAGAATATTGTAAAGAGTTTTTTAGGCGATATACAATAAAAATTCATACTAAATGCCTGAAATTATTCTATTGTACCGCCACCAACAACAATATCTCCATCATATAGCACAACAGCCTGTCCTTTTGAAATTGCACGTTGAGGTTCATCAAAAACAATTCTATATCTATCACTAGAATATTGTTCATCAGGGACGCCCCCATTTAGTAAAAATTTACCCAAATGAGGTCGTCCCCAATGGACTGATTTTTATCCATTCTCTCTTTTCCAATAAAACAAATACTGCTGAGCGAT
>CALATF010000071.1 GCA_937891595.1 uncultured Clostridia bacterium
AGCACAAGGTATATTTGTAAACTTTAAAAATGTATTAAGAACAACAAGAAGAAAAATGCCAATGGGTATTGCACAAATAGGTAAATCATTTAGAAATGAAATTACACCAGGTAACTTTTTGTTTAGAACTGTAGAATTTGAGCAAATGGAACTTCAAAAATTCTGTAAAGAAGAAGATGGCATGCCAACTTATGAAGATTATAAACAAAAAGCATTAAAATTTGTTAAAGAGGTAATAGGTTTAGATGCTGATAAATTAAGATTTCATGATCATGATAAACTTGCACACTATGCAAAAGCTGCATGTGATATTCAATTTAAATTTCCTATAGGCTGGCAAGAACTTAATGGTATTCATCACAGGGGAACTTGGGATTTATCTCGTCATCAAGAATATTCTGGTAAAACACTTTTATATACAGACCCATTTACAAATGAAAAAATTTTACCAAATATAATTGAATATTCAATAGGTGCAGATAGATTATTCTTAGCAACAATCTGTAACGCTTATACAACTGAAACACTTGATAATGGTGAAACAAGGGTAGTATTAAAATTAAAGCCACAACTAGCACCATTTAAAGTCGCAGTTCTACCACTACAAAAAAATCTTAACGAAAAAGCTGTAGAAGTTTTTAAACTTCTTCAGAAAGAATTTAATTGCGATTTTGATGAATCTGGTAGCATAGGTAAAAGATATCGTAGACACGACGAAATAGGTACTCCATACTGTATTACAATAGATTTTGATACTTTAGAAGATAATACAGTAACTATTCGTAATAGAGACACTATGAATCAAGAACGTGTAAAAATAGAAGATTTAAAAAATATAATTTCTCAAAAATTACAAAATAATTAATTTATAAAAACAAAAAAGCACCAAATATTTGGTGCTTTTTATATATTTTTTTCTATTCTTGAGCTAGCTCTTCGCTACTTTGAGGAGCTATTGCACCAGGAGATACTCCCGGCATTTTACCTGCATTAGGATTACCAAGCAAAATTTCTCCCTCGCTTTCAGCCTCAGTTGGTTTAGGATCCGTTGGTTTAGGTTCCGGTTCGTTGTTTGAATCAGTTAAATCAACCTCACTAGAAGCAGGTACTGTAGTAGTTTGTTTTTGAGATTCAGTTTCATCTACAACAGGTGCTTGTGTAGTAGTAGCTACTGTAGTACTTAAATCTAAAGGTATTGTTGTGCTAGGTTTAGTAGTTGTAGTAGTAGTTGTTGTTGGGTTGTGATGTTTAGTTGTATCTGTAACTTCAGTTGTAGTAGTTGTTTTCCCTGTAGTAATATCTACCACTTTTGTTGTAGTTATAATAATGCCAGTAGTTGGATTTGTTGTTGTAACTACAGTAGTGTATCCGTCTGTAGTCGTTTCTGTTATAACACCAGTAGTTTTATTTACATGTGTAGTTGTTTTTGCAGCCGATTGTGAAGCACTAGTACCTGCTGGAGGTGGAACTGTTGGTTTATTTTCTTGGCTATTATTAAGTTCTTTTACTCCCAAAGCCCCAGCAACTGTGATAGCAAAAATAGTTACACCTAATGCTGTAGGTTTAGCTACTCTTTTAGCAGAGCTTATAAATGATTGAACTCCATCTTTTCTTGCGGAAACGTTTATATTTGCCATAGGAATTTACCATCCTTTTTTTTATTTGTTTATATTATACCATAAATTTAATTATTGTCAATGTTATTAGTATCTTTGTGCTTTTTGACTAAAAATAAAACTAGGTAGTAATTTTCTTAATACTAAGAAAATATCTATTTAATTATTTATAAAATATATTTGATTTTTAAAAATTTTGTGTATAATATAAGTTTGTATAAGAATTTAAAAGAGAGAATATATATAATGGTTAGTTTAAAAAATAACATCTATCATAATATTATGTGTGGTAAATTAAACGCAAAGTACATAGGTGCAGAAGTGAAAGTAGCTGGTTGGGTAAATAATATTCGCAAAATGGGGGGCTTAACATTTATTACGCTTCGTGACCAAACAGGAGTAGTTCAAGTCTTTGTTGAAGACGAAAAAATGGTTGAAAACCTAACACGTGAAAGTACTGTTTCTATACGTGGTGAAGTTAGGTCACGTGGCGAAAAGAATATTAATACTGAAATGGCTACGGGTGAAATTGAAATTTTAGCTAAGAGTATTACAATTTTAGGTTCATGTACTGAAATTTTACCTTTTGAAATTTTAAAAGCAAGAGAACAAAATGAAAATACAAGGTTAAAATATAGATATTTAGACTTAAGAAACGAGCAAAACTATAAAAATATATTACTTAGGGCAGAGCTTTTAAAATTTTTAAGACAACAAATGAATGAACTTGAATTTCTTGAAGTCCAAACGCCTATACTTACTTCTTCAAGCCCAGAAGGAGCAAGGGACTTTTTAGTTCCTAGCAGAATGAATCCAGGTAATTTTTATGCATTACCACAAAGCCCTCAACAATTTAAACAACTTTTAATGGTTAGTGGTTTTAATAGATATTTTCAAATAGCCCCTTGTTTTAGAGATGAAGATGCAAGGGCAGATAGAAGTCCTACCGACTTTTATCAATTAGATTTTGAGGTTAGTTTTGCAACACAAGATGAAATTTTAGAAGTCATGGAAAATGTTTTATATAACACGTTGACACATTTCTCAACTTTACCTTGTGATAAACCACCTTTTAGAAGAATTAAATTTAATGATGCAATGCTTGCTTATGGCTCGGATAAGCCTGATTTACGCAATCCATTAGTGCTATATGAATTAACTCAACTTTTTACAAACCATGAATTTGCTGTGTTTAATGGCAAACAGATTTTTGCTTTAAAAGCTAAGGCAAACGAAATGGGCAGAAGATTTTTTGATGGTTTAACAGATTTTATTAAGCTTCAAGGGGCTGGTGGTCTTGTTTATTTAAAATATCAAGATGAAACATTATCAGGCCCAGCAGCTAAATTTTTTAGTGATGAAGATATTAACAAATTAAAAGAAAAAATGTCTTTAGAAAATGGAGAAACCATCTTTATTATTGCGGATGTTAATCGTTTAAAATCTATGAAGCTTGCAGGAAGTTTAAGAAATGAACTCGGTGATAAATTGAATTTAATAGATAAAAATTCTTTTAAACCATGTTTTGTTGTTGATTTTCCTTTCTATGAAGAAAGCGACGATGGTAAAGTAGAGTTTTCTCATAATCCATTTTCAATGCCTCAAGGCGAAATGGAAGCTTTAAAGGGTAAAAATCCACTAGATATATTAGCTTATCAGTACGACTTAGTTTTAAACGGAGTAGAACTTGCTAGCGGTGCTGTAAGAAATCATAATTGCGATATAATGGTTGAAGCATTTAGGATTGCGGGTTATTCAAAAGAAGTAGTAGAAAATAAATTTCCAGCACTATTTAATGCTTTTAAATATGGTGCACCACCTCACGCTGGTGCTGCAATAGGTTTTGATAGGTTGCTTATGTTCTTATGTAATGAGGAAAGCATTAAGGAAGTAATTGCTTTCCCTATGAATAAATCGGCACAAGATCCGCTTATGGGAGCTCCAAACCAAGTATTTGAGCAACAATTAAAAGATGTTCATATAAAATTAGATATTAAAAAATAATTTACTTAAATAAAAATCGTAAAAACTACTATTTATAGTAGTTTTTTATTTTTTTCTAATAATATACAAATAAAAAAAGTTAAGATTATATCTTAACTTTTTTATCATAAACATATTTTTTATTCTTCATAATTTTTAATAGTATCTTGCGGTATTTTTATTGTTGGAATTTGGTCGTCATTTTCTTGATTATTATCAAAAGAATTTTGATTTGTTTTACTTTCTGCAATTATTTCAGATGGCATTTTCTCTCTTATTCCATCAATTAACGAAGAATATTCATTATCATCGTTCTGAGTAGCATTATCAGCTACTTGTTCTGATTCAGCTATTTTTTGAATAATCTCGTTTGTAGTTAATTGTGTATCATTTTCGTTATTTAATTGTGCATCATTTGGCAATCTTTTATTTGCTTCTTCTATAATAATTTCCTTAGATAACTCTTTTGGGAAAGACCATCTAGAAAGGTTGAGAAAATCAGAGGCACCATCAATTATTCTTTCGCAATTTAATAGTTTTTGCATTTCTTTTTCTGAACGAAAATCTTGTTCTCTTAAAAGGTCTCTAACGTGTTCAGCTTTTGCACTAATAAGCATTATTTCTATAAAAATATTTGGTAAATTTCTTGTTTCATCTTCTGCATCTGCTTTAGCTATTAAGTTTAAACCTGTATATATGATTCCGTATAATTTGGAAAAATCTTCATTAAATTTGCTTAATGATAAACCTTGTTTTTCTTTATTGCTAAAATCAAAACTTTTAACAGTTTTATTTCTTTCTATTGATAATCTTAAATATGCTTTTGCCGTTTCTTTTATGTTCATAATTTTAATCTATCTTTTATTATTTGGTACCACCAGCGGGATTCGAACCCGCATTGCCGACTTGAGAGGCCAGTGTACTAACCCTTATACTATGATGGCTTATTAATTGACCGTATAATAATAGCACGAAAAAATCAAAAAATCAATTAATAATTTTATTATCTAATTATATATTCTTAGATAAACAAAATTATACCTATATTTAAATTAAAACTTTTTTTTGACTATATTTAAATCTTGATGTAATATAATTTTGATAATAAATGCTTAAAAGGGTAAATTTTGCAAAAAATAATTAACTTTAGAACTATATTTTTGCTTTTCGTCGTTAGCTTGTTAACGATTTTTTTTAGTGTGATGTTAAATGTTAGTTTATTTTATTTATTTGGTTTATTATTTACGTTAGCATTTTTAGTTTTATTATTAATAAAGAAAAAACATGGCTGTTTAGTCATCTCTGTTATATTACTTTCAATCTTTTCAATTTATCCTTATTTTTTTGTAAAAAACTTTTCTAATAAAGCTTTCGAAAACCAAGTTTTAACTATTTCAGCAAAAGTAAAAAATATCAATAAAGTAAATTCTAATTTTTCTTATTTAACATTAGACAACTTATCTTTTTTAACACAGGAAAACCAACAATTTAATATAAATGGTAAAATGTCTATTTCTTTTAATGGTGAAGATATAGGCAGTATAAATATAGGTGATAAAATAGTATTTAACACAAAGGTTAAGGCAACAGACTTAATTTCTAATGGCAAAATTAATACATTGTATTTAACTAACGATATTAGATATACTTCAGAAAATGTTGTTTATAAAAACGATACTATAATTATAAATGGCAATATGCCTTTAAATGAGTTATTTAAACAATATAATAAAGATTTATTAGTTAAAAATTTAGGCATTGAAAAAGGCAATTTGGCATTTGGAGTTTTATTTGGTGATAAGAAAGAGGTGAACGACAATCTTTTAAACACCTTTAAAGTTTCGGGTGTAATGCATATATTTGCCGTTTCAGGGTTGCACGTAGGGTTAATTGTTGCTATTTTATTTTTTATTTTAAAAAAGGTGAAACTAAACAACTTAAGTATTTTCATTATTTCAGTCCTATGTTTAACTATTTTTAGTTATCTATGTTCTTTTAATTCACCAGTTGTAAGAGCTTCGATAATGTCCATGGTGGCGTTGTTTGCTAAAATTGTTAAGCGAAAAAATGACAATTTAAACACTTTAAGCTTATCAGGAATAATTTTATTGTGTTTAAATCCATTAAATGTTTTTGATGGTGGTTTTCAAATGACCTTTGCTGCTGTTTTTGGCATTTTACTTTTTTCTCGCTTGTTTAACAAATTAACCATTAAAAATATTGTTCTTAAAAAGTTAATATCTTTAATTAGTGTTTCAATAGCAACACAGCTAACATTGTTGCCTATATTATCGCATTTTTATGGATATTATGCTACATGGTCTATTTTGGGTAACTTATTTACTCTGCCTATATTTAGTTTATTTTATACCTTACTTTTTGTAATAAACTTACTAGCTGTTGTTATGCCTTTTATGCAATTTTTATACTTTTTGCCAGGTTCTTTATTAAGTTTAGTTATAGCATTAAACTCTTGTGTAGCTGTACTTCCGTTTGGAATAATAAAAATATCTTCTTTTAGTTTAATAGCATCTTTGGTCTACTATTTATTTTTATACAGTTTAAGTAATTTCATATTATTGAATATAAAATTTAAAATCGCATTAGTACTTATATTATTTTCTTTAACATCAACTAGTATTTATTTTAGTTTAAAACCTTTTAAATCAACTGAAAATGCATTTTTCTTTTATGATAACAAAAAATACGGTTTTTCATCTTTACTGGTAACAAATAATAATAGTTGTTACATGATAAACCCTGAAATAACTGAATATAATATCAAACTTATTATTCAAGAATTAACAAATAGAAGAATAAATAAATTAAATGGAATTATCTTTACAGAAGATTATACTTTCGAAGCCACTTTATTAAATCCTTTATTAAAAGAATTTAATACTACAATATATTTACCTTTTAATCACCAGTCGTATAATAACTTAATACAAATGAGGGCAAATGTTGTTAATGTACAAAGTAACAAAAGAATTAATTTACATGAGTTTGATTTAGAATATAAATATAGCAACCATGTTTTTGTAGGTGCGTTTATAGATTTTGGTTATTTTAACTATTTTGAATTTGATTTCAATGTGGGAAATGAAGTTTATTTAAAGGATTTTATACTAAGTGACTTAAACTTTAAAATAGATTGTGTTAGAATAAACAATGCTATTGAAAATGCATTGAAAGATTGTTTAAAAACTAATAAAGTAATATTAACTGTTAATGATAACTTTTATTATAAGATTAATTAAATTAGATATAATAATGGTTTACATGGGAGAAGAGATTATGAAATTTGAAGAATTTAAAGATAACATAAAAAAAGAAGTCTTACCTTTTTATATGATAAACGGTGGAGAAAGTTATTTAACCACATATACTTTAAAAATAATAGAACAAAGTTTAAATTTATCATTTTCAGATTTTAACAAAGTAATTTTTAGTGACGAAAGTAATAAAACAGCAAGTGACATAGTATCTGCATGTCAAGTAGCACCTTTTTGTGATTTGAAAAGGTTAATTATTGTTCATGATTATTTAGGAAAAAAGAATGAGAATGAAAAGAAAATTTTTCTAAAGTATTTTGAAAACCCAAATGAAACAACTTGTATAGTTTTTTATAGTTCAGTAAAAAGTGAGTTTTTTACAAGCTTTGAAAACAAGGCGAATTTAATAGATTGCCAAAATATTTCATCAAATACTATAAAACTAATTATCAATGATAAAATAAATAGGGAAGGTATTAAAATATCAGATGGTGCAGTTAATAAACTTATAGAGTACTCAAATAATTCCATAACCAAAATAGATACTGAGTTAGATAAATTAAACAGTATAAGTTTGTCAAGAAATCATTCTTTAATTACTGAAGATGATATAGAACAAAATGTAGCAAAAGATATTGAATATGTTATTTTTGATTTAACAAATGCCATTTGCTCAAAGAATTCAGATAAAGCTTATATTTTAATTGACACAATGTTAAAAAACAAAGAACAGCCTGTAACTATAATATCAGCTATATCAAATTATTTTAGAAGATTATTTTTGGTTTCTCGTAGCGAATTTGATAAAAGTTACATGTCACAAATGTTAGGGGTAAAAGAGTTTGCTATAACAAAAAGTAAAGAACAGGCTTCAATGTTTGGTCAAAAGAAATTGAAAGAAATTTTTGATAAGTGTATAGAAGTAGAGTATATGGTTAAAAACGGTAATATGGAAGGAAAAAATGCAATAGTTTTTTTAATTGCAAGTATACTTAACTAGGTTATTTTTTTGTTAGGAATATTATTTCGTTGCTTGTTAAGTTAGAATGTATTACTTTATTTAAGGAAAAAGCTATAATATCTGCACATTTTTTAACAGCAATATCAATGTCTTTTAATGTTAATACTTTGTCTTCTTGAAATTCTCTATTAATATCCTTTAAATTTATTACAGTAGGGCAACCTATGGATAGGACTGGAACAGATAATGTGTGTTTGTCTATAGTTGGTTGTTTGTTGCCTATTTCACATCCAGGAGTAAGCCCAACGGTGTTGATTTGAAAGGTTTTTAGAAGATTGTTTACTTTTTTGCAACTTAAAGAGTCTATAAGAATAACTACGTCTGGCTTTAATTCTTTTGTTAAAGCTTTAACTATTTCAAAAGTGTATATACCAGTTTTTGTTGATATGGATGGCGCAATTGTAAAA
>CALATF010000072.1 GCA_937891595.1 uncultured Clostridia bacterium
AACATTATTAGAGTATAGTAAAATGGGATATTTAGGTGTATATTTATTTACACTAGATTTATATGTTAATAATAGATTGTTACAATCTCATATATCTAATTCTGCCCCATATTTTACTGATAACTATACAATGCAATTTCAACTAACGAATGACATAGAGAAATTTCAAAACAAATATTTTAGTCAAACTTTTCCAAGTGGCTATAATGTTCTAGGTGCTGTTTTTTCGGATTTTGATTTTGATTTAGATTTTAAAGATATGTTAATGTGGACTTCAAATGGAAATGTAGATATTGATGTAGGAACTTATTTATCCTATTTTGAGATACCTAGCGGACAAACATTGACTTTAGAAGGAAATGTATTAGAAATAGCGAATAAGATATGTAATGCTTTTGGTTTAAATGCTTATTTTAATGATAGTGGTAATGCTTTGTTTTTTAGTAGTGCAAGACCAAAAATTACTATCGGAGAGCATATATTCAACATACCATATCAAAAGCAATATTCGGATTTTGATTATTCTATCTTAACGGTTAATAGATATGACAGAGTGTTCTTTGATGATGAAACAAGCATTGTTAATTATAAAAATGCAGTAACACTATCTAAAAATGAATTTTTCGATTTAGAGAATACTAATATTCAAACTGATACAGTTGAAAAAACATTAAGACAATCAATTCTTGAAGATTATGCAGACGGTATCAAAATTGCGAGAATTTCCGTTTTTCCGAGCGACTTATATACAATCAATGGGGAACTTGTTAAAAAATGGAATAATGGGCAAATTTTAGAGATTGACGACAATGTTAGAATCGAAAATAAAGAGGGTAACAATGTGCTTTATGACAAAAACTATAATGAGGTATATTGGAGAGTTATTGATAGAAAAGTTAAATATGAGGGACAAATCTTAATTGATTTAGTCTTACAAGAAATTAAAAATTAAGGAGTGTGAAGTTAATGGCAACAGCATGGCGAGATATATATACACCACTAGCAAATGTTAATAGTGGGAATGAATTTGAAAATGGCGATACTGCAACAGCGGAGCATATAAACGTAGCTTTAGAAAATGGCGAGTATGTAAAGAATAGACTTTCATTCGCCCATTATATTACAATGACATTTTCGAGTGGTAGTAGGACTGCAACAGTATATTTTACTATAATAGATAGAAGTAGTGAAACTATAACCAAAGATAATATTACTTCTCGTTTTAGAGGTAGTATTTGTTGTTCTGGAATGGTGTCAAATTCTAATACACAACATATTGAATTTATAACGAGATTGTCTTTTAGTAGTCCTTTTCCCGGAACTTCATATATGACAGTAGAATATACTGATATAATAAATTTAACCTCTGATTTAGATGTAAATTTAAACACAAGCATTATTTCTACTCTTACCGATAATGTTATTTAAGGAGAAAAGATATTATGGCAAATCAAATGACAATTACGTTTAATGTTGAAAAGCAAATATTAAGTAGGACTGATACACATATGATCATTGAGAAATCAAAAAATTATTTGTTTGCAGAGTTTACCTTTAGTGAAGATTGGAATAATACCAATAAAGCTATTATATTTGAAAATGATGTATTAAGATATAAAATATATTTAGATAGTGATAATAAATGTCAAGTACCTAATAGGATAATTAGAAATGACGGTTTCACAATTTCAGTTATCGGAGAAAATAGTGAAAATCTAGTTACAATTACAACAAGTGAATTGTATATTGCAGTAGGCAAAGGCATTAAGAGTGATGAAGAAATGGAATCCATTTATGAAATTACTTCACAAAGCCTAGATGTAAACAAAAATGGTGGAACTTGCAATTTAGAAATTCCAGATGACTTTTTACAAGAAAACTCATCCGATGAAACAATCGGTAATTTAGATAAACTTCTAATAAGAGGAAAAAATTATGATGTAAAGGGTAGAAAAATATATATTCATCATTTATACATTAACTTTGAAATAGGTTACTATAACCAAAGGGTTTTGGTGGATGTAATTACTAATGATAATACACCATTAACTTATAATAATTTTTATAATTATCTAATAGAAAAAATTGGTCATACAAATTTGATTGTTGCTACTGGATTTTATAATGATGGAACATCCTCAACGTATGTTTACGGATTATATGGTTTTCATTTTTATGCAGATAATGTTGGTATTAGATTATTTTTGGGAAATGGTAATACTTATAATGTTCCAGATACTGCGACATTTACTGATGTGATTGTGGAGGTATAACAATGAATTATTACTATAATGAAACTGAAAAATCTTTTGTAGTAACTACTAATTTTGCTTACAATCCTATTCCTAAAGGATTCAAAAAGATTTCAAAAGCAAAGTATGAGGAATTGCAAGAAGAATTAAAACAAGAATCTCAAAATGAGAATGAGATTCCTAAAGTAGAGTATAATGAAAATATTTAAAATTTAAAAATGTATATTTTATTTTAGAAAAATCATTGTATAATAAAAATAGAAATAAGAAAAGGAGAAATAAAAATGAGTGAATTAACAAAAGAAAAGATTTACAAAAAAGAACTTATTGCTGGTGGTGCTACTGGTAATAATAATTTAGAGAGAATTAGAAGCCTAGCTGGTGGTAGTGGTGGAAACAAAAAATACATAGTAGAAAAAATCGGAGAAGATAACGGAAAAAGACGTATTGATTTTACAACTCTTGCTGTAAGTAATAATATTTTTAGTTTTGGTGGTGCAAAATATGATCCAAGATTTACTCAAACATACGAATTAGTTGCGTATAACCGAGAATCAAATCAATTTAGCACTAGAAATATTTTCGGACAAGTAACTGTAAATCCTGTAATTATAGAGTTTGGTGGAATGTTTTTGTTTGTAGCTAATAATGCAAACAATTATAATCAATTAATGATTAAGGCTTTGCCAGTTTCCGAGATGTATGGTGATACTTTTGCTGATTTTTATTCAGTTGATAATTTTGTAGACTATGATATTAAATATGCTTTTATAGATGGTTGGAAAATGTATATTTTAGACAGTGGCTATAATCTATATAGTATTAATATTGAAGTGGATGTAACAAATAAAACAATTTCTTTTACAAATCCAACAAAGTTAACTTATTATGAAGGTGAAAAGCCAACTCAAAGCGTTATAGTTGACTCTTATAAAATTGGTGTAAAAATTTATGTTTTAATTTCAGTAGGAAATCAATTTGAACTTTATTCTTTTAATTTAATTACTTCCACTTGGGAAAAAGAAACAACTTTACAACTTGGGGAAAACATTTCAATTCCAGAAAAAAATGGTTGTTTTATTGGAAATGATTATTATTTTATTTCAAGAGATATTGTTCAAAATAAAACTCTATATAAATTTAATTTATTGACTTTTGAAACAACTAAACTCGATATAGAAGGCGATTACCCTTTTGATGCCCAATTATTCAATTATGATGGAGAAATCGGAATTGCAGGTGGAACTGGTAGCAATGTTCATTTTGTAATTTCAAAACTAACACCAAAACCATAAAATTATCCCCCTTTAATTAGGGGGATTTTTCTTTTTAAACATTTTTTGAAAAAAGGTATTGCAAAATAAAAGTAAAGATAATATAATGAATCTACAAATTTTAAATGCTAGTAAAAGTGGGGGACAATTACTATGGGAAAATCAATAATCGACTTTATAAACAAAATCCTAGACACTAAAAAATTTATATTTCGATTATGGATCGTACTGTGGTTGTGCTTACTAATTTTATTAGTTTTAAAGTTTTGTTTTGGGATATGGTATCCAATCGTATCGGAAAATAAAACTTTTATAGAAATTTGTGATTTTATAGATAGTCAATGGATTGTTAGTAAGATTGTTAGAATGTTATGTTTTGTATTTAGTAGCAATTTACTATTTCTTTCTTTGATGATGAAAAATAAATATAGTAAATGGTATTATTGTTTAATATTTAACATTCTATTTTTAGGTATTTTTCTTTTAAAAGATGAAATAAACTTTATAGGAATAATATTTGAAGTATTTATTATAATATTTTCCATAATCTATAATTGTAAGAAAAATAAACTTAATAAAACATGGTTTAACATTTTATTGCCTATCGTTATCTATGTAGTATTAAACTTATGGCAAGTTTTGATTTTATTGGTTAGGGGTTTAGATAATGCGAATTTCATTAGTTATCCGTTCCTTATACAATTTGTCATGCAACTTGACTATTATGTATTTTTGACTATTTTATTTATGGAGGTATATTATATGGGATCATGGACTTGGGGTTGGTTTTTTGGTAAATCAACAACTGAATTAAAAGCATTAAAAGAAGCCGAATTAAAGAAAAAGAATCCAGATAAAGATTTTTTAGAAACTCTTGATAAGGCTATTGCCAAAAAAGAAAATGAAGGCAAGTAAAAAATTATTGTTGTTTAAAATTAAAGGATTGTTAAGTTATATTTTATATAACGCAATCCTTTTATCTTTTTCTTATTTTGTAGGCAGATTCTACCAAATGTTATTATTCGTTTTATTTTATAATGCTATTCAAAATTGTTTTAGATATAGATTTCATGCTGATACGATACAAGATGATCCAATTAAGGCAGTAAGACTTTGTAAAATTATAACCATATTCATTGAATTAATATATTTAATATTTTGTAATAATTTAGATATATCTGTATATAGTAATTTATTTATTATATTTTTAATAACTTTATTAAATGCAATATTAGAGTTTTCATTAGAAATTTTCTTAATAAAAGAAGAAGATTTAAGGAATGAATCAAAGTTATTGCTATTATGTAAAAAAGCAAAATTGAGCAAAAATGCAACGGATAGAATGGTAATGAAATATATAAAAAATATGACATACCAGGAAATTGCAGATTTAGAGTGTGTTGATTTACAAACAATTAAAATATCTATCAATAGAAGTAGAAAGAAAATATTTAAAGACTAGAGAAAAAATCTAGTCTTTTTTTGTTTTGTAAACCCTATGTAAACTTTTTAATGATTTTTATAGTGATAAAATGGCAGTGAAAAATAAATCTAGGAGGACTATTACATGCCTAATTACAACCAATATGGAAATTATCCTTATGGGAATATTTACCAACCTTATGGAGTAAATCCAAACTACCAAAATAATTATGGTAATCAAATGCAACAACCTCAAATGTTTCAACAACAAAATCAACAACCACAAATGAATCAATACGCTTTCGTGAATGGTTTGGAAGGTGCAAAATCTTTTCAAGTTCCGCCTAATCAAACTATTCTTTTAATGGATAGCGATAGTCCATTATGTTATATGAAATCATCTAATAGCGTAGGACAATCCACATTAAGATATTTTAAATTAACAGAAGTAAGTGAAAATGAATTAAAGGGCAATAATTCGCAACCGCAACAAAGTCAAGATTATGTATTAAAGGCAGATTTTGACATTTTAAGTAAAAGGTTAGATGAATTATCAAAGAAGATAGAAAAGCCTTATAAAAACGAAAATTCTAAAGCAAATAAAGGGGAATAATCATGAATGGAAATCCTTTTAACAATATAAATCCTGCAAACCCTATGAATACAAATAGAATAGGGCAGATGAAATCTATGTACCAAGCGTTTCAAAACGCAAAAAATCCAATGGCTTTATTTCAACAAATGGCTATGAGAAATCCACAAATGCAACCGATTTTAAATATGCTAAAAAGTGGAATGAATCCTAATCAAATTTTAAATAATATATGTCAACAAAGGGGAATCAATCCTGCAGAATTGATGAAGATGATTAACAGTAATTAGATATTATCATTTATCAATTCTAGGTAGGATAAATGTTAATATATAAATCTAAAATTAGGAAAGGAGAAAAATTATATGGCTTATGTAGAAGGCGAAATGCCAATCAATGTTGGAACACCATATTACAATAATGGTGGTTTTGGAGATTTTGGTGGTATTTGGGGTTTATTAGCTATCGCAATCATTTTCGGTGGTTGGGGTGGTAATGGTTTCGGTTTCGGTGGAAATGGAAATCATACTTACCAAGCAACAAATGATATTGAATCATCATTACATAACGCATTAGATACAATGCAGATTACAAACAAGTTAGACGGAATCACAACTGATTTAAACACTGATTTTGGAAATGTAATCAATGCAATTACTACAAATGGTTATGAGAATCGTTTAGCTATGAATGATTTAGGTTTCAATATGCAAAATTGTTGTTGCCAAACTAGAGAAACAATTAACAATGTTGGAAATGTTTTAGGATCACAATTAGCAGACCTTAAATATACTATTGCAACAGAAGAATGTGCAACTAGACAAGCAAGTGCAGACAATACACAAAGAATTATTGATTTCATGACACAAGAAAAGTTAGCAACACTTCAAGCACAAAATACAGCTTTAAGAGGCGAGTTATCACAAGCACAGCAAACTTCTCAAATTGTCAATGCTTTAAGAACACCAAGTCCAATCCCTGCCTATGTAGTACAAAACCCTTATTGTAATTATAATAATGGTTGTGGTTGCGGTTGTGGTTGCAACGGACAAAGTATTCAATAATTAAATATTTATTATTTTAAGGATTAACTATCCTATATTTTAGACTAATTATCTAGTAAGCGTAAGGAGAATAATCTTTACGCTTTTTATTTTAAAGAAAGAAAAGGAGAAAGAATATGTTATTGATAGGAACAAGAAATTTTGCGACACAAGAAGTAATAACAAATGGTATCATTCAACTAGGTAATGTATATCGTAGATATTGTAGAAAAATCAATGGAGTAAAAACATTCGAGTTTGATAATTCTGATGTGATTTTACAACAAAGCGGTATATATCATATTACAGTTACCGCAGTCGCAAGCGGTGCAGAAGCAGGAACTTTAGCATTACAATTATATGAAAATGGTTTTGCGGTTTCTGGGGTGTTTGCAAATGAAACAATTACAACACCAGATACAGAATTAAGAACTTTGACTTTAGACTATTTCGTGCTAGTTGATTCAACTTGCGTATTAGGTTGCAATTCAACAGTTGCAAAGGCTATTTCTTTAGTAAATACAGGAGTAGAAGCAACTTATACAAGTGTAATTATGAACATAGAGAAGGTGCTATAATATGAGAGATATGAGAAGAAATAGATATATGCGAGATAGAGCAGAAAGAAAAAGAATGTCTAGGGGTATGCGTAGGGATAGAAACTATCGTCCAATGGGCGACTATGATTATGATCCAGAATACGATTATAGGTATGATTCTAGGAGAGATAGAAATAGATATGACGACGAAGAACGTTATATGGGCTATGAACGACCTAGAAAACGCATGGGAACTTATAATGTTGATGTAAGCAGAGATTATGCTGATGATGATTATGACGAAGAATACGAGCATGATTTAAACGAGTGGATTCAAAAGTTAAAGAAAAAAGACAGATTCAACATGACTAAAGAAAATGTAGTTGCTAAAGCAAAAGAAATGCGTGTTGAATTTAAAGACTTTGACGAGGACGAATTTTATGCAATTTATTTAATGCACGTTTCTGATTATCCGTCTATTTCAAATGACGCAAGAATCTATTTAAGCATGGCTAAATCATGGTTAGAAGATAATGATATTGCAGTTGATCCAAGTGAGAAAGTATGCAAGTATCTATATGAAATTGTTTTAGGCGACGAAGATTAAAATGTTTATTTATCATAATGAAAATCCAAATCATGAATTAGTAGGGGACTGCGTTGTAAGAGCCATAGCTTTCGCTTTAGATATAGATTATGATTATGTATTACAAGAATTATTTAAAGTAAGTAATTATTTTAATTGTGATATGATAGTTAAAGATTGTTATAATATATTATTAAGTGAAAAGTATGAACTTCCTATGTTTTATGGAAATGGAAATAGCGTTGAAAAGATTGCTAAAGATTTTAGAGATAAAAATTTAATATTAAGAATTGACGGACATCTTGTAGCTTCCAAAAATGGCAACGTTTATGACACTTGGGATTCCTCCAAAGAAATAGTAGATGTTTTTTGGGTGGTTGATTAAAAGAAAAATAGGAGTTTAATTCTCCTATTTTTTTGCTTCTTGACTAAATGCTTTTTCAATACTCCACCCTAATTCATATAATCTTTTATGTGTTTTTCTATATGGTAAATTTAATTCCTCACACCATTGTTTTAATGTTTGTTTTTTATTATTATATTCAATTATAATATTATTTCTTTTATTATTGTTTTGAATTTTACGATTTACCAATCTGCAATTTTCTGGGCAGTAATTACCTTTATTATCAATTCTATCTATTGTCAAATCATCATCATAATTTTTATTATTCAAAAACCATTTTACAAAATTATCGCTATTACCTAGCCATTCATCACATATTTTTATTCCTCTAAATCCGTAATTTATATAATCTTTACTATTTTCGTTGTAACATCTTTGTTTCATTTGATATAATATTTTTTTAATTTTTTTAATTTTATTTGAATCATTTTTTTGACATTCTTGACACTTTTTGCATTTATATAATTGCAAAGAATTTAGTATTGTTTGTTTACCACATTTTTTACATTCACATAAAAATCTTTTGTGTTTTTTATCGGAGGTTGAATCTATATATTTTAACACAATAAAATCCCCAAATATTTTTCCTAAATATTTTGCTTTTTTAGAGCAACCACAACTTATATTTATTTTTCTTTTTCTAGCGTCATTTAATACTCTTGCAGAAACATTTATATAATTTCCACAATCGCATTTGCATTTCCATTTTTTTGTAGTTCCATTTTTCTCAAAATCATTTACTAATTCAATAGCAGTTAAATTCCCAAATCTTTGATTTTTTAAATCTAAATATTTAGTTGACATAATAACACCTTCTTTTACTATAATATATCACAAACATTTCCAAAAAACAATATGCAAAGTTCTTGATATATACACAAGTAAAGAAATAGTTGATGTATTTTGGATAGTAGAAGATTAAGGGAAAAACACACTTTTCCCTTTTTGTTTTATTTTTTTGATAAAAAAAGTATTTATTTTTTTTAATAATCAAGTTATAATAAAATAAAGGAAAGGGTAGAGATTAGAGAAAGTAGGTGGTTATATGACAGAGTTTGAAACAAAAGTAATTCAACATGACGAGCAAATCGGCACTATTAACCGTCGTTTAGATAAAATGGAAAATATTGCAGAAAATTTAAACAAAGTAAATGTTAGTCTTGAAAAGTTGAATATGTCTGTATCTGGTATAGTAGAGGCGCAAAAACAACAAGCAAGTGATATAGAATCCTTAAAATTAGCGCCAGGTAAAACAGCAAAAGATTTGTGGATAACTGTCGGTAAAGAAGCGTTAAAAGCTATTGTTGTAGCATTGATTACAGCATTAATTGTATTGATTATAAAAAAGTAAAAAGGAGAAAAAATGATGACAACAAAAGAAATTATTGAACTTATTGTGGTTGCTTTAATTGTAGTAGTGAATGTAGTTTATTATTCCATTCTAGCGATTAAGAATGGTTGGGTAAAGAAGATTCTTGCAACCATGAACGAAGCCATTAAATATGCGGAATTGAATATTAGTGGTGGAGAAAATAAATTTAATTATGTATTAACTAAAGTAGAAGAAAAATGTGAGGAATTAGGAATCCCATTTGTATTTATTAGAAAGTTAGTTAAGAAACTAATTAACAAGACCATTGAAGGTTATAATGTAATCAAGAAATAATGGACGTGGCATGATAAACATTCCTCCTTATGAAAGAGTGAACTAAATTAAGTTCATTCTTTCTTTTTATTGACAACATATAATTAAAATTATATAATTAAATTGCATTTGAAAACGTAAGTTTTGTAAGAGGAGTCCTTTGATTCCTCTATTTTTTTTATTGTAAAAAATAAAATAAAAATGTATAATATGAATTGGGGTAATTCCCAATAACTATCATCTTTTTTTCTATCCTTTGTTTTAAGTTAGAAAAGGGGAAAAGGCACTTAAAGGGTTTTAGGTGCTTTTTTCTTACTAAAATTGATTTACAACTTGACAACTAAAATTAGTGTGTTATACTAAATATAGAAACCGATTTAATGTCGGTTGATTTCTAATTAAAATATACATAGGAGGAAAAAGATGAAACTTAAAAAATTAGAAATTATTAAGTTTAGGGGTTTAGACAATAAAACATTCGAAATTCCCCAAGACAAAACTGTTTGTGCATTTGTAGGAAAAAATGGAACAGGAAAAAGTACAAGTGTTGACGCTGTTATGTGGCTATTATGTGATGAAACATTTGTATATGGCGGACAAAATGCTAACAATTTAGACAAGAATAGCAGAGAAACGCCTCTTGAAGTAATCGGTACTTTTATCATGGATAATGGTAGCGAACTAGAGTTGAAAAGAACTTTTAAACAGAAATTTAAGAAGGACGGTACATTTTCAACGTATGCAAATGAATTGTATATCAATGGTGCAACCTATACCGTAAACGAATATTTAGATAGAATCAAATCCGAATTAGGTATCGAAAAAGATAATGATCCAAACGTTACATCATTTAATACATTAAGAAGCATATTAGATTATACTTATTTATCATCTATTAAATACCAAGTAGCTAGAGAAAAAATCGAAAAGTTACTAAAACTTACTAAAGATGATGAACTTGCAAATAATCCGTCTTATAGTATTATTAAGCAAGAATTACAATCACAGTTGTATGATGTATCAAAGACTAAAACAAAATTAAATAAGAATAAGAGTTTAGCGGAAGGGCAGTTGAAACAAATTAACGCAGAACTAGACTTAATTAAAAAGGCATATAAGCCTTTAGATAAAGCCAAGTATAATGAACTACTTGCAAATAGAGAAAAAATCGAAAAAATGGTTTATACTCATTCCGCAGAATACCAAGCGTCTATTTCTAAATTACAAGAATTAGATAGTCAAATCAAAGAGCAATCTATAATTTATAATAATAGTAAAAAACAATATGATAAAGTAGTAGAAGAATTAAAGACTTATAAGAATAATATTGAATTTTATAAGAATAAAATTGCTTCATTAAAAGAAACTTTTGTACTAACTAAAAATACTGCAACTAAATGCCCTAAATGCAATTACGCTTTAAATGCAGAAGAAATCCAAAAGAAACTTGACGGAATCAATGCAGAAGGAACTAAAGCAAATGACATTATAAAAGACTTACAAGAAAAGGCTAAAAAAATTGATGTAGATACCGCTAAAAATGCTTTTGAAACTGAAAGTAAAAAGTATTTAGATATGGTTGAAAAGCAAAAACAAGAAAATCAAAATTTAAAATCTATCATTGAAAAGGAAGATAGAGAATCTCAAATTTTCAATAATGATAAAATGGAAAAGTTAAGAGTTATCAATGGAGAAATTAGTGCTTTACTTTCTGCAAGTAATGAAACAGTCCTAAAAGAAAAGGAAAAGGATTTTGAAATAATTAAGAGTAATATTGCAAAAGTAGAACAACAGCTAATTGTATTAGAGAACTTTGCAAATGATAAAAACCAAATTATCAATAATAGGATCAACGAAGTATTCCCTAACCTAGACTTTAGACTTTTTGAAACTTCCGATAGTGGTGCAGTTCAAAACGCATGTAAAGTATATCTAAAGAATGTAGAATTTGAAGGTGTAAATACTGGTAATCAAATCATGTTAGGTTTTGAAATTGTTGAATCATTAAGAAAAGTTTTAGGTGTAAAAGAAAGTTTACCTATTATTTTTGACAATTTGAATGACCTAGATAAAAATAATTTTAATAATATATCTAAAAAAAATAATCAAATCATTACTACATATATTCAAAATGTAGATGATATAAATTTAATTACATTATAAAAGGAGAAAAGGAAAAATATGCAAAACGGATTTTTTGATGATTTATTAAATAACATGGGTACAGAAGAAGAAATTGAAGAAGTAAAAGAAAATGATTCCGTAACAACTGACGGAGTAAATGCAACAGATGAAGAAACAACTGAAAGTGTTGCAGACACAATGGAAAAAAATGGATTTTCTTTTGAGCAAGAATTACCAAGCATGGAAGAAAAAGTAGTAGAGCAAAAAGTAGAAGAAGTTAAGCAAGAGCCTAAAAAGAAAACACCACCTAAAAAAGCCGATTCTTTAGGAGATAAAAAGGCAAATGAGCAATTAGTCAAGGAAAGCACAAAAGTTGAAAATAAGCCAAATGAGGTGGTAAATTCAAGCGTTCCTGCGAAGAAGAAAGATTTTACACAAGCCTTAATTGAATCAACACTAGATAAAATCAATGATATTGTTACTTATTCTAACGAAGTATTCTCTACAAGAGCCAAAGAATGTGCAAGTGATATTATTGTATCATTATCCCATACTTTAAATGAACGCGGATTTGTTTGGAAACAAATTGATACGCAAGGATCAGGCTTAATTAACCAAATTAAGAGGTGGGCTAAATTAGGAATTGATGTAACAACAGATAAACTTTATCCAGATATTAGAAATAACTCTAAAACTGGTTTATATGATATTAAAGTAAAGGGACAATATCAAACAGTAGAAAAACTTATTATTAAGTATTGCAGTAAAAAGATTTTTAGATTTAAGACAGAAGTAATCTGTGTAGGAGATGAACTAAAGAAAGAGTTTGACTACCTATTAGGAGAAGATAAAATTACAGGTTTTATTAAGAATGAAAAGACAAACCGTAATTTATTGGATAATATTATCGGTGCTTTCAAAATTGCTTACTATACTGAAAACGGACAAGTTAAGCAAATTGTTACTGAAATTGACAAGAATAGAATCATGAGAGCCTATGATACCGCAACTACAAAGAATGTATGGAATCGTGATACTCAAAAAATGGTAAAGAAAACTGTTACATGGGAAATGTGGAATAGTGAAGATATTAGACCATTTATGGACTTCCCAGAAGATATTATCCAGGATTTAACTGTTGTAAATGAAAGTGAAGATGTAGATTTTAATAAAGAGCATAAATATTCAAATGTTGTTGACGCACAAGAACATGTAGAAGAAACTATTGGTGTAGGAGAAGAAATTAACTTTTAATGAAAATTCTACCTATTAAAACTGGTTCGCATGGGAATTTATATACACTTACAACAGAAGAAAACAATAGATATTTAATTGAGTGTGGTTTACCTAAAAAACAAATTATTACTTCCTTAATGAATCTGAATTTAGGAATAAATGATTTTAAAGGTTGTTTTGTTAGTCATTCTCATAAAGACCACTGCGAAGCTATGCGCTTTGTAGCAGATTACATGCCTATATTTTCAAATCAAGGACTAAAAGAAAAATTTGATAGGGTGGTAAAACTACCACCCGTCAAAGTCTATGAGATAGACGATTTAAAAGTTATTCCTTTTCATGTTGAACATGGAGAAATTGAAAATTACGGATATATGTTTAAAGATAAATTAGATACTATATTATTTGTTACAGATTTTACTAATTTTAATGCAAATATATTTAATATATTATTTACTGAAATATATATAGAATGTAATTGGACTAAAAACCTTATTGAAAATTATATAAATGAGATTAAAGAGAATAGACAAATCAATACTCATTGTAGCATAGATATTGTAATGTTGATTTTAAACAGATTAAATCTATCAAAGTGTAGAAAAATTACACTTATACACCCAAGCGAAGATTACTGCGATAAAAGACAATGTTTAGAAAAAGTAAAAAGTGCTTTTCCTAACATAGATGTTTCATTCGCAAATAACTTAATATAAGGAGAATATATATGCTTACTATTAAAGATAACAAAATTATATTAGACAAAGTTTTTGATCCAAACAAAGTAAAGAAAATTACAGGACATTCATTCGTAGGTTTAGCGAATTTAGATGAATATAACAAAAGGGGAGATGTACTTTTAAATATTTTAGGCTATTACAAACCACCTTTTGACAAGAAATATCAATATCGTGGAGATATGGCAGAACAAATGATTATGTTTATGCTAAAGAAAAATGGTAAGGAATTTATCTATTATGATGAAGCGGATAAAAAGAAAAACAATTATGACTTTTTTCCAACATATAAATATTGTGGCGGTATTCCAGATTTTGAAATTCCTAAAGAATCAACTAACTATGAGTGTAAATCCAAAAGCATGGAAAAACTTGAAGATATTTTATCGAAACTTCCAACTAATGAATTATGGCAAGGCTTATATTATACATATTTAAGGAAATATCATTATAACGTAATGGCTTATGTTTTCTTTGATAAAGAAACAGAAGAATTACTATTTGAGAATAAAAAGCCTAAAACTTTAAATAATTGTCAAGTTAGATTCTTTTCATATCAAATAGTTTACGAAGGCGACGAAATCAAGCCTAAAATGAATTATGTATATGCTAAAGATATAAAATCAAAGATTATAGAAGCTATATGCTATCGCGATAAATGTATTACAGAAGGATATATTCCTTTAGAAGATGTAAGCCCTAAAATTTTGAAAGAGTTAGGACTATTAAATGACGAAGGATTATAGTTAGGGGTGGTTTTATTGGAAGAAAAAAAAGAAAGAAATTATTATCCAGAAGCAAGAAGATTATTTAGTAATATAGAAGCGTACAATACAATATATCAAAAATGGCATGATATGATTTCAAGGTGTTACAATCCCAAAAGTTGCAATTATAAATATTATGGTGCTAGAGGTATTAGAGTTTGTGATGAATGGTTAGGTAAAGAAGGATTCTATAATTTCTGTAAATGGATTTTATCTGTTGGATATGATGAAAACAAAAGTGGAAGATACCAAAGTTTAGACAAGATAAACAATGATAGGAATTATGAGCCTAGTAATTGCAGACTTGCAACACCGTCTATTCAAAATGGTAATATGAGAACTAAAACACAAACAGGATATAAAGGTGTTAGATTACATTCTACAAATAGTGTTTTTTACACAACAGTAAAAATAAATGGAAAAACATTTTTTATAGGAGATTCAAAAAGCAAAAATGAATGTGCTAGAATGAGAAATGATTTTATCATTAAAAATAATCTACCAAAACCATTAAACATTATAAAACCAGAGTTGGAAGAAATATTACCAACAAAAATAAAAATATATAGATGTTATAATAAAGAAAATAACTTATTATATGAAGAAAGAGATATAAGGTGTTTAGCTAAAACATTAAGTATAACACCACAATTTATACAACAGTGTTTAAAAGGAATTAGAAACTCTAAAATCTATAATTTCAAAAAAGAGGAAAAGATAGTTTATGAGTATTGATTTAAAAGATATAGTTATACAGGAAGATTCCAGAAATAAAGAGGGTTGTCATGATGTTAAGAATAAATATTTTCAAGATAATGGAATTAGAGTTTTAAGAAGCAAGTTACCATTTGGAGATTACACTTTGGTAAATAATACAAGCGTTACAGTTGATACAAAAAAGGATTTACTTGAAGTCGAAGGGAATTTAACAAAACAACATGTACGTTTTAGGAATGAAATCATAAATGCAAATAGTTTCGGAATAGGCGTTGTGATCCTTATAGAAGAAGAAATCCAATACAATAATTTAGATGATGTAATTGCTAGATATAAGATACCAAAATGGAAATCAACAGCATTTGAAATGGTAAATGGAAAGAAACAGTTAAGGCACAGAAAAGGGCAACCTATGGGAAACTTCAATGTTGAAACCATAGTTAAAGCCATGAAAACCATGCAACAAAAATACGCAGTTTTATTTTGGTTTACTACTAAAGAAAAATGTGGAGAGGCTATTATAGATATATTAGTAAATAAAAGAGATATAATAGATAGTTATTTTAAAAAGAAATTTAAGGAGTTAAAAGAGAATAATGGCTAAATATTTAGATTTAAAAGTTGGTAAGAAATTAAAGGTTTATAAGTATAATAGTGGAACAGGGCAATACGGAAATTGGGCTTTCTTTACTTATACACCTGCAGAAAAAGACCAAAACGGAAATTATGTTTACGGACAAGAATATACTATCATAATCGGAAATATTGATAGTTTTAAATATCAATTACAAGACGGTATGCAAGTCGAAATTGAAAGCATAAATTCTGTTACTGCGGAATTTCAAAGTTATACATCTAAACAGACAAATCAAAAAGTCAATAAAACAGTTATTAAGGTTGCAGTAAATCTTAAAGTTGAAAATATGAATCAACAAACACAACAACAGAATCCAGATTTTAACAATTCAAATGATTTTAATGGTTTTGGTGGTGGATATGACATGCCTAATTTCTAGGGTGGTGGACTATGACATTCACAGATAAAGATAAAGAAAATTTAAAATTAGCCATGATTAAGAAATATGGCAAGACTTCTATGCTTACATTAGCTAAAGATTTAGGAGTTTCAAGAATGGCAGTAAACAACGCTATCACTAATAAACCAAGTTTTGATAAATTAAGAGAAAAGTTAAAAGAATGGATCAAGGAAAATAAATAACTTATTTTAGGAGGAAAAAAGATGACGAAAGAATTTATGAGTTTTTTTAAAAAAGTCGAAGGTGGAGAGGGAGAAAAATGTTATTATCCAACAAGACTAGATACTTATGGTTGCGGTTGCTATCATGATTGTAGTTACTGTTATGCAAAGTCTTTACTTGAATTTAGAGGTTTTTGGGATAATAATAATCCGTCTGTTGCAAATATAGATAAAATCGAAAGAGTTATAAAAAAATTAAAAAGTGGCGACATTGTAAGATTAGGCGGAATGACAGATTGCTTCCAACCATGCGAACTTGAATATAGAAACACATATAAAACTATTGAATTATTAAATAAATATAATATTCATTATTTAATTGTTACAAAATCACATATCATAGCAAATGATGAATATATCCAAATCATGAGAAAGGATCTGGCGCACATTCAAATTACAACCACAACTTTAGATGATGAACTTGCTTTAACTTACGAAAAAGCTAGTGTACCTAGTAAAAGAGTTGAAGCAATTTTGAAACTTCAAAAAGAGGGTTTTGATGTTGCAATTAGATTATCTCCACTCATGGAGGAATACATGGATTTTGATAAACTTAATGCTTTGGGTATCAAAAAAGCCATAGTTGAATTTTTAAGAGTGAATCCTTTTATTAAGAAATGGTTTAAAATTGATTATTCTAAATTCACATTAAAAGAAGGCAATTACCAACATTTACCATTAGAAGAAAAGAAAAGAATTATTGCAAAAATTACCATTCCAACAATTTCCGTTTGTGAAGATGTAGAAGAACATTATTGGTATTGGAAAAATAATTTTAATCCAAATTCTAATGATTGTTGTAATCTTTCTTTTATAACTAATAAAGATGAATTTGAGGAAAGAAATAAAAGAATCACAGAAATACAAAAACAAAAGCATGACGAAAAAGAAAAAGAAAAAAGTAAATATTTAACAATATATGATTTTTTGGAGGAATAATGTTTGTAAAAAGTCCCATTCATTATATGGGTTGTAAATTTGATTTACTGCCTTATTTAATAGAGCAGTTCCCAAAAAAAGAAGATGTTTCTGTTTTCTATGACATTTTTGGTGGCAGTGCAACTATAAGTATGAATGTACCTTATAATAAAGTTATCTATAATGAATTAGATTGTAATTTATGCAATATTTTAAAAATGTTAAAAGAAACAAAACCTGAAGAATTGGTTTGCCATATTAAAAAAAGAATTGAAGAATTTGACTTAAATAATGAGGGTGTTGATATTAGAGGAAAAAATGTTAGTGAAGAAATTATAAAAAAATATAAAAATCAATACTTGCTTTTTAGAGATTATTACAATAAAAGTGAAAAAGATGTTAAAGATTTATTTACACTTTCATTTTATTCATTTTGTAATCTAATGAGATTCAATTCCAATAATGAATTTAATACTCCTTATGGTAGTAGATGTTTTATAAAATCTGATATAAATTTAATTTATAAAACACATAAAATACTAAATAAAAAGAACATATATGTTTATAATCTTAATGCTTTTAATATTTTAAGCAATATAAAAGAAAACGAAGGACAATTTTTATATCTTGATCCTCCATACCAAAATTCTGGTGCTATTTATAATGACAACAAAGATTTTAATGGGTGGACTTTAGAAGATGATGAAAGATTGTTTTGTGAATTAGATAGACTTACTTCTTTAGGCATAAAATGGGCTTATTCTAATGTTTTAGAAATTAAAGGTAAAACTAATAATCACATTGAAGAATGGGCTGTTAAAAACGGATATACAATTATTGATTTTGAGCAAAAACAGTATTCAAGTATTGCCAAAGGAAATGCAAATGCTAGAGAAGTATTGATTATCAATTATGAACAAAGAGTAAAAAAATATTCTATATTTGATTTTGGTGTAGAGGTATAAGAGCATTTAAAATTATTTCAAAATCATTTTAAGGAGAAAAAAAGATGAAAGAATATTATGATAATGGAATTGTTAAGTTATATAATGGGGATTGCATTGAATACATGCAAAAAATGATTGACGAGAATATAAAAGTAGATAAAATTTTAACTTCTCCACCATATAATATAATTAGACCAAATTCTAAAGACAGAGGATATGATGTATATAAAGACGGAATGACAAATGAAGAATATTGTTCATGGATAGTAAAAATTTTTGAACTTTACGACAAGATTCTTAATAATAATGGGTGTGTTATTTTCAATTTGAGTTATGGAACTGAAAACACCACGATCATGAATGAAGCAGTATATAACATAATAAAAAACACAAATTTTACTCTTGCAGATATTATTGTATGGAAAAAGAAAAGTGCTACTCCTAATAATGTTTCTGCAAATAAAATGACTAGAATATGTGAATATGTATATATATTTTGTAGAGAAAAAGAATTTTACACTTTTACATGTAACAAAAAAATAATTAGTTATAGAGAAACAGGACAACCGATTTACGAGAATCTATTTAATTTCTTTGAAGCAGATAATAACGATTATTCTAGTGAGCTAAATAAAGCAACATTTTCAACACAATTTGTTAAAGAACTTATAAAAAGATATGTGTTAGATTCTGATGTTGTTTTAGATAATTTTAGCGGTACTGGTACTACAATAGACACATGTTATTCAATGAATATCAAAGCTATTGGTATTGAATTAAGCGAAGAACAGTGTAAAGAAACTGTTGACCGACTTAACGGAATTAGTACAAGTGAAAGAAAATTACTTAATAAAGGTTTTCAAACAATTTTTGATTTTTTATAGGAGTGAATCATGGACGATAGAGAAAAATTAAGTTTAAAGGCAAATTTAAGCCATTGTATCGGACTTTTGGAAATAGACGGTGCAAATACCAAAGCAAAGGTAAAAAAGGAATTAAAAAGGATTTTAGATATCTATTTCGATGAGGAAAAAGAATCGCAAGAAGAAAATAATAGTTTACAATAAAATAAGATTGTGGTAAAATGAAATAGAAGTTGGTAGTAGTTGCGGATACTATCAAGAATTTAATACTATTACCAACAAAAAAACGCTTGTTTCTTAAAGACCGCAATCTTTAGGGATAGGCGTTTTAATTTCTAAAAGGCGGTTTTATTATGAAAGACATGAATAAACTTAAAGATTATAGATTGAAATATAAAAGATATTATGGAATAGATTTTGGCGATAATTATGTAATACATCATATTGACTTGAATCATAACAATAATAATATAAAAAATTTAGATATACAAACTTATCAAAACATACCAAATGAACTTACTAAGTTAAAAGAAAATGAAATACAAATTAATATGAATGTATTTATACCAAGTTTAAATCAGATTGGTACAATTTTATCTCTACCAAATAAAGATAAAAAAGTTCAAGTTCAAATTGGAAATACAAAAATTTATTTTAATATAGATAAATTAGAAAAAACAAATAAAAAAGTTCCCTGAACGTTTTGTTTTTCTCATTTAATTCCTCCTTTATGCCTTCATTCGAAAAGAAACAATTTGTTGTATCCTTTCGAATGGGGCTTTTCTCAATGAGAAAAGCCCATTCATAGGAAGTGATATTTCACTGATAATTCTACTGAATTATTTAGTTTTTACGCTTTTCTTTGCAGACCATGTTGAATAATACTTTTTACCGCTTACAGTTTTATATGTTCTGATGCGAACATAATACTTTCTTTTTGCTTTTAATTTAGAAATAGTTTTTGATGTTGTCTTATTTTTAGTAATAGTTGTTGTCTTTGCGCCCTTAAAACTACTCTTGGTTCCGTACTGAATCTGATAACCTGTTGTCTGGGTTGACTGTTTCTTCCATTTAACCGTTATCTTTTTCTTTGCACCTGTAACCTTAGAAAGCTTTGTTGACTTTGGATTGATTACAAATGTCTTTGATAATGTACCGTCATATTTATCCATAAATTTAACAGTAACTTTATATTTACCAACATTCTTTCTGCCGGAAGCATAGGTAACCTTATAATCAGAACCTTCTAACAAAGCATTACCTTCTGCATCAACAACAGAAACTGATGGCTTCTTTGCTTTTCCA
>CALATF010000073.1 GCA_937891595.1 uncultured Clostridia bacterium
ATGCTATGATTACCATATGACAGGCTGCAAAGGTCACGCAACTTACAACATTCTCAAACAATTAAATCTTCTGTAAATACATTTACTTCTGGACTTGAATTGCTATATCTTAAAACCCTTAATTCATATTTACCTTTATCTATTTGTTTTGGAAGTAAAACATCTATCATGTTTTGATTTAAAACTAGGTTATCTATACCATTTGAAATTAATTGAATATCCCAAGAAATTTCGCCGTCATAATTAACAGTATTAACAATCATTTGGTTTGTTGTATTAATAGGTAAATAATAAATACCTTCATTACTTTTTAATTTTTCATCAAATTCAAAAACAACAGATGGTAAAGCTATAGATGTAAAGTCGAAAATATGAGTTTCTATGATATCCCCATTCCTATTTAAAAATTCTACATAAACAGAATACTTTGTTTCATCAGGAACATCAGTAGCAACAAGCAAACTAAAGAAATATATTTTACTATAGGAATATGTTCCTAATTCATTAAGTAAATAAGTATCTTGTCCACTTGACTTGTTAATTGTTAAAACATCATCAGCATCTGTAATAAAACCAGAATTAGGATAATCAGTTAGTTTATCACCCCCCTGTCCAGTAATGTTATAACTTAATTGTGTTATAAATACAGGGTGTGTTGAATTTGTTTTATAATACAAACGCATTTTACTATAATTGCTAATATAAGGATAAACTTCAACAGATAAAACACCCGGTGTTGCATTATATATAATGTTATCAGCCGTAGGTTTTTGTGGGAAATCGGTTAGGTTAGAATAGAAAGAACCATAAACTTGATTTATCTTATCTTGCCCCACTATAGTAAAACTTAAATTAAAATTTACAGTTGCATTAGAAGCTGAAACAAACGTAAATAAATAATTTAAGTCGCTTTCTATCGCTTCCATTTTATTTTTATAATTAATTGTATAAGTTACAGAAATGCTTTCTAATAAAGTTTTATCTTCATCATTATATTTTTTTATAATGTCACTTCTAACAATGGTTAATAAATTATTAGAATTTTCATTTGTTGTATTATCAACAATATCGTCTAATTCATAATCAGTAAACAATGTTACTGTAAAAGAATGTGTTTGTAATTGAGAAATATATGTTTTATAAGTTTTTACATCATTTACTTGGCTAACTTCATAATCCACGTTATTTTCAATGATAATTTGAGTAGCACCTTTAATAATGCTTAATTCAAAGGAACCACTAAATTTATCTAATAAAACAACATTTTCTAAAACATCAAATTTTGTTTTTATAAATGGTGTATAATAAATTTTTAAATATTTATTATTTTGCATAGCATTAATAGGTGTAATTGTAGGTGTTATCCCATAAGAAATATCTACATAATATTTACTACCATCATAAAGCCATGGCAAACCATTCATTTTAAATAACTCATCAATTCCACTTATTTCTAATGAACTTAAAACATCGTTTAAAGAACCTTCTGCGTTGTCTGAGCTATTAACATAAAATCTAAAACCTATTTCAGAAGTATTTTTTAATTGAGCATTTGAATAGCTTAATAAATCTCTAACATATTCAGTTTTAACAAATAAAGATTTATTTTCAGTTTTTAATATTTCGATTTTAGTTTTATCATTTACTTCTTCAGTAAATACTGAATTTTGATATAACTCAACATTAGAAACACCATACTTAACTACTATATAAATATCTGTTTTAAATTGTGTATTTAATTTAGAAGAAATAGTAATTTTAGCCTTACCTTCTCCCACTATTTTTAAAGAGCCATCTAAATTAATATCAATTACTTTAGTATTATCAGAAATTAAATTTAATCTTATTGTTTTAGAAGTTCTCATTATAACATTCAAGGAAGCAAAATCTTTAATTTTTAAAATATTTAATAATGCTACTTGACTTAAATTATAATTATAATGAGGAGTTTCTTTATTAAAGAATAAAATTAACGAATTATTATTTTTATCATATTTAATATAAGATTGATAATTTTCATTTACACTAACTTCATTAACTAATGCAGAAACAATAATAGGTGTTGTAGCAAATAATGGTTGATTATTAATTAAAATATAAGGAAGACCGTTATTAACGTTTTCATTTTTAGCCCAACCATTATCTGTTGCATCTGAAGTAATAGAAGCATTGTATTTGTCATTTAAATCTTTAGTAATATTATTGCTTAAAAGTTCTTCATTAGTTTCTAAATTATTAATTAAGTAATAGTTATAATAACCACCTAAATTACTAAATTCGAACCCTAATAGTTGTATGTTTTCAGCCATTCTATTTATTGAACATATTGCAAAAATATTTGAAGCTGAAGAATTATTATCAACACTACCTGCAAAAGCATTAGCTGAAGTATTAGATGTAATATTAACGTTGCTTGCACAATAATCAATATTAACATTTACTAAACTTGCAATAAAACCTGCACTTAAATTTTGAGCTACTACATCAAAGTAATTATTTGAATCTTCAAAACTATATTCGCTTTCAAAGTAACTTACAACGTAGCTATACTTAATATTTAAGTTTTTAGCACTACCTATAAGACCACCAACATTATTATTACCTTCAACAAAACATCTTACATCACTTTGAGATTTAACATAGTTTTCAGCACTAATGTTGAAAATATTAATTTTTTTACTAGAGTTACCATCAACACTACCTATTGCACCGCCAACATTGTCATAGCCTTTAACTTTTGCAATAGAATAAGCATTACCTATTGAATAAGCACCGTCTTTATTAAAATTTTCATTGTAAAGAGCTTCACCTACAAGTCCACCAACATTATTACAATTTAATGCATTAATATTTCCTTGTATTGCTAAGCTTTCAACCAAGCCTATATTTTGACCAACAGCTCCACCTATTTTTGAATTTGTTGTAGCCCTTCCACTATTAGTACTTACATTAATATTTAAAGAAGAATCAAAGCCAGCATTATTAAATAAAAACTCTGTATTTTCATCTATTTCATTTGTATAACTGCCACTTATTGCTCCTTCGTTTTTACCAACTACACCACCTATAATTGTTTCAACACTTGTATCACTAATTGTATAATTTACATTTCCTGTTATACCTGAAATTTCATTGTTTATTATGGTATTATAATTTACACCTGTTATGCCACCTATAATTGTTCTATTTTTAGATTCAACAACAAAATTTTTAAAATTGATTTGGCAATTTTTAATTATGCCATAATTTATACCAGCAATACCCCCAAATATTAAATTGTTAGTTAATTTTGGTTGAAATCTTTCAAAATTTAAAATTAAATTTTCAACGGTTGTTCCTTCTTCGTTTACTACACTTAATCCTATTGTTTCAAATAAGCCGAAAGCATTTTTGGAACTGTAATCTCCTGCGTAAGATAAACCTGAAATTTTATGTTGAATTTCAACTTTTTTGCCAGTTTTAATATCTGTATAGCAATATTTACCATTAAAATGCCCATTAAAACCACGTGCATAATAAGTTACACTGCCTTGAATATTTTCACTATCTTGGTATACACCATTATTTAAAATATAATAAACACCTTCAGTTTGTCTTTCTACTTGATAGAAATTACCTATAGGTTGATAAGGTTTATCTGAATCAAAATACAAATCTTCTGTTAAAACATATTTTTTAGAAATTGAATCTGTGGTTAAATCTATCTCTTCAAAATCTGCTACAGTAGAAATCTGGTAAGGAACTTTAACACCATCTGCAACAGTTACATAAAATGCTAAATAGTTACTTCCCCACAAACCATTAACACCTTGCAACAAGCTTGAATAAATATAATAATTTTCTTCTTGATTATACTCGCTAGTTTCTACAAACTGAGAACTAGCATTTATATATAAATCACTCTTATATTCTTGATATAATTCTTGAGAAATTTTACCTAATTCTATATATTCTTTAGCATACCATTTATTATAATCTTCTTCAGTTATTAATTTATCTTCCGGCATTATTACAATAACTGATAAACCTTGTTTTTTAGCTGTAATTTTTAAATTGTGTTTACCTTGACCATTTTCAACAATAATATTTTTTACAACTTCATCTTGCACTGCATCATCTTTAACTTCAACTTGGTCTGTATATAATTCTATAACAGCATTTTCTTTTGAAGCTTCAAGATAATATAAATTTCCATTTAATTCTAAAATATCATATGTTTTATATAAAAGATTTTTATTGTGACTGGTATCCTTTTCAACAAAAACATCTATTTCTTGTTGAGGTGTAATACCTTGTTTAAAATAAATTTGTTCCATGCTTGAAGTAGTTAAATTACTTACTAATTCTGCTTTATTAATTCTTAATGTTTGATATCCAACACAAGAATTAGCTTTTGCTTCAATACTTCCATTAAATGAAATATCTCCAAGTTCTTTAACTTCAGCCATAACAACAATAGATGTTGCAATATTACTAAATGTTTTTGCATTTTCGTTTAATTTAAACCAGTAATAACCACCAACTACAAAAGTATAAATAGGTTCAAACCATTCGTTAGATTTTTCTTTAATTAAAACACCATTTTGCAAGGAATATGATATTATTTTTTCATTAGCATAAAAAGATATATTTCCATATTCTTCAAAGCCATAAGTTACTTGAATTGTATTGTCTTTTCCATAATAAGCAGGAATTGTATTTATTTTTACACCAAAAATTGTTGGGTCTTTTTCGCTTAAATTTTTATATGTATAAGCAATGGTATTAGGGTTGTATAAATTATCATTAGTTACTTCAACACTAACATCTTTAATACGTACATAAGAACTTAAATTGAGTGTACATGTAAATTTTGTTTGGTCAAGATTAGTTAAAGTTATTTGTACTATATATTGTTTGCCAGCAGGACATTTATCTGTAAATCTAAAATAATTACCTTTACAGTCTAAATAAAATTCAGCATTATTTATTAAAGATACCCCATTGCTATTTCCAAGATAGTCTACTTCATAACTACCAACTAAATTATCTTGCAATATTTGTGTATGATAAACTGAATAGTTTATATTGTACTGGCTAGCATTATTAGGCAAAGTACTTAATACTAAATTAATTTGTTTTTCAATTTCAACAACTGAATTTATTGTTTTTGTTTGATCATCTTTAAAATATCTACCCACACCACTTTTATCAGAAGAAATGTCAACAAAGTTAATATCAAAATTGTTAATAGGTTGATAAACATTAACTGGAATAGTGTAAACTTTATTAATGTTTGTGGTTGTAATATATATTTCAGTTTCACCTATTGAAACACCTTTAATTTTAAAAATATTAAAATTATTATCTTCACTGTTATTATTTTTTTCTTTTAAAACAACCTTTGCAATCCTTTCATCAGCTGAAGTTATAATAATATTTCTTGTCGAAGCACCATCAGGGTTAAAACTTAAATCTATCTTTAATAATTTATTTAAAGCCGTGTAATCTAAAAATAAAGTTTGGTTGGCAATAAGATTAGTATTATCAAAAGCAACATCGTTATCAGTTTGGCTTTCTGTTTCTTGAATTTCTTCCTCTACTAACTTATAACTAAAACCAGTAAATTCGTTTATACCTTGTACAACATTTAATTTAATTATAGCCTGTGCCTCTTCACCTTTTGGCAACTCAGCAGTTACTAATAAATAATACGTGTCCCCTTGTTTAACATTATCAGCTTTTGGTTTTACATAAAATGATGTACCTTTATAAAAAACATTATTTAAATTACCAACTTGAAAAATGTCAGCGTTCTTAGATGTTTTAAAACTTATATCAAAGTAATTGTAAAATTCTTTAACAACATTTAACGAACTATCTAATACTGAAATTTTAAAAGCAGAATTTTCATTTGATATTTGAACTGGATTTGCAACATTAATTTCAAACTCTGTACCCAAAGCACCTTCATCATTGTTTATGTAAATTTCGCCATTGTAATAATTATCTTCTGTTAAGCTACCATTAAAATCAATAAGAGTTTCCCCATTAACTGAAAAGTTTTTTACAAGCGTATCGTTTTTAATAACCATACTTTCAATTAAAGGATAACCATTTACTGAATAATTAGCGTAATCACAACTAAATTTTAAATTATATTCGCCATTAACATAATTGTCATTTTCAGTAGTTTTCTTTAATGCTACAATTTTAAAATAATAATTAGTATATATAGCTTTATCAAAACTATCTACATAAAAATTACCTTCAGTTAAATATTCTTGCTCTTTATTTTCTAAGAAATATACAGGCAAATTAGAATCAATTAAATAATTAAATTTAACTAGTTCTTGATTAGAGTTAACATGTAAAACAACATCTATAAAATTTAAATTTTCTTTGTTGATAATTAGCTTAGCAATATCGTTTATATCGTTAACATCAATTAAATTTTTTTCTATAACATGTTCTTTGTTAGTTCCATAATAAAGTTGAAAATTATTAATTTTGTTTACTAACGAAACTTCGGTTAAAGCTTCAAGGTCTTCACCAAGTGGATTTTCATAAATAGCCTGAATATAAAAATTTTCATAACTAACTGTTTTTAGTAATCTTAAAGAGTTAGTGTATGCGTTAAAGTTAAAACCAGCCTCAGTTAAATTGTCAAATTTTTTAAAAACACCGTTTTCTATTAATCCAAAATTATACTTAATATTAGTAATACTAGCACTAGGGCTATTTAATTTAATTGTGTTTTCATTTTCTAAATTAATCACACTTCCATTTTCGTTAACTAATCCTAAATTATTTACTTTAAAATTAATAGATGTTGCAAGTTCAACAACATTAATAACAATGCTTGCCTTTTTACCACCTTCATTACTATAAACTGTAAGAACAGTAGTTCCAGGTTCAAAGGCACTAACAGTAACATCCACACCATTCGAAACATAATTCAAATTTTTATTAATACTTAAAATTTCGTTGGATAAGCTAAAAGAAATACCATAATTAAAATCTTTAGGGGTGTTAGAAAATTTTGTGTTTAGCGTTGCAGATGTATTAACACCATCTTTTATGTAAAAGGTATAAGAGCCGTCTAAATGGTCGTCAAAAACACCGCTGTTAGTAGTTACGCGATAATCCCCATTTTCCAACTGTTCAGTCGTTTGTGCATCTTTAGAATAACTAAAAGCAATAGATAAACTAAGGCCTGCGTATTTATCACCACAACCATAAAAAACAGCACAACAAGTAAGCATTAATATTAAAAAAATTCCGCTAAAAAACTTTTTCATATTTCTTTCTTATCCCTTATTTTTTTTATCTTTATATTTTACAATATTTTATACTATTTGTCTAAGTTTTACGCTATGTTTTTGTATTATTTTTTATCTTTTTTGTGCCAATACAAATAACATAAAATCAAAATAATTTTTATAAAATTTGCTTTTTAAAGTTATCTACAATTTACCCACAATTATCTTTTAAAAAATAACGTTAAATAACGTCTTTTTACGATTGTTTTAAAAAACTTTAATAAAAACAACAATCTAAAATATAAAAATAAATATTCTAAAAAACATACCTCGCCTTAGTTTTATTTTCCCCTTATTACAAAACAAAAATACAAAAATTTAAACATAATTTTTGCATTAAAAATGTTTTTTATACATTAATAATCAAATTAAAAAAGCTATTCTACAAATAAATACTTAGCTATCAAATAAATTAAATAAGTTAATATGCAATTTTAAATATTTGCTTAAAACTGTAAATATTTAAAAAACTTTTATTAATATAAATAAAAGCATAAAAAAACTTTAGGAATTTCTTCCTAAAGTTTTTTTACTAGTTTATAAAACTATTTTACATTATCCATTAGAAGAATGTCAATCTATGTATTTACATCCATCTCTTGTATAAATACAATAACCATGGAAATGGAAAACACCTCTTCTAGTACTATATGGCAAACCATCAGCAAGAGAAGTAGCATATACTCTTGTATTCATTGCCCCGGAAATATCAATATAATACATGTATGTATCATCATGATATAAATACATAGCAACGTGTCCCCAACCAGAACCATACGTTTCTTCATAAGCAATTGCCGTTCCAGGAGGAATTTTTCCTGCTTTAATATCTGCAGCAAACTTTCTTCCATTATCTGCACTTGCATTACCTCTACTACCATAAAACAAGAAGTCTGAATATCCCCCATGTCCTGTTAAGCCTGGAAGTTCTGCTATGCAACCACAAAATCTT
>CALATF010000074.1 GCA_937891595.1 uncultured Clostridia bacterium
GGCTGCGCCTATGATAGCGGGTGTATGTTGTTTAATATTATCCAAGTATCCTAATTTAACTCCAGACCAGTTAAAAGTAAGGCTTTTACTTAATTGCAAAAAAATAACAGGAGATAAAAATAAAGAGGGATTTGGTCTTGCTAATTTTGATTTATTTTTTGTTTAAATTTTTTTATAATTCTAATAATTTGTAATAATATGTTAAAATTTGTAAGTTTCATACAATAAGTTTATTAAAGAGATTATTTAGTTTAAATCTCTTTTATTTTTATGCCTAAATCTTTTGTATAAATATGAAAAAATTGCTAATTTAATTTGACATTATTTTTGCTTAAAAGGTATAATTACAGGGTAGAATCTTTATATATTTTGGTGGTTTTTTATCTATGATGAAAAAAAACAAAGCGATTCTAGATTTTGGTAGCGAAAAAATCACAGTGCTTATAGGCTCAAGAGATGTAAACAATACTATTAATGTTAATGGTGTTGCACAAGAATCTTATGAAGGCTTTATGGATGGTGAATTTATAGAACCAAAAAATTTAGAAAAGTCGATAAAGCAAGCTTTATTTAAAGCAGAAAAAAATAGTGGAACACAAATATCAGAGTTATTTATAGGCGTGCCAACTGAATTTTGTTTTTGTATGTGTAAAAACGTATCGCAAAATTACCCAAAGCCCAAAAAAATAACAAAAAAAGATATTGATGCTATTTATGAAAATAGTGCAAATGAATTTAAAGACATTAAAACTCATCAAGTTTTAAATAAAGACTGTGTTTATTTTGTTTTAGGTGAAAATAATAAAGTAAACGATCCTATAGGTCAAATTGATACTAAGATTACCGCATGCTTATCTTATATATTAGTAGAAAATTATTTTTTGAACATTGTAAGTAAAGCATTACAAAAAACAAATGTTTCAAAGGTAAAATATGTATCGTCTACATATGCTCAATCGTTATATCTATTTGATGAAGAACAACGTGATAGATATGCACTCTTAGTAGATTGTGGTTACATAACAACTTCTGTTTCACTTTCTCGTGGTAGAGGGTTGTTAAATCTTTCTAGTTTTTCTTTAGGGGGAGGGCATATTAGCGCTGACCTATCAAAATGTTTAAAAATTCCGTTTGCTTCAGCAGAATCTTTAAACAAAAAAATTATTCTATGTGTTCAACCTAGTGATAATGATGTTTATGATATTTTTATAGATGGAGGAGTAGTTCCTATATCTATGAAAATTGCAAATGCTATTGTTGAAAGTAGAATAGAAGTCATAGCACAAGGCATACAAAAATGTTTTAATGCATGGCAATATAATTTCCCAGATTTTATTCCTATATATTTAACAGGCGGGGGGTTATCATTTATAAAAGGTGCCAAAGACGTTCTTGCAAAACAATTAAGTAAAAATGTTGAAATTGTTTCAATGCCTTATTCTCAATTTAATAAAACAAATTATTCATCTTCTATGGCAGTTTTAAATTATGCCTTAAACGAAAGTAAATAAGTATTATACAATTAAATAAACAAAAGTAGGAGGGTTTTTATGTATAGTGCAAATAGTATAAGTCAAGTGGTTAATATCAAAGTAATAGGTATAGGTGGTGGTGGAAATAATGCTGTTAACAGAATGGTTGCGGCAAACATAACAAGTGCTGAGTTTGTTGCAATTAATACAGATAAACAAGCTTTGTTAATGAGTAAAGCTACTCACCGTATTCAAATAGGTGAAAAACTTACTCGTGGTCTTGGTGCTGGCGCAGACCCAGAAGTAGGTCAAAAGGCGGCAGAAGAAAGTAAAGCTGTTATTACAGAAATGCTTAAAGGTTGCGATTTAGTTTTCATTACTGCTGGTATGGGTGGCGGTACTGGTACAGGTGCGGCTCCTGTTGTAGCACAAATTGCTAAAGAGCTTGATATTTTAACTATTGCTGTTGTAACAAAACCTTTTAACTTTGAAGGTAGAAAGAGAATGGAAAACGCAGAAAAAGGTATTGCAAATTTAAAGAAATTTGTTGATACATTAGTAGTTATTCCTAATGATAAACTTTTAAAAATCGTACCAAAAGGAACTCCTATTGTTGAAGCTTTCCGTTGTGCTGATGATGTATTAAGACAAGGTATTCAAGGAATTTCTGATTTAATTGTTACTCCAAGTTTAATAAACTTAGACTTTGCTGACGTTAAAGCTATTATGAAAGATAAAGGTCTTGCTCATATGGGTATAGGACGTGGTAAAGGCGAAAATAAAACTATCGACGCTGTTCGTCAAGCTGTACAAAGTCCACTTCTTGAAACGACTATTGAAGGCGCAACAGGTATTCTTCTTAATGTTAAGGGTGGTATGGATTTACCTATTGATGAAGTTGACGAAGCTGCAGCTTTAGTTAAAGAGGTTGTTGACCCAAGTTGCAATATTATTTTTGGTGCTGGTATTGATGAATCTCTTAGCGAAGAAGTTGAAATTACTGTTATTGCTACAGGTTTTAACCAAAAAATAAAAAAACCAAATGAAGATGAATTATCTTTACCAAAAATGAATTTTGCAGAACTTGATAATGCTACAAATTCTTCTTTTGATAAATTTATGCAAAACAAAGAAACTCAACAAGATATTCAAAAAGTAGAAGAAGTTAAAGATGAAAGGCAAGGTTATTCTTCAAGAATTAAACTTGGAGAAAATGAAAGAGTACCAGCTTTCTTAGATAAACTTAGAAGAAATAGATAATTTTTCAAAAAATACTTAAAATGACGTGTTAGTATAAAACACGTCATTTTTTTATTAATTTAGATTTTTTAAATATTTACCATATTTAAAATTTAGTTGTAACATGTTTGTATGAATGTTTATATAGAAGACGCTGTGTTTGATACTACGGCAATAAACTTTGTTCTTTTATTATTGTCGTTATTTAGTTTAAAACAAAAAATATCTGTATTGAAATGCTTATTTTCTGCAATATTAGGTTGTTTAATTTCGATAATATTTACTTTTTTTAATTTAAACTTTTATGTTAGTTTAATTATAAAACTTTTATGTGGTTTATTAATGTGCGTTGTTGTTATTAATAAATTTAGTATGAAATCTTTATCTTTATTGTTTTTAATATTTTTATCTTTTACATTTTTAATGGGTGGTTTTTGCTTTTTTATTATCTATTTACTTGGAGGAGAAATTTATTCGTTGGAAAAAATGTCTTATAATTTACCTATAAGTTTAGGAGCTTTATCTCTTTTAATAGGTGTTTATGTGCTTTTTCTTGTAAAAATAATTCAAGTTTTTTATAAAAAACAAAAACTTTCAAGTTTTTATTATGATTTATTTTTAAAAACTAATGGCAAAGAGTTTAAAATAAAAGCCTATTTAGATAGTGGTAATTTATTGCAAGATAGTCAAACAGGGTTGCCAGTATTAATCATTAATTTTTCTCTTTTATCAAAAATCTACAAAGAAGTAAATATTATTGACTTCTTAAATTACAAACTTAATCATAAGATAAAAGGTAGATATATTTTAGCAAATTCAGTAAATGGTAGTAAAAATATGTTTGTTTTTCAAGCAGAGCAAATTTATACAAAACTTGATAATGGACAAGTTAAAAATTTACATATGCTTATAGGGGTTACAAGCAATAATTTTGTAAAAGATAATAGTTTCGAGGCGTTGTTAAGCCCTCTTGCTATTTAATTAAAAGGAGAATTAATATGAATTTTTTTAAAGAAAAAATAATAGGAAGTTTAAAAAAACTTTTTACAAAAGAAATATTTGATATCCAAGAAAAAATTATTGCTTTTGTATGTGGTGGTGAGGCTTTGCCTAAAGCATTAACGCAAGAAGAAGAACAAGACCTTATTATAAGGCTTGGTAATAATGATGAGGAAGCAAAAAATTTATTGATAGAACATAATCTTAGATTAGTTGTATATATCGCTAAGAAATTTGCTAATACTGGAACCGAGCTTGAAGATTTAATATCAGTAGGAGCTATAGGCTTAATAAAAGCAGTACAATCTTTTAAGGTAGATAAAAATATTAAGCTTGCAACATATGCTTCACGTTGCATAGAAAATGAAATTTTAATGCATATAAGAAAAAAATCTAAGCAATCGGGTGAAGTAAGTTTAGACGAGCCATTAAATTATGATAAAGACGGAAATGAATTATTGCTTTCTGATATTTTGGAATATGATGGCGATAATATTAATAAAGAAATGGAAAAATCCAGTGAAAAGAAAATTTTATGGGAAGCAATCAAAAAATTAAATTCTAGAGAACAAAAAATTATGGAGCTAAGGTTTGGTTTAACTGGACAAGATGAAAGCACTCAAAAAGAAGTTGCTGATATGCTTGGAATTTCTCAAAGTTATATTTCAAGAATAGAAAAGAAAATTTTAAACAGACTAAAAAAAGATTTAGCTAAAACTAATGTAAACTAATAAAAAGCACTAAATTAACATTAGTGCTTTTTATTTAATTAAAATTCTTTTTAATTTCTTGTAGTGCAGTTTTTTCAAGTCTACTTACTTGAGCTTGTGATATACCAACTTGCTCGCTTATTTCAACTTGAGTTTTACCTAAAAAATATCTTAGCCATAATATTTCTTTTTCTCTTGGGTTTAGTTTTGATAATGCTTCTTTTAATGCAACGTGTTCAATAAATTCTTCACTGCCATTTTTTACATCTCTAATTTGGTCCATTACAAGTACAGCTTCATTATTGTCGTTATACATAGGTTCATATAATGAAATAGGTTCTGAAATTGCGTCTAGCGCATTCAAAACTTCTTTTATACTAAGCCCTGCTTCTTTTGCAATTTCGTCTATATTAGGATCGTATGGCTTATTTTCAGCAAGTTTATCTCTTGCTTGTAAAGCTTTATATGCAATATCTCTTAGATTTCTGCTTACTCTAACGCTCGAATTGTCTCTTAGGTAGCGTCTAATTTCACCTATAATCATAGGTACTGCATATGTTGAAAATTTTACATTAAAGTTTTCATCAAAGTTTTCCATAGCTTTTATAAGTCCTACGCAACCAACTTGAAAGATGTCGTCAACGTTATCTTTTTTAGTGCTAAATCTTTGAACAACACTTAATACTAGCCTCATATTAGAAAATATAAAAAGTTGTCTAGCTTCTTTGTCTCCATTTTTTTGTCGTTTCATTAATTCAGCTATTTCTTTTGCCTTTAGTTTTGGAAGAGTAGCAGTATTTAATCCGCATATATCTACTTTGTTTGACATTTATAAACCTACTTTATTTTTATTACAAAAGTAGGTTTTCCGTTTAATGATGATATTATTCACTTTTTAAAAAATAGCTATTAAGAATTTAAAATATAATAAAAATATTGTAAAAGTTTGTTTTATTTTGCAAATTATAGGCATAATTATATATTAAAATTATCTAAATTAAAGGAGTAAAGTTTTGGAAACTTCTTTTACAGAATTAAGAAATAAAGAGGTTATTAATGTTTTAAGTGGAAGATTACTTGGTAATGTGAATGATATTATAATAGACTTAAGAAGAAATATAATTATAGGACTTATGGTCCCGGGGACTAGGAATGTATTTAATATTTTTAAACCTTGTCAAGAGATATTTATACCTTATAACTGTATTTGTAAAATAGGAGAAGATGTTATTCTAGTAGAAGTTGTAGAATGTACACAAAAAAAGAAAAGACAAAAAGTTAAAACTTTTGATGTAGGTAATGCTTGCGAAAATAATTTTGAATATGTAAAAGAAAATGAAGAAGAAATTAAATAATATAAAATCACTTTGTAATTATGTTATATAGTGGTATAATTCCATGTACGGAGAAAAAAACAAATGAAATGTATTTATTGCGGATATACAGATAGTAAAGTTGTAGATTCTAGATATTCAGAAGACACAAATGCTATAAGACGTAGAAGAGAATGCCTTAAGTGTGCAAAAAGGTTTACTACTTATGAAATGATAGAAAGTACACCTATTTTAGTTATTAAAAATGATGGTTCTCGTCAAGCTTTTGATCCACAAAAAATTAAGAAAGGTATTATAAAAGCTTGTGAAAAACGTCCAGTTAGTATGAATCAAATCGACGATTTAATTGCCAGTATTGAAAAACAAATAAGCAATTCGCTAGAGCAAGAAGTTAAAAGTTCAAAGATCGGCGAAATGATTATGGAAAAATTAAAAGAATTAGATGAAATTTCTTACGTAAGATTTGCTGCTGTTTATAGAAAATTTAAAGACATTAATACTTTTATAGATTTTTTAAATAAAGTAAATTAAAATTAATCTTGTAATATTTTACAAGATTTTTATTTTGTTAATAATAATTTAAAGATTTATTGATAATTAACTTAATTTATGTTATTATACCAAGAAAGGAATAAGTAATATGAGACCATTAGTAGCTATTGTAGGCAGGCCAAATGTTGGCAAAAGCACTTTTTTTAATAAAATATGTGGCAGAAGAATAAGTATTGTAGATGATATTGCTGGCGTAACAAGGGATAGAATTTATGGCGATGCTGAATGGTGTGGTCATTATTTTACTTTAGTAGATACTGGCGGGTTAGATTTTGAAGAACAAGGTGAAATGCAACAAAATATTTTTAACCAAGCTCAAATTGCAATAGATTTAGCAGAAGTAATTTTATTTTTTGTTGATGGTAAGGCAGGTCTTACAAATAGCGACAGACAAGTAGCGGACTTTTTAAGAAAATGTAAAAAGGATGTTATTTTGGTAGTTAATAAATTAGATAATTTCGAAGTTGAAAATTCTTATGACTTTTATTCATTAGGTATAAAAAGACTTTTTCCTATTTCGGCAGAACAATCTAAAGGTTTGGGTGAGGTTTTAGACGAAATTGTATCATGCTTAAAACATAATGCGGATTTAACTAGCGAACCTATCGAAGCCATAAAAATAGCTATTGTTGGCAAACCTAATGCAGGAAAAAGTAGTTTAACAAATAAGCTTCTTGGGGAAAATAGATTAGTAGTTAGTTCTATTGCAGGTACTACAAGAGATGCTATAGATACACCATTTAAATATAATGGGAAAGATTATATTTTAATCGATACTGCAGGTCTTAGAAAAAAAAGTGTTATTGAAGATAAAAGCATTGAACGTTACAGCGTTTTAAGAACTATCGAAGCAATAAAAAGGGCAGACATTGTTTTAATTGTTATTGATATTGCTCAAGGAATTACCGAGCAAGATATTAAAGTTGCAGGATACGTTCATGAACAAAACAAACCTAGCGTTATAGTACTAAATAAATGGGATTTAGTAGAAAAAGATGATAAAACAATTAATAAATATACTAAAAAGCTTCAAGAAGAATTAAAGTTTATGGATTATTTTGTTCCTTTGTATATTTCTGCTAAAAATGGTCAAAGAACAAGCAAAATTATGCCACTTGTTGAAACAGTATATGAAAATTCATCAAAAAGAATTAAAACAGGTGTGTTAAATGAAATTATTCAAAACGCAATTACAATGAAACAACCCCCAAGTAAAAATGGTCAGCGCTTAAAAATTTTTTATGCCACACAAGCTAGCATAAATCCACCTAACTTTGTGATTTTTGTTAATGATAAAAATTTAATGCACTTTTCATATTTAAGATATTTAGAAAATACTATTAGAAGTTCTATTGATTTTCAAGGGACACCTATTATGTTAACAATTAAAAATCGCTCGGAAAAGGAAGAATAATATGGAGTGGTGGAAATTTTTAATTCTTATTATAGGTTCATATTTAATAGGAAATATTTTTTTTGCAAGAATTATTAGTAGGGTTAAAAGATTTGATTATAGTAAATCGGGTAGCGGGAATCCTGGTACTATGAATATGTTTAGACATTTAGGTTTTGGGGTGGGTTTTTTAACTTTATCTTTAGATATGTTAAAAGGTGTTATACCAGCACTTGCTGGTTATTACTGGTTTGGCGGTGCAGAAGCAGGAATTAATGCTTATATTGGCATGTTTACAGCCGGACTTTCAGCATTAATAGGAAATATATTTCCAGTATTTTATAAATTTAAAGGTGGTAAAGGAGCTGCTGTTGTTTACGGAATGTTTTGTGCTACGCAACCTATTTTAGGTTTAATAGTTTTTGGTGCAGGTTTATTATATCTTTTAATTTTTGATTATGCATCTTTGCTATCTTTTTGCATGGTTACAACCTTTACAATTTATGAAGCTTATGTTTTAGGATTTTTGTCAGGGAATGGTAATATAGTTGTTAGTTGTTTGTTATTTGCTATTTTTGCTTTAATGTGGTTTGGTCATAGGCAAAACATATTTAGGCTATTAGTTGGTAAAGAAAATAGCTTAAATGTAAAAGATAAATTAAAAAAGTTTAAATTAAAAAGAATGTCAAAAGCACAAAAAGAAGAACTTAAACAAAAAGAAATCGGTTAATAAAAATCAACTTGTAAATTCAAGTTGATTTTTTTGTCATTATTTATCATAAGCTTAAATTTGTTTGCATATATTTTAGCATATACAAATTTGCTTGGAGGAAATAATGAATTCTTACAATTTATATGAAGATATATCAAAACGAACAAACGGTGATATTTATTTAGGGGTTGTTGGCCCTGTTAGATGTGGTAAATCAACATTCATTACTAACTTTGTAAATGAAATGATATTGCCAAAAATAAACAATGAACATGATAGAAATAGAACTATTGATGAATTACCTCAAAGTGCAGATGGGAAAATTATTATGACTACTCAACCTCACTTTGTGCCTAAAGACGCAGTTAAAATAAAAGTAAACGATAATATTGAATTAAAAATTAAATTAGTAGATTGCGTAGGTTATGCTATTCCTGGTGTAGAGGGTATGCAAGAAAACGAAAAACCAAGACTAGTTAAAACTCCTTGGCAAAATGAACCTATGCCTTTTGAAAAAGCAGCTGAAATAGGAACAAAAAAAGTAATAACAGAACATTCAACAATAGCTGTTGTTATGACAACGGATGGTAGTTTTGGTGATTTAGATAGAGCAAGCTTTGTTGATGCAGAACAAAAAACAATTAACGAGTTAAAAGCATTAAACAAACCCTTTGTAGTTGTTTTAAATACTACACAGCCAGATGAAGAAATAACACTAAACTTATGTCAATCTTTACAAAAAAAATACGATGTGCCAGTAATTCCAGTTGATGTTTTAAATATGTCAACGGATAATATTGACGATATTTTTCAATGTGTTTTACAAGAATTCCCTTTATATTCTTTAAGAGTTCGCATGCCTCAATGGTTGCAAGCTTTACCTTATGATGATGATATTATTAAAGAGATAATTCAAGAAAGTAAGCAATTTATACTAAATGCTAAAAA
>CALATF010000075.1 GCA_937891595.1 uncultured Clostridia bacterium
TTATTTTTGCTGCTTCTATTACTCCTGCTAGCGTACAATGTGCAAGAAAAGCTTTAGAAATTTTAAAAAGAGAACCAGAAAGGGTTGCTAATCTTAAAGAAATTTCTGATTATGCTAGAGAACAACTTAGAAAAAAGAAAGTTGATATTAGAGATTCATTCGCTCCTATTATTCCTCTTAATACATATGACAATGAAACTACTTTCCTAGTTTGCAAAAGATTATTTGATAAAGGTGTATATGTTAACTCTGTTGTTTCCCCTGCTGTTCCTGTGGGTGAAGCTATTATAAGAACTAGTTATATGGCAACACTTACTAAAGAGCAAATTGATAGAGCAACAGATATTATTGCAGAAGTAATGGATGAATTTAACTTATTAAAAAAATAATTTAAAAAACTGCTTAAAATAATAAGCAGTTTTTTATTGCAATAAAACATTTATATATTTTTTGTATAAAAAAGATGTGCAAGTGTGCACATCTTTTTTTTATTTTAATATAAAACTTCAATAAGTCCTAAGTTGTTATCCATTCTTTTATACATTACATTAACTTTACCTGTTTCTCTATTCAAGAAAATATAAAAGTTATTATCAATTGTATCTAAGAACACTTTTGCATCTTCAACTGAAATAGGTTCAAGTTCAAATGTTTTCTTTTTAACTACATCAGCTTTTTGAATAACTGGCTCTTCATCAAAGAATAAATAATCTTTATTTAAAGAGTCTTTCTTTAAACGAGTAAAGAATTTATCACCATATTTAACAATTTGTCTTTCAACTTTAGGCAAAGCTAAGTCTATATTTTCATACATATTATCACTAGAAACTTCTGCTCTATAAAACAAGCCTTTGCTTCTTACTGTAAGTTCTAGTTTATTAATTTTTCCTTCTGTTCTGCAATTTACTTTTGCAACTGCATCATCATTGAAATATTTATCCAGTTTTCCCACCTTTTTTTCAATAATGTCTTTCAATTTTTCAGAAACATTATAATTTTTTGAAGTAATTTCGATTTTCATAAATATCTCCTTTTAAACCACCTTTGACCCACTTATATTTTAACAAATTATTAAAAGTTAGACAAATAAATTACTGTATTTTAGCATTAATTTTGACTAGAAAAATTTAAGCCATTAGAATCTACATTTACAATAATATTTTGGCCTTGAATTTCACCTGACAAAAGCGCATCTGTTAACTTATCTTCAATTTCTTGTTGAATAAGCCTTTTTAAAGGTCTTGCACCATATTCAGTAGAAGTTCCTTTTTCAACAACATATCTAAGTGCACTTTCTGTAAACTTAAGGCTAATATCTTTTTCGCGTAACCTTTTGTTAAGGTTATTAAGCATAATTTTAGCTATACCTGTTAAGTGTTCTTGAGTTAAGCTATGGAAAACAGTTATAACGTCTATCCTGTTTAAAAACTCTGGTTTAAATTTACGTCTAACGCTAGACATAATAGTTTCTTTCATTTGTTCATAATCAGGGTTTTCTTTATTAAAACCTGTGTTATTAAAACCTAGTTGACTAGTGTGAGCATTAATTTCACTAACACCACAGTTACTTGTCATAATTATAATAGTGTTTTTAAAATTAACTGTTCTACCATGACTATCTGTTAATCTTCCATCATCAAGTACTTGAAGTAAAATGTTAAATACATCAGGGTGAGCTTTTTCAATTTCATCAAATAAAACAACTGAATATGGCTTTCTTCTTACCTGTTCTGTTAATTGACCCCCGTCATCATGACCAACATAACCTGGAGGAGCACCTATAAGTTTTGACACAGAATAGCTTTCCATATACTCACTCATATCAACTCTTATTATATTATTTTCACTATCAAACATTGCTTCTGCTAAAGCTTTACAAAGTTCTGTTTTGCCCACACCTGTTTGACCTAAGAATAAGAAAGAACCTATAGGTCTTTTGCTATCTTGTAGCCCTACTCTTGACCTACGAATAGCTTTACACACAGCGTTTACAGCTTCATCTTGACCAACCACACGTTTGTGCAATACTTCTTCTAATTTAATAAGCTTTTCTTTTTCACCTTCAGTTATTTTAGCTACCGGGATTCCTGTCCACCTTGAAATAACTTCGGCAATATCTTTTTCGCTAATCATAGGTTCACTTTTTGGTTTAGCTAAGTTATATTTATCTTGCTCTACTTTAATTTCAGAATACATAGTATTTAAATCATTTGCTAGCTTTGCTGACTTTTCATAATTATGTTGAACAAGTGCTTCTTGATAGTTTCTATGAATTTCTTTAAATTTATCTTGCATATCTTGCAAATGTTTTGGTTGAATAGTACCGCTTACTCTTGCCCTTGAACTTGCTTCATCTATTAAATCTATGGCTTTATCAGGCAAGCTTCTATCCATAATATATCTATCTGAAAGTTTAGCAGCAGCAACTATAGCCTCATCTGTAATTTGAATTTTATGGAAAGCTTCATAGCTATCTTTAAGTCCACGCAAAATTAAAATAGTTTCGTCAACACTTGGTGGATTTACCATAATAGGCTGAAATCTTCTTTCTAAAGCTTTATCTTTTTCAATAAACTTTCTATATTCGTCTGTTGTGGTTGCACCTATTGTTTGCAATTCTCCTCTTGCCAAATAAGGTTTAAGCATGTCTGAAGGATTTATATCTCCCTTTTCACTACCTGCCATAGCAAGAGTATGAATTTCGTCAATGAATACAATAATATTTTTATCTTTAGTAATTATTTCAATAGCATCTTTAAGTCTTTGTTCTAATTCTCCTCTAAATTTTGTACCAGCCATTAAAGAGCCCATATCCAAAGAATAAATTATTTTGTTATTAAGTATTGTTGGAACTCTACCTTTAACTATAGCTTGAGCAAGGCCTTCAACAACAGCGGTTTTACCTACACCAGCTTCGCCTATTAAAATAGGATTGTTTTTTGTTTTTCTACATAAAATCTCAATAAGTCTTTCTATTTCTTTATCTCTACCTATAATCGGGTCCATTTTACCTTGTCTTGCTTTTAAGGTTACATCATATCCAAATTCCAAAAGCCCTTCAGGTAATGTACTTTTTTCACCATTATTATCTTCAACAGTTTTGTAACTTTTGTTGTTTTCATCTATGTTAGCATTTTTTAATTCGTCATGAATTCTTTCCCTTAAATTCATAGTATCAATATTAAAATAACCATTAAGAAGCTTTGTTGCGTAACAATCTTCATTACATAAAATAGCCATTAAAAAATGCTCGGCACTTAAAAAGTTATGATTTAATTTATAAGCAATATTAGAAGCTGTTACTAATATATTTTTGCTTCTTGGTGTTAATTCTAATTTATCGTTACCCAAAGCTTTGTTATAACCTGCTTGCCCCATTTTTTCTACTAATTTCTCTTTTGTAACGTTTTCGTCTTTAAGCATTCTACAAGCTAAAGAAGAAGATACCGACAAAATACCATAAAGTAAATGTTCGCTATCTATTTGATTTCCTTTCATTTTTTTTGTTATTTCACCAGCAAAATTTAGCACACGTTGTGCACTATCTGAAAATTTAATAAAATTATTCATTGTCTTCCCCCTTTAAAACATTAATTAAAAAACTTTTTAGAATATTTGCTCGCAACATACCTTCTATTTTTATAGGATTGCAAAGCGCTTTTTCTGTTAAAGCATAACTTATTATTTTTGCTTCCTTTGGTTTTACAATTTCTTTTTGAACTAAATCTTCTAAAATATACATCGCATCTTTATAAGATATTTCCTTGTTTAAAACTTCGTCTATTATTTTATATACATAATTATTATCAAATTTTTTAAGTTTTACTATTTTAATAAAACCACCGCCACCCCTTTGGCTTTGAATAATATATCCCCTGTTTAAATTAAATCGTGTATTAAGCACATAATTAATTTGACTAGGAGCACAGTTAAAAAAGTCTGCAAGTTCATTCCTTGATAAATTTATGTCTTCAGAATTACCCATGGTGGATAAAATAAAATTTTCAATAATATCACTTACATTAGGCATATTAACCCCCTTTCAACAAAGTTTGACTTTCTTTGACCTTTAAATATTAGCTCTTTTATTTATTTTTGTCAATTATTTTTATTTATTGTTTTTTAATTATTTTTTTGATTTTTTAAAATTACAAAAAATAACAATAAAACATATGTTCTAAAATTGTTGAAAAAATAATAAAAAATTGATATAATACAACAGTAAAATTTGTTAAAAAATAAATTAAATAATTTGGAGATTAACTTATATAATGGAACGAGCTATTTTGCATTGTGACCTTAATAATTTTTATGCTTCAGTAGAATGCATTAAAAATAAAGAATATCAAAACATGCCTCTTGCTGTTACAGGGAACCCTAAAAAAAGAACTGGAATAATATTAGCAAAAAATGCGATTGCTAAAAAAATGGGAGTTAAAACTGGTGACGTAATTTGGAAAGCAAAACAAGTATGCCCTAACCTAGTTTGTGTATCTCCTGATTTTGAAACATACGCAAAATATTCTGATTTAGTAAAAAAAGTATATTTAAAATATACTGACTTTGTTGAGCCTTTTGGTATTGATGAATGTTGGCTAGATGTTACAAAAAGTCAAAAGTTATTTGGCAGTCCGCTACAAATAGCCGAAAAGATTAAAGAAGACGTTAAAAAAGAAACGGGTTTAACAATTTCAATAGGTATTTCCTTTAGTAAGATGTTTGCAAAATTAGGAAGCAAATTAGCAAGTAACGACCAAATAAACATAGTTACAAAAAACGATTATCAGGAAAAAGTTTGGCACTTACCTGTTGAAAAATTAATATTCATAGGCAAAAGAAGACTAATAGCCTTAAAAAAAATGAATATTAACACTATTAAAGATTTAGCTTTTGCTAACAAAAAAGTTATGAACGCCAAGTTTGGTATAAATGGGAGCTACTTGGTTGACATCGCAAATGGTAACGAGCCTGACGAAGTTGCAAACAACAATAACTTACGAACAATAAAAAGCATAGGCAACGGCACAACTTCTATTATTGACATTAACAACTTTGAACAGGCTAAACAAATTATATTTTATTTGTGTGATCAAATTGCAAAAAGACTTAGAGAAAAGGGGTTTAAAACCATGTGCGTTCATTTAACTATAAAAGATAATACATTGTATTCTATAGGGCACTCAAAAAGTTTTAAACAAGCAACAAATAATTCTAAAGAATTAGCCAAACATGCAATCGAATTATTTTACAAAACATGGAATTTTTCACAACATGCTTCACTTATTCGAGCTATAAGGATTTCTACTTCTAGCCTAATTAATGATAAAGAGTGTTTTCAAGCTGATTTATTTGAAAACACTTCATTAAAAGAAAAACAAACTAAAGCAGATAGCACAATAGATAAAATTAAAAACAAATACGGCGATAGTAAAATTAAAAGAGCTTTACTTCTTAAAGCTAACCACATAAATAGTGAAATTAGCGACGATTTTTTCGAAGAAGATTTTTTAAATTAAAAAAGGTTGCTTATTTAACAACCTTTTTTAATAACAATATAAAGTTTATTTATAATTATAATAAATTTATTTTATTCTTTAATCACATATTAACGCATTTTGTTTTAATTCATTTATAGATTGTCTACAAAATTCAACGGCATTACTAACAATCTTTCTATCATCTAAATCATCTAGATTAAATAATTTACTAGTTAACTTTTTAGGATTTAATAAAGCTTTTATATCTTCAACCTGAGTAACAATAAAATTATAAAATTTATAAATAGTATATAAATTAGCAGTTTTCGAGTACTTTAATTCAAATGATTGATTATTTTTGCTTTGTTTAACTTCACATTCGCAACCAACCAAATCCTTAAATCTTTCTTTAGCAAGAATAAGTTTATCATTCAAATCAATATTTAACACATTATTAACTTCATTTATAAGTTCATTATAAGTATTTGCTTGCGAGTTCTTTAAAATTGGTGTTTTGTTTACGTCATCATAAAAAGGATAATATACGTTCCATGCCGGATTATAATAATAAGCAACTAAATAATAACAATTTTCTTTTTTTAAACAAATAAAAAAGATAATTGCCATATCATAACGTTTTGGCTTGTTTTTAACTTGTTTATCTAAGATATCAGTAGTTATTTGAATAGGATCCAAATCTTCTTTCCTTTTTTTGTTTTATACGTCTTGTTTTAAAATATTATTTTATGCCATTAATAAAATTAAATATGTTTTATTTCAATTATTCTTTAACTTTATTTTCAGATAATACTTTTTCTTGTTTTTGTTTATTTGTATAAATTAACCATTTTATAAAGCCATAAACAGTATTCACCATCATAGCGCCAACAGTAATAAGCATAATATAACTACCACTCATAATATATAACGCAGCATCTAATATTAATGTTATCATCCAAGCAATCCATTGTTCGTTAAATCTAAGTAAAATTAAAATACCATTTGCCATGCCTACAGCACTCGTAAAAGCATCTAAATAAGTATCTTCTGCACCTGGAATTAAAGTTAAGATATATCCAACCCCAAATCCAAAAGCAAATATTGCCAAGACGGCAAGAATATCTTGTTTCCATGTTAATCTTTTTACTTCTGTTAAAACATCTTCTTTTTTATCTGGATGTTTGTGCCATGCAATAAAGCTAACAATATCAATAGGAATCCAGAAAATAATAGAAATTAATGCAACGCTATAATATCCAAGTGAAAAATATAAAATAGATTCTGTAATTTCAATAAATAATATTGAAACTATAAAATTCCATTTGCTTTGTTTTGAAATTAAAAGTTCGCAAATAGGATTTGCCAAAACAGCAATAATTGAACAAACTACAACAAAAGTGTTGCTTGTATCTTCAAGCATTTCTTCTGGTAGAAATATTGCAAATAAAGCTACTAAAACAAAAACAGATGCTAAATATGTAATTTGATATGGCGTAAAAGATTTTAAAAATTTAATAAATTTATTTTGTTTTTTTTCATTTTTTGTAATTTCGTTTTCCATTTGTTTTTTCCTTTTATTTATTAATAGTTTATTTTTATTTAATAAAAGAAAAACATGGTGGTTCTTTGTTTGAGAACTCTTTATAAAATGTTTTAGCCAAAAAATTAGTTAATTTTGAACCAATATATATTTTCATTTTCATTTATTGCATAGTATTATTCATACTATGTTTATCCTTTAATTATTGTTTTTTCTTTCTTCTTTTTTTCTTCTTAAGAATAATTTAAATTTATAGAACAAGCCTAATTCTTCTTTTGCTTTTTCTTTAACTAGGTCATATTCCTTTTCTTTTATTGCAACAGAATTAAAAAAGCTTTCTTCTTTTCTAAATCTAAATCTAAATTTTTTAAGGGTTTTAATGGCAAACTTATTAGCATCTCGTTCTATTTCTTGCATTGAATAGTAAGAATACTTGTCATCGCCTTCATAATTTATATAGCCCTTCATATTTTGTTGCCATCTATAAGCTTTAGAAAATTTAAATATCTTTTTCTTTGTTCTTACAATATTGTGTTGCTCAGCATGCCTTTGTTCATGAAAAAGAGTTGCTAAGCCTAAAAACTGAAGATTATTTTTAACAAAAAAATCAGTATGAATATAAATTATTTTTTTACTGTAAGAACATAATCCTATTGTACCATCTTCCCATTCTCGTGACAAAATAGTATAAACAGGTCTTCCGGCTTTCTTAGCCATAATCTTTTCCATTTTTTGAAAAGTTTTTAATCTTTGTTTTGGAGATAGTCTTTCCCAAGTTTTTTGCTTAAATTTATTGTAAACTAAAAAATTGAACATAAGCTCCTCTTTTTTACTTATTTAACTTTTCAACATATTTGATAATTGCTTCAAATGCTTCTGGTTTATAAGCCAAGTCATCATAAGTTTTCATTTTTTCTTTTAATTCTTCTATTGTGAAAAATTTAGTTTTGCTTACTTCCATGTCATGAACATCTTTATTTATAGTATTTACATGAGCAACATAAACAGAGAACCATGTGTTATCTATAAACTTTTCATTAAAAACACGATTTTCTTTATATCTTATTAGAAATTTAATATCATCTGGATTAATATCATACTTTGTTTCTTCGACACATTCTCTTACAATCGAGGATATTTCATCTTCTCCATACCTTACATGCCCTGAAACAGACACATCCCACAAACCAGCATTCCTAATTTTCTTTTTTGACCTTTGTTGAAGTAATATTTTATTTTCGTCATTAACAATAAACATGCTTACGCTTTTGTGGTAAATACCAAAATTATGAGCAAATTCTCTTGTAATTATCTTTCCCGTTGGGTTTCCATATCTATCAATTTCTTCAAGCTTTTCAACCAAATCATCAATCTTTTTATAAAAGTCTTTAGAAGCAAAAAGTTTTTCTAATTCTGAAATAATTTTTTGATAATATTCATTATTTTTAAATATAGTATTTGTTTCTTCTTGAACCATTTTTTTGAATTGTTCTAAACTAAACCATTTAACCTGCTCTAGCTCTTCTGTTTGAAGCAAAAAGTCTTTTTCATCTTTATTAATAACAGTACAAAAACAAGTAACATAGCACTTGTTATCTTCTCTTTCATTTATCATTCTTGGAACAAGTAAAAAAACATTTTCCTCTTTAATTTCAGAAACAAGTTCTTCTCTCATTTCTGTAATAATAGAATCTAAAATAGATTCATAACCTACAACATGGCCTGCAAATAAACCCCAGCATGAAGGATATGACTTTTTATTTTTACTTCTTTTTTGTAATAATATTTGCCTTTTATTATTTATTACTACACAAGCAACCTCATCATGCCAAAAACCCTTTTGATGAATAGTATTTCTCTTTTCTAATTTATTAGTACCCTTACCTTTTTCATTTAAAACTTGAAGTAATTCATTTTTATCTGCAACATTTTTCATAACAATTCTCCATGGAAATAAATTATATCATATATTTATAAAATTTTCATAATGATTTATTTTAAAAATTTGTAATACAAAAAATAATTAAAAATAAACTACATATAAAAAAAAAAGTCTTACAAAGTAAGACTTTTAATATATGGTGCCGGAGGCCGGACTCGAACCGGCACGAAGTTGCCCTCGAGGGATTTTAAGTCCCTTGTGTCTACCAATTCCACCACTTCGGCAAGGTTATTTATCTTTAGATAAAATTTGGAGGCACCACCCAGATTCGGACTGGGGATAAAGGTTTTGCAGACCTCTGCCTTACCACTTGGCTATGGTGCCACAAGCTTAAAATTTTTATCTTTGGTGGGAACAGTAGGACTCGAACCTACGACTCCTTGCTTGTAAGG
>CALATF010000076.1 GCA_937891595.1 uncultured Clostridia bacterium
GTAATATACTTCAGGAGCAATACGCAAATTACATATTTTATTTAATGCGTTATGCTTGGTAAAAAATGGTTTAGCACTTGCACCACAAACGGCGCCTTGTAAAATAGGGGTTTCTACTTCTAAAAATCCATTTTGTTCCAAATATCTTCTCATAAAAGATAAAAACTTGCTTCTAGCTAAGAAAACTTTTCTGCTTTCTTCGTTACTTACAAGGTCCATGCATCTTTCACGATATCTTTGATCTTGATTAGCTAAACCATGGAATTTTTCTGGTAATGGTAAAATCGCTTTTGATAGTAATGAAAATTTATGAGTTCTAACTGTCTTTTCCCCTGTATGAGTTGTATATAATTCTCCAACCACGCCAACGAAGTCGCCGATATCAACCATAGTTTTAAAGAATGTATAAGTTTCCTCATCCATTTCATTTCTGCCTATACTAATTTGTAACCTTGCATTAATATCTTCAATCGCAAAAAAGCTAAGTTTACCCATAATTCTTCTAAAAGTAATTCTACCGCAAACACTGACATTTTCCCCATCAGCTGTTTCTTTTGCTTCTTTTAGAGTGCAGGTTCTATCAAATTTTTCTACATATGGAACAACACCTTGTTCTTTTAATTTTTTTACTTTTGCTTTTCTTACTTCAATTTCGCTTGATAAATTTTGCACTTTTTCTTCCATTTTTTCTTTCCTTTTAGCTAAACTTTTAATTTACAACAAAATAAAAAACTAAATAATTAAAACACTAAAGATATTATTAGCATTAAATAATTTAGTTTTTTATTTAACTTTAATAACTATTAATTTTTTTTCTTTTTATCAATTTTTTGTTTTTCTTCTTCTTCATCCATTAGTTTATTATAGACTTCAAAAACTTTATCTATAATACCTAAATCAGCAACAAGATTCAAATATTCTTCTTCCTCTTCATCTTCTGGTTCTACTACTTCAAAAACTAAAGCTTCGTCTTCGCCTATTCCTTCCATTTGTTCTGTTGGTTTTAATATTGCATAAATAACGTCTTCAAGTGGAATTAAAGCGATTTGTTCAAATTCTACTTTTTCACCTTTTTCATTATACAAAACGATAGGATCGTTATTGTCTTCATCAAACAAACAATCAATCGGATTTAATTCTTCTTCCTTAGAAATTTCTACATTTTTATTTTCTTCACTCATACTATATTCTCCTTTATTTTGAATACATATCTAAATAATTTTGCAAAATTATTGTAGCCGAAACTTTATCTATTACCTGTTTACGTTTTTCCCTGCGCATATCAGCTTCTATTAACATTCTTTCAGCCGAAGCACTTGTTAAACGCTCATCTAAATATTTAATAGGTAAATTAGTTCTTTTAAATAAAAGTTCACCAAAATCTCTTGTTGCTATTGCTCTTTCGCCTTCAGTTCCATCCATATTAATAGGTAACCCTAAAATTATGGTATCAACTTCTTTTTCTTTAGCTAAGTTTGCTAGATATTCAATATCTTGTTGCAACCCTTTACGAGTATAAGTTTCGTAGCCGTTAGCTATAATATTTAATAAATCGCTAAAAGCAATACCTACTCTCACCTCGCCATAATCTAAAGCCATTTTACGCATTACACTATGTTCCTTTATTAAAAAAACTTTTACAAAATTATTAACATTATTATAATAACACAAACATTTAAAAAGTAAAAGATTTTTTTGGAATATCTTTAAAAAATAAAAAGAAGTGCCTTTTATGAAAGCACTTCTTAAATTTTTAATTATTTACCATTAACTTGGCTCATAACTTCTTCTGCAAAGTTATCTTCTCTCTTTGCTAAGCCTTCACCCATTTCAAAACGAGCAAATCTTCTAATTGTTATTTTTTCGCCTATTTTTAATGTTGCTTCTGTAATTAAATCAGAAATCGTTTTTGAAGGGTCTTTAACAAATTCTTGTTCCATTAAGCAAACATCTTTATAGTATTTTTTAATACGTCCTTCAACCATTTTTTCAGCAATATTTTGTGGTTTGCCTTCGTTTTTAGCTTGAGCGATTAAAATTTCTTTTTCTTTATCAACGTTTTCTTGTGGAACTTCTTCAATTCTTACAAATTCAGGTTTAGCAGCTGCAATGTGCATAGCAACGTCTTTAACTAAAGTTGTAAAGTCTTCACTTTTTGCAACAAAGTCTGTTTCACAGTTAATTTCTACTAAAACACCTATTTTTCCGCCCATATGAATATAGCTACCAACAACACCTTCACCAGCTATTCTTGAAGCTTTTTTAGCAACAGAAGCAATACCTTTTTCTCTTAAATAAGCGATTGCTTTTTCCATATCACCATTGCTTGCAGTTAATGCTTTTTGACAATCTTGAATGCCAGCACCTGTTTTTGCTCTTAATTCTTTAATATCACTAGCGTTTATCATTTAGTTTTTTCTCCCTTAATATAAAATCTTTAAAATTTTTAAAATTGTTTAATTAAACTGATTCTGTATTTGTTTCAGGTTGAACAGAAACTTCTTGATTAATTGCTTCAGCCATATTAAGTTCTTGAGCTTCTGCTTCAGCATTTTCTTCAGTATTTCTTAAAGAAACACCTTCTTTTGCTTCGATAACAGCATCTGCCATAGCGCTAACAATAAGTTTTACAGCCCTTATAGCGTCGTCATTT
>CALATF010000077.1 GCA_937891595.1 uncultured Clostridia bacterium
AGGAACAGTTCTCGCAACTTGCTCCTCGCAAAGATGAACATGGCAATCGCTATTATACAGAGAAAGATATTGACTTTGTAAAACAAGTCAAATACCTGCGTGACGAATTGCATATTACACGTATCGCTGCCATCAAGAATGAATTGCAATCTAATACTAAACAAGTAGATGTTGTTGGATCCATTTGTCCAAAAATAACTAAAGTATATCTTGCTGAAACCCATGCAAGAACTGATGTCATAGCAGGGTAATAAATAACTGCCATAAACCAACCCATATAGTAAGCATATTTTTTACCACATGTTGCTTCAGCATAATCTATAGCACCATTAGTTTTTTCAAACTTTGTTGCCATTACAGCAAAGGCACAAGCACATATTACCATAACAATACCGCCTATTACCCAAGCCAAAATCCCAATCCACATGTTACCACCGGTAACACCTAAAATGTTTTGGGCTTTAAAGAATACACCACTACCTATAACTATGCCTACAACCATAGCAATAGCGGTCATTATTCCATATTTTTTCTTTAAACCGTTTTGTTCCATAATTTCTCCTTTTTTTAAACTGAACCCTATAAGTTTACCATAATTATTTATATTATCAAAACAAATGAAAAAATTATACTAGACATTTTATCTAGTGTCAAGACATTTTGTCGAGTAAAAGACATACTAAAAATATGGATAAACAATTTTGTGAAAATTTAAAAAATGCAAGAAAATATTGTAATATGACTCAAAAAGAAGTTTCTATTAAAATTGGTGTAGTCGAAAGTTGTTATGCAAATTGGGAACAAGGAAGAACTGAACCAAATATAGATATGTTACGAAAAATCTGTATTCTTTTTAATGTTAATATTGATGAACTAATTAACGGAAGATTATAAACAAAAATCCAGCATCAAATAAAAACGGCATAGAAATTCATTCTATGCCTTTTTTTTATAAAAAATCGTCTAAATCGATTTTGGTTCGATTTAGACGTCTTGTGGTAGGATTGAGTGGACTCGAACCACCGACCCCCACCTTAAAAGGCACACTTGCTGGGCCTTTAGCCCGTTAAGGGTGGTGCCTTGCGAAAAACATTTTATGTTTTTCTAACAGGAACACCCTGATTTTTTGTGTCTTCACAAAAAGTTTTGCATAGCAAAACAAGGTGGGGATAATAAAAAAATAAAACCACTCGTATGAGTGGAATTACTTGGTAGGATTGAGTGGACTCGAACCACCGACCCCCACCTTATCAGGGTGGTGCTCTAACCGGCTGAGCTACAATCCTATATATATTAAAAAGACTTTGTTAATACCGGTTATATAACAAAGGCTTTAATGGTGGAGATAGTCGGGCTCGAACCGACGACCTCCTGCGTGCAAGGCAGGCGCTCTAGCCAACTGAGCTATACCCCCATGACCTTTAAAGCCTTATTATATTACCAAAAAGAAAATATATTGTCAATAAGAATATTAAAATTTTTTAAGCTTTTTTTAATATCATATAAATAGTATTTTCAATATCTTCAAAATCAAATCCGTCAATCCCATTAATAGAATTAATTAAACCTTTTTTACTATCTGTACCAAACAAATATTCAATGGCCATTTGGTGCATTTCTTCTACAAAACCTTTTTCTTGCCCGAACATTCTATCATATAATTTTATAATTTCACTACTATCTTGTTGAGATAATTGATTAATAATAAATGAATTAACTTTTGTGCTATATGAAAAATCGCTTAAATTAACTTCCATCGTAAAATTATCTGTAAAATATAATGAATCTGGAATATATTTTATCAATAATTTTGTTATTGCATTATTTTCTTTTTTTAAAGGATTTTTAATTAAGCTTAAATCGAATTTAGCTATAACTTGAATATCAACCTTTGTTTTATTGCCTTCATTAATTAAATTACTAAATTTTATTTGTTTAATTTGAGTATTTTGATTAATTAAGTCTTCATCACTTTCTTTTAAAAATTCATTTAAAAAAGCATTAGTTAACGCACAAAATTGTTTATCTGTAATTTTTGCTTGCTCTAGCAAATCTTTTGAATAGAATTCTTGTAAATTTAAACTTTGCGAACCTTCTTGACTATTATATATTGTATCGTCCCCAAAAATACCTATCAATGAGCCGGATATATCTTCTGAACTATAAGGATTTGTAATAATATAACTTTCTGAAACATCTTTATTTATCAGGTCTAATTTTCTCTTTATATCAATCAAATCAATACCCAAAGCAAATTTCAAATAACAATACAAACTTATAACAATAAATGCAATTATACCTAAAATAATGCCTAGTATTTTAAGAATTGTTAGGAAAATATTTGTTTGTTTTTTAGGTTTTATCATAATAACTCTCCTATTTAATAAAAATATTATTACATTTAGTAAAAAATTTTACAACTCTTTTAAATGAAATATATTTTTAAAGTTTATATTAAATTTAACACAATTCCCTATTGACATACACTAATTATCATGGTATATTCTTAAAGTACATGAGAAACTATAAGAAAAAGATTTTATATAAGCGAAAGATAAATATTATGTTAATTAAAAATGTTTAGGCACTCGTCTAAGCATTTTTTTATTTGCCAAGGAGAAAACATGACAAAAGAACAAGCATTTAACTTAATAAACGAGCTAAATACTAAAGTTGCAGACACCCCACAAGAAGTACGAGAGTACTTTCTACAATACTATACCCAAGCAGTGGCTGATTTATATGAATACAAAATAAATGAACAAAACCAACCAAGTGAAAAACCTTATAAAGTTGGTTACTTTACTGGAACATTCGATTTAGCTCATTTTGGGCATTTATCAACAATTATGAAGGCTTCTCAATTATGCGATAAACTTATAGTTTCTGTTTCTACAGATGAAGTTGTAAAAAGTTACAAACATCAATATCCTGTAGAACCATTTATAGAAAGACTTTTTCATGTAAGCAATATCAAAGGAGTTGCTTTAGCAATTCCACAAGAAAGTTTGTACGATAAAATAGAAATATGCCAAAAATATGGTGCGGACGTAATATTTACAAGTGCAGAATATAAAGCAGAAAATTATAAAGATTTATCCTTGCTCTCCGAAAAACAATTAAAGGGCATTGAAAGATGGGAAATCTTTGAAGAAGAAGCTGAAGAAAACGATATAAGCATTGTTTATATTGATAGAATTCAAGGCGCAGACGGTAGAGACATGTCCTCTACAGACACAAAAAACATTATTGCAGATAGAAACAGCCTACAATCTTGCCAAAACATAATGCTATATTCAGAAGGGGAATGTTGCGAAGAAGCAGTTTTCGCTTTATAATTTTTTAAACTTTATATTTTATGCAATTTAACCATTGATATTTATTTAATATTAAAGTATTATTGAAGTATGAAAAATTTACATATAATCAAACAATTAAATACTTTTTCATCTAAAGTTGTATTAATTGCGCAACTAATTTTTAGTTTTCTATTAATTTCAAAAAAAGTTTAGGCTTTATGCCCTAAACTTTTTTTATTACTCACTTAAATTTAAAAAAGGAAATTTGCTATGTCTATAAAACAATTCAAAAGAGGTTATTACACAGGCGTTTTTGATATTATTCACAATGGCCATATAAGAGCAATAAGCAACGCTAGTGAATTGTGTGAACAACTTGTCGTTGGTGTTTCAACTGACGAGGTTGTTTATAGTTATAAAAATAAATATCCTGTTTTACCTTTTGAAAGCAGGATTGAAGTTGTTAATAGCATTAAGGGTGTAACAACAGCTATACCGCAAACAGATTTATATAATAAAGTTGAAGTTTGCTTGGCATTAGGTTGTGACGTAATATTTTCAAGTGATGAATACAGAGAAGAATATTACAATGGCAGAGAAATGACTCCTAAAGAACAGGCAGGCGTTGAAAGATGGAAAGCCATTCAAGAAGAAGCAAACCAAAATGGAATTGATGTTGTATATTTATCAAGAAGCCAAGGAGTATCATCCTCTTTTATAAAGGAATCTATACTAAATCAAACTAATTATCAACCTTGTCAAAATCAAATGTTATATTCTGAAGGGGAATGTAATGACGAACCTGTTTTCGCCTTATAAAATCCACAATCATCAAAACAAATATTAATATTATTGTAAATTATATAAAAATAATCTAAAAAAATAAATTTTTCTAATTTATTTTTTCAATGCTAAAATTTTTAAAAAAACTGTTGACATAAAACTACATTTATCATATAATACACTTTGTTAGAAATGTGGTGGCGTAGCTTAGTTGGTTATAGCACTCGGTTCATACCCGGGAGGTCGTAAGTTCGAGTCTTACCGCCACTACCAAAATATTATTTTGTGCTCTAACTATTTTGCAAGAAACAATGCAAGAAAAACTTACAAAATTTTTTGGTCCCGTGGTCAAGCGGTTAAGACATCGCCCTTTCACGGCGGTATCATGGGTTCGAATCCCGTCGGGATCACCAAAATAAAAAAAGGCATTACTTAAAGTAATGTCTTTTTTTATTTTAATTTTCTATATTGATTTTGTCTTGGTTAACTGCTATAATTTCTTTAGGAATAATTATGGATAAAATTATAGATTTAACACAAGAGCTTGATTTGGTGGATTTTTTTGACAATAGATATATTTCACAAATACCGCCTGAACAATTATGTGAATTTTTTAAAATATTATATATGTCTTCTTCCCCACAATCACTTGAAATTAAAATGCCAGATAGATACCAAGAAGTTGTTATAGATGATAAATTTTTAGGAAAAAGCACAAACTTTTTTTATCACGATGATATTGATTATAATAACAAATGGAAATTACCTAATATAGATTTTTATAGCTTTAATACTAAACCTTATAGAAATGAATTTAAACAAACATGTATTATGCCTTTTTGCGAAGAAAGAAATGGTAGTTATGTAATATTTTCAGACTATCAATTAAGGCTTCCATGCTTTTTAGGTCTAACAGCTTGGGAAACAAACCCTTTATGGCTACAATTTATGTACTTAAACTTTGGCGAACAATATAGACTGGACTTGTTAAGTTCTAGAAGTTTATATAGGCAATATTATTCCGCAAAAGAACAGGCAAAAATAAATTATAGCATAAACAAAATAGAAGAATATTACGCTCCTAACGGATACACAATTAAAAAAACAGGAAAAACTTTTATAGAAAATGCTCCTGCAGATTTAGCCACACAATTTCACTGGCACCACAACGACAATAAACCAAATGTTATAAAAGTTACCAACTTTCAAACACTTAAAAATGAAGATATTCCCGAAGATAAAAAAGATTATAGAAACGCAACCATTCTAACAAGAGAAAAGAATGAACACACAGGCGAACATATAATATCTAAAAAAGAATATCAATCAAGGCAACCAAGAGTATTTTATGAAAATGGAGAACGCATTGTAAAATACCCAAAAAAGAATGGCCCCGTTGAAGAACATAAATTTGAATTTAGTGATTTTTCTTATAATGTTATAAAAAATGGTAATTATGAAATTACTATGGATGACTTAACTAACGAAAATATTGCCATGTGGCGTGGTGTAATGTATAGTGCTTTTGGCGAACCATATAAACAAGCCGTAATTGACATGGAACAACAAAAAGTTGAAGAATATTTAAAAGCTTTTGATAATGAAACTTTAGAAATAGAACAATTATTTGAAAGTTTTGCCCAAAATACACATTTGTTAACTGAAACAACACAAACAACTCAAGAAGAATAAAAAAGATTATATAAATTTTTCAAATTAAAACAAAAAAAGGTTGAAGTTTTTTCAACCTTTTTTTATTTAATTATTAAAATTTATTAAAATTAATATTTTCACAAAAATATAATTATTTTGCCATAGCTTGACTAACTGCAACAGATACAGAAACAGTTGCTCCAACCATAGGGTTATTACCCATTCCTATAAGGCCCATCATTTCTACGTGAGCAGGAACAGATGAAGAACCTGCAAATTGTGCATCGCTATGCATTCTTCCCATAGTATCTGTCATACCATAAGAAGCAGGACCAGCACCCATGTTATCTGGGTGTAAAGTTCTACCTGTACCACCGCCACTAGCAACAGAGAAATATTTTTTGCCTTGTTCAATTCTTTCTTTTTTATATGTTCCAGCAACTGGATGTTGGAAACGAGTTGGGTTTGTAGAGTTACCTGTAATAGAAATATCAACATTCTCTAAATGCATAATTGCAACGCCTTCACGAACATCATTAGCACCATAGCATCTAACTTTTGCTCTTTCACCTTCAGAGTAAGCTGTTTCGTTAACAACATTTACTTTACCGGTAGCAAAATCAAAATCTGTTTGTACATAAGTAAAACCATTAATACGAGAAATAATTTGTGCAGCATCTTTACCAAGACCGTTAAGAATAACTCTTAATGGATTTTTTCTTACTTTATTTGCACTTTTTGCAATACCTATTGCACCTTCTGCAGCAGCAAAAGATTCATGACCAGCAAGGAAAGCAAAACATTCTGTTTCTTCACTAAGTAACATACTACCTAAGTTACCATGGCCAAGACCAACCTTACGATCATCTGCAACAGAGCCAGGAATACAAAAAGATTGCAAACCTTCACCGATTGCTTTTGCTATATCTGAAGCTTTTGTTAATTTTCTTTTAATAGCAAGAGCAGCACCTACTGTATATGCCCAGCAAGCATTTTCAAAACAAATAGGTTGAATGCCTTTTACAATACCTGCAACATCTACACCAAGGTCATCGCAAAGTTTTTTTGCTTCGTTTAAGTCTTTAATACCATTATCGTTTAAAACTTTATTAATTTGGTTAATTCTTCTTTCATAACTTTCAAACATATCTTCTTCTCCCTTTACTATCCTTATTATTCTTCTCTTGGGTCAATAGTTTTTACAGCTTCGTCTATTCTGCCATATTTACCACTTGCTTTTTGAATAGCTTCAAGAGGTTCAATGCCTTTTTTGATGTTTTCCATCATTTTTCCAAGGTTAACAAATTCATAACCTATAATTTCATTGTTTTTATCAAGACCTATTTTTGTAATATAACCTTCTGAAAGTTCAAGGTATCTTGGTCCTTTAATTTTTGTGCTGTAGCAAGTACCAACTTGGCTTCTGTGACCTTTACCAAGATCTTCAAGACCAGCACCGATAGGTAATCCGCCTTCAGAGAAAGCAGATTGACTTCTGCCATAAACTATTTGTAAGAAAAGCTCTCTCATAGCAGTATTAATAGCATCACAAACAAGGTCTGTGTTAAGAGCTTCTAAAATAGTTTTTCCTACTAAAATTTCGCTAGCCATAGCAGCAGAGTGTGTCATGCCAGAGCAACCTAATGTTTCAACAAGTGCTTCTTCAATAATACCATCTTTAATATTTAAAGTTAATTTACAAGCACCTTGTTGTGGAGCACACCAACCAACACCATGTGTTAAACCAGATATATCTTTTACTTCTTTTGCTTTAACCCATTTAGCTTCTTCTGGAATAGGAGCTGGGCCGTGATTTGCGCCTTTTTTAACAACGCACATATTTTCAACTTCTGATGAATAATTCATACAAACCCCCTAAAAAGTGTCTTTTAACATAAGTAATTTTAACATTTACAAAAAAAAATGTAAACATTTATTGTTAAATACTATTATTAAATTTAAATTAATATGAATAAAAAACACAAGAAGGTCTAACTCATTTGAAACTAGTATATTATTAGACACTTTATCATTAAATTTTGATAAGGTGTCTTTTTTTTGTTAGAAATATGCTATAATAAAATTATCTTTTTAAATCAACGTTTTAAACTTTTGATGTTGAGTAATTTTTGAATATCAACTGATATAATAATAATATCAAAATTAAAAGGAGATAAAAAATGAACACAGACAAAATTTATGCAGAACAAATTGCAAATGAGTATGCACCTAAAAAAACATCTAAGGTTGTTGCTCTAAAAAAATTAGACCAAAAAGCAAAAAGGCCAGCTGAAATATTTACTTATACATTTGGAGTTTTATTTGCCTTAATTCTTGGAACAGGTATGAGCTTTTGTATGGGAGCGATTGGTGGTGGAACAACATTATCAATGGTTATTGGTATTATTGTTGGTTTGATTGGCATTGCTGGTTGTAGTGTAAATTATCCAATCTACAAAAGAATGATTGAAAAAGGCAAACAAAAATATGGCTCTGACATTATTCGTTTAGCAAAAGAAATTGCAGAGGAGGAATAGATAAATGGAAAGCAACAAATTAAATAAATCAGAAAGTAAATACTATAATACTGCTTGTTTAATGAACGAAGCTTTAATTTTGTTGCTCGAAAAAAAAGAATACTCTTTCATAACAATTAAAGAAATTTGTGAAAAAGCAGGTGTAAATCGTTCTACTTTCTATTTGCATTATAACACAATTGACGATTTACTTTCTGAAACTATTGAATATGTTGGTAAAAAAATTCATAAAAAATTCAATAATAAAGTTTTAGATAAACAAACTATAGAAAATTCAAAATTGGAAGATTTATTTCTTGTCACACCCGAATACCTACTACCTTATTTAGAATTTTTAAGAGAAAATAAAGCAATATATAAAATAGCATATTCACAACCTAATGTGTTAAAAGAACAATATATTGTAAGCCATTTATTCAAAAACATATTTGAACCTATATTAGATAGATTTTTAGTCCCAAGAAAAGAACAAAAATATATGATGAGCTTTTATTTAAATGGAATAAGTGCTGTAATGATTGAGTGGATTAAGAATGATTGTAAAGTAGAAACTCAAACTATTTTAAACATACTAATGAAATGTCTAAATTTAGGAGATAAGTTATGTCCAAATGGAGTAAACTCTTAAAAACTATTATCTATCCACATATTGTAGTAGTCGTATTTCTTACGGCTACTTCAATTTTAGGTCTAATATATAGTTTTAGTATTAAAAATGCTATTCCTTTTTTGCAATATTTATCGTATATAGTATCTGCCTATACTTTAGCAATCATTTGTTTTAGATTGCCTAAAATAATCAATTATTTTAAATCATTAAAAAAAGAAAACAAACATTTACAAAGATGGTTTTCAGATGTTCATTTAAGAATGAATGTATCGTTATATGGCTCTCTTATTTGGAATGTTGCCTTTGCAATATTTCAATTAGTTCTTGGGGTTTATCATAAATCGTTTTGGTTTTACTCAATGTTCGCTTATTACATAATGCTTGTAGTTATGAGATTTTTTCTCGTCAAACATACAAGAAAATATAAACCAAATGAAGAAAATGAAATTGAAACCAAAAAATATATAATTAGTGGTTGGTTGTTATTATTTATAAACTTAACACTTGCTGTTATTGTTTTCTTTATGGTGTATTGGCAAAGAACTTTTTACCATCATATGATAACCACCATTGCAATGGCATTATATACATTTATTACTTTTACTTTTGGAATTATCAACCTTGTAAAATATAAAAAATATAAAAGTCCTGTTTATTCATCTGCAAAAATTATATCATTAATAGCAGGAGCTGTATCAATTCTTACGCTAGAAAGGACAATGCTTACAACTTTTGGAGCAACTGAAAATTTATTATTTAATCAAATAATATTATCTATAACAGGTAGTTCAGTAATTGGATTTGCAATAACAATGGCAATTATAATGATTATTAAAGGTAATAAAGCATTAAATAAAATTCAAAATAAACTTAAAAATTAATCTATAATATTTTATCTATGTAATAAAATTTTTGCAAAAATATTAAAATGGCGGTTAGACGTGTGCTTGTCATATACAAGTGTTCTCGCTTCGCTCGAACAGACAAGCACACGTCTATAAACTAAATAAAAAGCAGACAAAAAGCGAAAGTGTTTGTGAACGTAACACACTTTCGCTTTTTGCTGTCTATATGTCGGCTAATTTATTCCATTGTGTACTTGACAAGAGTCACTGAAATGTTTTTTCTGTTTTCCTGGTTAAGACAGAGAAAAAATATTTGTGCTTACGCACTTTGTTTTTGCGTTTCTCTGTCTTTTAATATTGTGTTTTCATTTCTTCTCTTGTCAAGTACCTTTCACGGCATAAAGTAGCCGTTAAAAAAGAGTTAAGATTTTTATCTCAACTCTTATTTATTACACTAGTTTCAAAATACAGTGACTAACACAACTCTTTTTTTTACTAATAATCTTCTTATTAAATTATACACAGTCTATTCTATATTCTAATGGAGTTTCAACTCCCTCTGGCTCTTCTCCAAGTTTATAAACATTTACACCTCTGGTCAAAAAAGCACACGCAATACCAGTGCCATCTATTGTTTCAACAATAGGGTCACCACAATCTGTTTTTTTGCCTACAAAAGCAGTCACACCTTTTACTACTCTTTCATCTGGGTAAACAAATACACTAGGCTGGCCTATTAAACTAATAGTAGTTTGATAATTTGGATCGTCTGAATTTTTCAATTCGAAACTTTCTAAACGCGATTGCATTTCTTCTTCATGTTCTTTAATAAATTCAGTATTATCAACAACAACATTTCCATGACTATCAACAACGTTTTCTATAAATAAACAATAATCTAAAATTCTTTCATTAATAACTTCTTTGCCATTTTCTTCATACGTAGGGTATTTTGTTCTATATGGGGCAGTAATTTCTCTGTGTTCACAAAGTCCAAGATCTAGTTTTTGCCCAAAACCAAAATAAACTCTATCTTCTTCAATTGCAGGCTCTCCTTTATCAAACCTTTCAACATAAGCACCTTCAGCTGTAAATTTTTGCCCGAATGCATTACAACCTTGAACTGTATATTGTTCTTCCTCTTTACATCCTTTTATAAGTTGTAAAACAGTTTTTGTATCCATTATAATTCCCCCTTATTTGTTTTAATTTAACACAAAACTAACATTTTTACAATGTACAATTTGTCTATATATAAAATTCAATAGCGCTTTAGCAAAAATCGCTAGTAATTTATGTATAAAAATAACACCTTAAAATAAGGTGCTATTTTTGTTTTATTTTTTGTCTATATTATTGATTTTTCTTTCTAAAATCTTCTCTACCACGAATAGTATGGTCTAAAGTTTTCTTACGCATTCTTATTGAAACTGGAGTAATTTCAAGAAGTTCACCTTCGTCAAGCATATCTAAATATTGTTCTAAGCTTGGTTTTTGAACAGGTTCAAGTCTTAAAGCATCATCACTAGAACTTGAACGTGTATTTGTTAAATGCTTTGCTTTACATACGTTAACAACAATATCATCTACCCTTGGGTTAGTTCCAACAATCATTCCACCATAAACTTTTTCACCAGGAACAATAAATAATCTTCCGTGTTGTTGAGTATAGAATAAACCATATTGCAATGCTTCACCTGTTTCAAAAGCAACAAGCATTCCATAATTTCTTCTGTTTAAATTACCTTTAAATTCTTGATAATCATGGAAAACACTGCTCATAATACCTTCGCCGTTTGTATCTGTTAAGAACTGGCTTTTATATCCAAATAAACCTCTTGCAGGAATTAAATATTCAAGCCTTGTTCTTCCATTATGGCTTTGCATATTAACAAGTTCGCCCTTTCTTGAACCTAATACACTTATAACATTTCCTGCTTTATCGTCTGGTAAATCAACAACAAGTTTTTCAATAGGTTCATATTTTTTCCCGTCAATTTCTTTGTATAAAACCCTTGGCATACTTACTTGAAATTCATAACCGTCCCTTCTTAAGTTTTCCATAAGAATAGATAAATGCATTTCACCGCGGCCTAAAACTCTAAAAGTGTCAGCGTTTTCTGTATCATAAACTTTTAAACTTAAATCTTTAACTGCTTCTTTTAAAAGCCTTTCTCTAAGTTGTCTGCTTGTACAGAACTTTCCTTCTTTACCGGCAAATGGACTATTGTTTACCATAAAGCTCATTTCTACACTAGGTTCACTTATTTTAACAAATGGTAAAGTATCAACATTATCTTTATCACTTAAAGTGTCACCTATTGTAATATTTTCAGCACCAGCAATACAAACTATATCGCCAACTTTTGCTTCTTGAACTTGTGCTCTTTTAAGACCAACAAATTCGAACATATTTTGAACTTTAAAAGGTATATTTTTATTTTCATCGTGATAATTAGTAATCATTAAATTATCATTTATTTTTAGTGAACCTTGTTCAATTTTTCCAACTGCAAGCTTACCTAAGAAATCGTTTTGTTCAGTTGAACTAACAAGCATTTTAAAAGGTTTTGCTTCATCTCCTTTTGGACAAGGAATATGAGAAATAATAGTTTCAAATAAAGGCGTCATATCTTTGCCTTGTTCGTTAGGGTTAAGTGTTGCCATTCCAAAACGGGCAGAAGCATAAACTACAGGACTTTCAAGTTGTTCTTCATTAGCATTAAGGTCAAATAAAAGTTCTAAAACTTCATCTGCAACTTCGTTAAGTCTACTATCTTTTCTATCTATTTTATTAATTACTATAATAACTTTTAAATTAAGCTCTAATGCCTTTTCTAAAACAAATCTTGTTTGTGGCATAGGGCCTTCATAAGCGTCAACAACAAGCAAAACGCCATCAACCATTTTTAAAACACGTTCAACTTCCCCACCAAAGTCAGCGTGTCCAGGTGTATCAACAACGTTAACCTTAATATCTTTATACATAAAAGAAGCGTTTTTACTTAAAATTGTAATACCTCTTTCTCTTTCAATAGCGTTAGAATCCATTACCCTATCTTCAACTTCTTGGTTTTGCCTAAAAGCCCCGCCTTGTTTAAGAAGCTCGTTAACCAAACTTGTTTTACCGTGATCAACGTGGGCAATAATTGCAACATTCCTTACTTTTGTATTTTCCATTTTAAAATTTTCCTTTTTTTAAAAAACTAAACAATTTATAAACCTGACTATTCTAGCACAAAAAAATATAAATTAAAAGTACTTTTTTTAATTTTATATTTTTATAAATATTATCATCTAATTAAGCAACTTATAAATATTACATACTAAAGATTTAACTGTTTAAATTAAAAAAGAGCTTGCAAAAAGCAAGTTCTTTAAATAATTATTCTTCGTAATAAATACTGCCCGTCATCCAAACAACATCTTGATAATCTGAACACATTTCAAACACTTCTTGTGCATTTTGGGCATTAATTTCTTCCATAAGACTATCTCGCCTTTCTAAAAACAACTTTTTAGCATAGCTTTCAAATTCTCTAGCCGATAAAATATCTTCTTCATTGTTTGTAGCCATCATTTGTTCAGAAGTTTCTTCAATATATGTTATAAGCTTTAATTGAAAATCATTTTTTCTAAATAAATTTGTGGGAATATCTTTTATACAATTAATTTGATTTTGGCAAGCACATAAGGCAACTTTTTCATCTTCTCTAAGTTTTTCAGGAATTTTATCTTTATAAAGATAATATGTAAATGCATCTGCTTGATTTAACGCAGTAAAAATTACTTGTTTATTTTCTTTTAAAGTAGGGGATAAAAAATTATAAGTGTAACTATTCCCTGCTACTGCCAACAATGCTAAATCTTCCCTTTCTTTAAAATCTTTATGAATATCCTTATATACTAAAGCATTTGTAGATATTGCCGTTCTTGCTATATCTTCATCTTGGTCAAAGCCAAATTCAAGTTCTTTATATACAAAAGCATTTTTAGAAACTAAGTTTAATAAATAATCTTTGTCTTGTTTTAAAGATTTAGAAGCATAATTAAATGCATCTTTATTAGAGCATACTGCCCTTTCAACAAATTCTTTATCATCCCTGTACTTATAAATATTTTTAAGTTCTAATCCGTTAGAGCTAACTAAATCTAATAAAAATTCCGGACTATTTTTAAGTCTGCGTGAAAGGTTTGGGTATACTTCATTACTTTTACCATGCTTAGCACAAAATATGGCGACTTCCTCGTCATCTCTTAAAGCTTTAGAAGCATTTGAAAAATCAAATGTTCCTTTGGCAACCCCCTCTAAAAACCTTTTTTTATTAAAAACAATCATTTGTTTTTACCCACGCTTTTACGCCCTCATTATAACAAAATACTACAAAAAAGTAAATAGCCATAATAAAAAAATTTTTCATTACTATACCATAATATGTTTTTAATAAAATAAGTGTAAAAATTTTTCTTTTAAAAATGTTCAGTTATATTTATTAAATCTTTTTTCTTTTTTAATGCATATTGAAATGCTTTATAAGCACCACTTTTTAAGGTGTTCTTTACATAAAAAACTATAAAGTCGCTTTGGTTAATCATTTCAATATTTCTAAAATATATTCTTTGATACCAGTAATCAAAATTTAGGGGTAAATATACAAATTCTTCATAATCTTCATCTTTTAAACACCCAGGTCTTTTATTAACCCTTAAATACCTTTCATCACTTACGCAATATATTCGTTTAATATAAGGGTGTTTTATTTTTAACTTGCTAACAACTTTGTGACAAAGGTCATCGAACATTCCAAAACCACCAAAATAAAAGTAAACATAATTTTTATTTAAAATTAAATCTTGAATAATCTTTTTTAACTTAACTTCAAGTTCTTTAGTTATTTCAATTTCCTTATGACCAAAAAATGTGCAAGTTTTTTCATCCATATTAATAATATATATATTTCAATAACCATTAGTCAACTAAATACCATTAGTTAAATAATGGTATAAAAGTTTAACCTTTCATTAAACTAAATTAGAGGTGTTTTATGAAAGGTTCTCAAGCTACAGGTAAAAGAATAGAAGAATTATTGTTTAAAAACAATAAAACTCAATATAGGTTAACAAAAGACACTTGTCTAAATGAAAAAACATTACGAGATTTAATTAGAGGTAGAACATCAGACGTTAAATTATCAACTATTATTTTAATAGCATCAAACTTAAACATTTCATTAAAAGAATTTTTTGATAGCCCTTTATTTGATAATCTTGAAGATTAAAAAAAGCCATTAAAAATGGCTTTTTATTTTTTTATTAAACTATTAATCAATTTCCCAAACCCAAATGCAGTCTTCAAAGGTTTTTCTCTTTTGGTTATTGTCTAAATAAGTAGAGGTTTTAATTTCTTTTAAATATGCACCCAAGCTTTCATATACTCTACGGGTTTCTAAATCATCTGGAGGACAAGTTAGGTATAAAATTTTTGACTTGTGATATTTTGCAACTTTTTTAACTAATTTGCAACATTCATATTTAATAGACCTTAAATCATAATCGTCTAAAAATGACATGCTTACATTATCACTATGCTCGTCTATATTATTTGGAACAACGCTATAACTAACATTGCCAACAACAGTTGCACCTTCATGCAAAACAACGTCAAAACAATAGGTCGGATATTTATGATTTGTTTTTGCTCTTTTAGTTAAAGATAAAACTAAATCGACCATTTCGCCAGATAATCTTTCAAACTTATCAGTCGCGAACTTAAAGTCACTATTATTTTCAGTATTTAAAACTTTTGTTTGTTCAATTTCAAAGTTATATGGCATATCTAAAGAAGTGTCTAAAACCATTAAATCTTTAGGTGGAGTTATTCTACCCGTGCAATAATCTAATGCTTGACTTGTTAAGTGACAAGGAACAATATTACACTTTCTTTGATATCTTCTCATTAAGGCAATGCCGTCTATAATATTAAAGTGCTTATTTGAAATATCAGTTCCAGCCATATCAACAAACGCAATGTCTGTGTTATCTATCATATATTTCATATTATCGCAATAATTTGTGTCACCTGTAAAACCAACAGATTTGCCACCTTTTTCTTTAAAAATATATCCGTAGCATTCGGTTGAACCATGGTCCATTCTAAGTGAGGTAATTTCAAAATTATTATATTTGAATGTTCCCATAGTAGAAGCATCTACAAATTTAATATATTTATCAAAGTTAAGTTTATTATATGTGTCTACACTCATACCAAGCTTACATAAAGCCTTTATTCGTTCTTCACCACCCGGTGGGCAAATAACCGTAGCACTACTGTTAGGATATTTTTCACTGGCCAACTTCCACATTAAATGAACTATATCAAAATAATGGTCTAAGTGATAGTGTGTAATTAAAATTAATTTTAACTTTTCAATTTTTTCATGGTGCAACAGTTTGTTTGAGCTTTTAAGTAATTGTTTTAATGTACCTGAGCCTGGGTCTACAATAATATCGTCATTAATTAAATAGCTTGCACAAGCACGTTTTGTCCAAATACAACCTGTACCTAAAATAGTAATTTTCATATATATCTTTTATCCTTTACACATTAATATAATACTTATTTTATTTTTAATCAAATAAACAAACGATATTTTAAAAAGCTAAAACGCCTAAATGCTCTAATAGTATTTTTATTCCAAGTAAAACCAAAATAGCTCCCCCGCAAATTTCTGCCCACATTTTAAATTTATTGCCAAAAAAGTTACCTATTAAAACACCACCACAACATAGTACAAAAGTTGTAAGACCTATTATAGCACCTGCACCAAATATATTTACATTAAAAAACGCAAAAGTAATTCCAACAGCTAAAGCGTCTATACTAGTAGCAACAGCTAAAAAAATTATTTCTTTAACACTAAATTTTTCTTCTTTCTCTTTCTTATCTTCTTCTAAATTACTATTAACATTTGTTAAGCTTTTATTTTCTTGTACTTTTTCTTTTACGGCTTCAAATATCATTTTTCCGCCTATAAAAGAAAGTAAGATAAACGCTATCCAGTGGTCAAAAGATACAATATAACTTTCAAATTGCACACATAAAAAATACCCTAATACTGGCATTAAACATTGAAACACACCAAAACTAAGTGCAATAAATAATAATTGCCAAACTACAATTTTTTTCATACTAAGGCCTTTGCAAATCGAAACTGCAAAAGCATCCATAGAAAGTCCAACACCAAAGGCTAAAATTGCCCAAAAATTCATAAAGTTATTATCCTCTATTAAAATAATATTTTTAATAATATAATATTCATTTATTATGTAAAAAATAATATAAATAAAAAATATGAGGCAAATAATTGCCTCATATATTAATCAACCATTTTATGTTCAAAGTCAAAATCTTCTTCCAAAGAAGCTTTTATAGTAAAATGTTTTCTAAAACTTCTTGAAGCATTAAATTCTTCTATTATTCTTTTAGAAAGTTGAATTTTTTGATTATATTCTTCTTGTGTAATTTTGCCAACTCTTAAAAGATAATCTGCATAATAATAGTCTTGAACATCCGTTGCGCCTGAGTTTACACCTGTGCGTTTAAGAACAACCGCAAATGTTTTAAAGAAAATTTTAAAGTCAAGCCAAAAGGACATTTTATCTACATACACAGCATCATAAATAAACATACTTTCCCATGTATTGTTTGTTCTACCATTAACTTGAGCAAGGCCTGTAATACCCGGTTTTACTGAAAGTGATTTATGATTTTTCTCATAAAATATAACATCTTTAACAAGTTTAGGTCTTGGTCCGATAATAGTCATATCGCCTTTTAAAATATTAAATAGCTGAGGTAATTCATCTAAACTTGTAACTCTTATAAATTTACCAAATTTAGTTATACGTTGTGAGTCTGGTAAAAGATTTCCCATGCTATCAGTTTTATTAGACATACTGCGGAATTTATAAAGCATGAATATTTTACCATTTTTACCTGGTCTTGGTTGTTTAAAAACAACAGGAGCACCATGGAATATTGCAACTAAAATTGATACAACCAACAATAAAGGAGATAGCATTATTATTGCCATCAAAGATACAACTATGTCAAAAAGTCTTTTAAAAAACTTATACATAAATTATCCCTACTTTTCCTTTATGTTAATATAACTATCAAATAATACCACACTTTACTATTAAAAATCAAGTATTATTTATAAATTTGTATAAATATACATATTTTCATTTAATGTTTTATTCTTATTAAAAAATATTTGTTACTACTATTTATTATTAGCTTTATTCTTGTTTTTATTTACAAGCCTAAATATAAGCATACATATGAACGATAAAACGATAACTGCAATTAATATATAGAAAAAAATAAGAGTAGCATCGCCAAATAAGTGAGAAACAAATGTAATAATAATTCCTGCAACAATATTACCTAAAATAACGGTAATAGTACTGCCCCAAAAACCTAAACCAAGAGCTACGGCAATACAAGTACCCGTCCAAACACCCGTAAGTGGTAAAGGGATTGCAACAAAAGCAAAAACTCCTAATGCTTTTAAGAAAAACTTTTTATCATATTTAATTCTTTTCCTTTCTTTAGCATGGTTTTCTTGCAAGTTTAATTGCTTAGAATTTTCTTCCTTGTTATCTTCTATTTTTTTTTCTATACCTTTTTTCTTACTATTAACTCTTGCTTCAACCCTTTCAGCAAGTTTTTTAAAAAGTTTTGTTTTTTTAAGCCAGTTAATAATAGGAGTATAAATTAAAGCTAATATAGGAACAACCAAACAACTACCAAGTAGTCCATATAAAAAGGCTGAAACTAAACTTAAGGCATTTGTTCCCCAAATTTGGCTAGACATTGAAAAAGGTATTGCACCTTTAAGTTCTATAATAGGCACAACTGCAATTAAAATGGTTGCTAAAATAACATTATTCCCGAATATTGATGAAAATATGTTTTCGATAAATTCTGTCAAAATATTTCTCCTAAAACACTAAAATAAAACTATTCAAACAGCATACCAAAAAAAAATAAAAAACGCAAACTTTTACGTTTGCGTTTTAACTTTTTGTTTTTTATTGAACTTCTTCATTATTAGCTGGTTCTTCTGGATATTTTTTTTTATCGTCTTTTAAAAAGCTATTATCTTCTAATAAAATTTCCGCGTCTTGTTCTATTACTTCACTTTCACAATCTTCAACATCATCTGGAATTTGTTGCACTTCCTCCCACAAACTTTCAGGATATACACCTTCATCTACTAATGATTGAATACCATCTACAACGCCTTGTTTATCTTCCTTATAAGTCATTCCAAGCCATTTTGCCGTGCTTCTTAAAACTTCAACATTAGCAATACCACCTTTAGCATAATCATTTACCAACTTCGGTATTAAATATTCGTCTTTGGCTATATTTCCATAATTATGGCTTTCTTCTAAAAATTCATGAAAACCTTGTTCTAATTTACCTAAAAAACTTTTACTAAAACAAAAAACATTCATCGAAACCAAAGTTTCTGGTGAAATTATTTTAGATGGTCCATCTTTTTTATCAAGAGGCTTAGCAATTATCACACCATTCACGTCTTCAACGTTACTTTCTACTATACTAGAAAGTTTGCCTTCTTTAACCTCAACAACCCCACGTTTCACAGCACCATTTTCAGATAATGTATTTTGAGTTTCAAAAGCTACCATGCCATAAGTGTTTTCGTTATGATTATCTTTCAAAAATTCAGCTGCTTTTACAAAAGTATCTCTACCATAGAAATCATCTGCATTAATCATAGCAAAATCACTACTAACGGCATCCTTTGCACATAATAAAGCATGTGCAGTTCCCCAAGGTTTTTCCCTACCACAATCTGCATATTTTTCTGGTACAAACTTTTTAGTATCTTGAAAAGCAAATTTAACGTCAATTTTATCTTTAAATTTTTGGCTTATTTGTTCAAATATTTCTTGGTGCTCTTCTTTAATAACAAAAGTAACCGAGTCAAAACCAGCCTCTATTGCATCATAAACAGAAAAGCCCGGAATAATATCCCCACTTTTATTTACAGGTTCTACCTGTTTAGGTCCACCAAATCTACTGCCCATACCTGCTGCTAAAATAACTAATTCCATATTTTCACCTTCCTTTGTTACCATATACAACTATTACATCTTATGCGATAATTTTATTCTCCCGATTCTTCATTTCCAACTTCAATTTGTTCATAGCCTTCAAGGCTTTCTACGAAGCTAATATTACTTAAGTCTTCTGTATATTCTTCTACATATAACAATTTTTCGTTAGTTCCTTCTTTTACGGCTAATGAAAAAACTTCACCATTTTTTATTGTAACTTTTAAAGTAATATTATCTTGTCCTGAAGTTTGCTCGTAAGTATAAATATCTAAATCATTTGAGTCTTTGTCTTTAGAAATAAATTGTAAATTACTAGAACTTAACGACATAATGTTAATAGGCATTTGACATTCTTGATATTGTTTTAACCCTTCATTAATTAAATAAGCTTTATATTCATTATTATCATAATCTATAAAGTAGTTCTTAACGTCTGTTGTTTCACCAAAAGTTTCTACTTTTATATTATAAATAGTCTTAAGAATGAAATTATTTTGGTTTGTTATATCTTTTGAAATAATAGTTGTTCTTATAAAATTATTATCTAAAGAATTTTTATAAACAAATTTATTATTCCCAAAAGTAATATCCGATAGGAAAGATTCTACAGTATAATCATTTTTATCTTCCGGCTCTTGTGCACTTTTTAAATTTTGACCATATTCTATCAATCTTGAAACAGAATCTACATTTAAATACTTTTCGTTATAAATGTTATCATTACTTGCTATAGAATAATTTAATCTTGCATAAGTCATATAATTAGATGAATTTATACCATATTCATAAAAACAAGATAAAATTGTGTCATAACTAGGGTTTAAGCTTGAATATAACATAGGGTCGCTTTGAAGATTTTCATTTTTTGTAAATTTATCTCTTAAAACTGCTAAACCATTTAATTTTGCAGAAAGTTTATAATAATCTACCCCTTCAAAATTCTTTTTAGTTACATTATCAATTTCTTGTTGTTCCACTTTAACATATGCATCATTAAAGAACTTTAAAGTATTATAATATCCGCTATTATACTCTGTTCTGCTTTTTTGAGAAAATTCTTCATCTGTTGAAAATATTTTTATTTGTGTATAACAATAAGCAGAAACTTCTTCATTGTGTTCCTTTTTATTTACAAATGTGTTTTTAATTTGAAACATTTTAACACTATTTTCATATCTAACAACATCAACCGATGTTGTTTTAATACCATTTTCTTCTACCCCTATATTAGTAGTAACAACATCTTTAATTGTCTTGTTTGAAACTTTACCATCGCTTGTTTGGTAAAAGGTATAAGTGTTGATTGTTTGAATTTTCATTTTTAAATCTAGGTCAACCATAAGCAACCTTGAATCATTTAACTTTTCAACAACTACTTCATTTGTTTCACTAGTTGAAGTATAAGGAACATCCTCAAACTTAAATTCACCACACGCAAAAACAAATAAAGGGCTAACCATTATGATAAGTATTAAAAAAAATATAGACTTAATTTTTTTCATACATACACCTTTTATTTTATACCTTATAACACTTATTTTAGTATGTGTTATTATATAGGATTTTACATTTTTAATTAAATAAAGTCAAGATATTACTTTAATAAACCTCTTTAAATATCCTTTATATATTATAACTTTTAGTGATAATCATACAAACAACATAAAACGATTTTAATTTTATTTGACTTTTTAAATTAAAATTATCAAAATAAATATATTAAGGAGATTATTATGATTTTAGATGAAATTAAAAAAGCAAATATAGTTGCACTTAAAGAAAAAAACCAAACAGCACGTGCAATTTATTCAATAGTAATGACAAAAGCAATGCTTGAAACAGTTAAAAAAAGAGAAAAAAATGAAGAACTTACCGACGCTGACATGGTTCAAATTTTGCAAAAAACAATTAAAGAACTTACTGACGAAGCTGATAGTTATAAAAAAGCAAATAAACCAGAACAAGCTCAAGAAATTGAAAAACAAAAAGAAATTATTTCTGTTTACTTACCAAAAATGCTTTCTGAAGATGAAATTTATGAAATTATTTCTAAACAAGAGGATAAATCTATACCAAATATTATGAAACTTTTCAAAGCAAACTATGCTGGTAAAGTAGAAATGGCAAAAGTAAGTTTAGTACTTAAAAAATTTAACTAATTTTAAAAAATAATAAAAATATATAAACTATGTTAATTTTTTACCTTTTAAAACATATAAAATAACATGGGTAAAATTAGAAAAAAATTAAGCGGAAAATTTTTAGTTGGTCAACTTCAAAATTTATATTGTAGTTGCCAATCAGAATTTTCCGCTTTTTTAATGTTCAACTATCAAAGTTTAGTAACTAAAAATAAAGATATAGCCCAAATTTTTAAAACAATGTCAAAAAAACACTTGGATAATAGTAGAGAACTAGCAAAAGTAATAATAAGTTTAAAAGGTTTACCTTTTTATATAAATAGTCAAAATTCACCCCTAACTGCTTTTTGGTTAAATCCAACTACTAACCTAAAAGAAACAATTAAACAAGATAAAAAATTTCTAGAACGACATATAAACAACTACAATACTATTATTAATAAATGCACAAACGAAAAAATAATATCTATTTTGTTAGTTTTTAAAAGTTGTGCTTTAGATGAACTAGATTTTTTAAACTCTTTGTAATTTTTAAATAAAATTTTTAACAAAAAAATAAAATTATTTAATTTATTTGATTTATATTTAAATTTATGATATACTATATATATAAAATTAAAGCTTGCAAAGAAAAATCTTTGCAAGCTTTTTTATTTGCAATTAATACATTAGTGAATATCTTCCTTTTTTATAATTTATCAACCCTCTACTTTCAAGTAAAATTGCTATAAATTATTAGGTTTGACTTAACTTGAAATTTAGTGTACTATTTTAAAGTATTAAAAGGATTGAAATATGTTACAAGTTATAAATGTTTCCCTAAATTTTGGAAGTAGAAAATTATTTAGTGATGTTAATTTAAAATTTACAAAAGGCAACTGTTATGGCGTTATAGGTGCAAATGGTGCAGGAAAATCGACCTTCTTAAAACTTTTATCTGGCGAACTTGAAACAACAAAAGGCGAAATCATTTTAGGAAAAAATGAAAGGATGTCTGTTTTACAACAAAACCAAAACGCTTTCGATAATGAAACAGTTTTACGCACTGTTTTACTTGGCCATAAAAGACTTATGGAAGTGTGGGACCAAAAAGACGCTTTATATCAAAAAGAAGAATTTACCGAAGCAGACGGAATTTTAGCTAGTGAATTAGAACAAGAATTTGCTGATTTAGACGGTTGGGAAGCTGAAGGCAACGCCGAAAGTTTGCTTGCCGAAATAGGTATAAATAGCGAACTTTTCCAAACTCAAATGAAAGATCTTGATAGCAAATTAAAAGTTAAAGTTCTTCTTGCACAAGCTTTGTTTGGAAACCCTGACATATTGCTTCTTGACGAACCTACAAACAACTTAGACGTTAAAACAATCGCTTGGCTTGAGAACTTTTTGTTAAACTACGAAAATACAGTTATAACCGTTTCTCACAACCGTCACTTTTTAAACAAAGTTTGTACACATATTTGTGACGTTGACTATGGCAAAATATCAATTTTTGTTGGCAACTACGATTTCTGGTATGAAACAAGCCAACTTATTTTAAGACAACAAAAAGAAGCAAACAAAAAAGCAGAAGCAAGAGCAAAAGAACTGCAAGACTTTATTGCAAGATTTGCTGCTAATGCAAGTAAAAGCAAACAGGCAACAAGCCGTAAAAAAGAACTTGAAAAATTAACTATTGAAGATATTAAACCATCTTCAAGAAAATACCCATATATTGCTTTTAACTATGAACGTCAAATAGGTAACGACATTTTAATGGTTGAAAACCTTACAAAACCAGGCTTTTTTGAAAAAGTAAGTTTTACTGTTAACAAAGATGATAAAATAGCATTCCTAAGCGACAATAGTAATACCGTTTCTGTTTTATTTAATATTCTTTCAGGAAAAGACACCGACTACACCGGCACCATTAAATGGGGTAAAACAATAATATCTTCTTACTTACCTAAAGAATATAATGACTTATTTAAACAAGATTTAAATTTAACAGAATGGCTTGGGCAATTTAGTAAAGAAAAAGACACAACTTTCCTACGCAGTTGGTTAGGCAGAATGTTGTTCTCTGGTGAAGAGGCATTAAAACCTTCTAACGTACTTAGCGGTGGCGAAAAAGTTAGATGTATGCTTTCTAAAATAATGTTAGAGCAAGGAAATGTTGTTTTACTTGATGAACCAACAAACCACTTAGACCTTGAAAGTATTACTGCACTTAATAAAGGTATGCAAAACTTTAAGGGCGTATTATTATTTAGTTCAAGCGACCAAGAGTTAACTGAAACAGTTGCAAACAGAATTATTAAAATTAACAATAAAAAAGATTACGACAAATATATTACTTATGATGAATATCTTAAGAAAAACTAATTTCAATGCTATAATTATAGTGCTAAAAGATATTTATATATGCTTTTATTGTAATTAGATGATTTTATAAAAAAAAGAAGAGAAAAATTATTCTCTTCTTTTTTTATTTTAATAGTTTTAGACATTAAACACCATACAACCTATTTATTTTGTCTTTATTAACTACCTCAAGATAATGTAAATTTTCTATAGGAATAGACCAAGCATAAACAGTTATTTTTAATAAAACTCTAGTAGAATATGTTAAAAATTTATAATCTAACCCAGTGCAATTATCCACACCTGCTAAACCTTTACCAACATCAACATACTGGCTTGATGAGTTGTCATAAAATTTAACACTACTTACAATTGGATTAGCTGATATAATACCTGTTGCAAATGTACCAATAGCCAAATTTATTTTATAATCGTTCTTATCTATTGTACCATCACCGTTTGTATCAACATCAGTTAAAACAAAAGGTTTAAATGTCTCGTCCTTAGAAATTGGTTCTATCAAACCTGAAATTACAGTTTCATAATCTGGATAATTTGATGCACCAACAAAGTTTTTAACGTCACAAAAACCTTTAATATATAAATTACCCTTATCATAACAAATAGCCGCCATACCAGTATCTTCAAACACTACATTTTCTATAAACAAGTTATAACTATCTTGCTTAAAGTGTATAGCATTAGACTTACAATGACCTATATAAACATTTTTAATAAATGTTTCATAAAATCCATTATCATTCTTTTCGCTACTTTCAGTATAATAACCAATCCAAACTTTACTAATATATCTAATATCACAATATTCCATGGACATAGTTCCTACACACATATCAATATAATATTTTGAATTGTCTGTATATTTATCTCTTCCTCTTATATATAAATTTCTTATATCATTATGAAATATTGGGCCAGCTTTACTAGTACCATTATAATTTAAATTTAATATATAACCATTACCAACTATTGAATTAAATACTGCCCAATTAGTTGAAGTAAAAGTATCAAATGCTTGGTTAGGTCTTTCAGTTTGTTCTTGTTGAGTTCCTAAATTTGCTTGAAATACCATTGTTATAGCAGTATTTTTATCGCTAGAACTTGTTACACAATAATCATATCCCGCTGTGTTATAAATATTGCAACCAGAAATTAAAGTAAATTCATATGAAGACAAATATTTACAATCATTTTTATCTGGTTGGTCGCCCACCGTTATTGTAACTTTTAGTTCGCCTGTAAAGTTTGAACTTTGAACAACTACATTTCCATTCTCTATAATAGCAATACTTTCATCTTCACTAAAATAATGTAATTCGTCTTGGTTGGTTGCAGGAGTTCTATTTACTGGCAATAAAATATAATTTACGTAATTGCCATTTACATATGAAGTTGTACCAAACACACGTTTTTGTTCTGGGCCATAATTAATATCTTGTGTATTATCATATTCTAATTTTAAACCTAATAAGTTAAGGAAAGTATAATTTATACTCTTTGTTGCTCCATTAAAATTAAATGTAACAACAGTCGATAATTGTTTATTTTGAATAAAAGTTCTTGTTAAATATAAAGTATCTGAACTTACATTAGTTTTAGTTAATGTAATTTGTGAATTATTTGTGTAAGATAATGTAATATTTTCAGCTTTACACATGTCGTCGTTAATTATATCGGTAGCAAAAATTAATTTTACCTTAGGTGTTGTGTCTTCGTCTGCTTGTAAGGTGTAAGAAGCATTATTAATATTATTTAAAGATTCATCATAAATATCAAATACTTCATCATCACTTATTCTAGTTAACGTAATTTCATCATAAACTCCCGTGTCTTCTGTAGCAACCATAACAACAACATCACTAGGTTCTGATATTGTAAGCAAACCATCTTGGTCTATAGTTGCATCACCCGATTTAACTGAATATATTACATTTTTGTTATTAGCATTTGCAGGCATAGGTATTGCGCTTAATTGTATTGTACTTCCTGCAACATTACCACCATCAAGTTCTACCCCTTTATATGCAAACTTAACACTAGTTGTTTTTACTTTAACTTCAACGGTAATAGATTTTGTTACGCTTGTGGAAGATGAT
>CALATF010000078.1 GCA_937891595.1 uncultured Clostridia bacterium
CAAATGGGGTGGAATTATTGTTGAAGAAAACACAGGCAAAACATCAAAAGATGGTGTTTATGCTGGTGGTGATGCTGTTACTGGTGCTGCAACAGTTATCCTTGCAATGGGTGCAGGCAAAAAGGCTGCTGCGGCTATGGACGAATATATGCAGGGAAAATAAGTGATGTATATTTGAATAAAATGTAAATCCATTAATATTTTCTGTTAATGTATTTTTATTATTAGTTAATATTTGATTTTTTAAGTTAGGATCAAAATAATTATCTTTAATAAATTAGGAATTGATAATATTTCATCAACTATAAGTATTTCTGGATCGACAACTGTTGCAATAGAGAATGCAAGCCTTGCTACCATACCAGATGAAAAGTTACGAACAGGAACATCTAAAAAATTTTGAAGTTCTGAAAAAGTAACTATTTCATCAAATTTTTCTTCAATAAATTTTAAAGAACTTCCAATAAATTCATCACTTAATCTAATAGAATCAGTTCTCATATAAGTAATTAAACCAACACGTTCATTTGCAAGTTCAACACCTTCATATAATGCTTGTGCTGCTTTTGTTGTTCTAGCAATACTCATACCTATTTTATTTAAAGCATCTTGTTGCATTGTGCTAGTAATAAATGGTGGAGGTGGATTAGATTTCGCGATAGTCTTTTTAATTTCACCTACCACAAATTTTTGATTATTTAAATAATCAAGCACATCTTGTGTTTGATCATGATTTTCTGGAACAAATTTTTTAGATTTATAAGTGGCTAAACTTGCCTTAAATTTAACATCATTTTTATTTAATAAAGCTGAAACATTCCAGTATTCTTTAGGTTTAAAGTTTTTAATTTCTTTTTCTCTATCAACAACTAATTTAAGAGCAACCGATTGAACACGACCTGCACTTAAGTTAGATTTTATTTTTTTACATATAATAGGAGAAATTTTATAACCAACAAGTCTATCAAGAATTCTTCTACCTTGTTGAGCATGGACTAAATCCATATTAATTTTTCTTGGGTTAAGTACAGCATTATTAACAACTGTTTTGGAAATTTCGTTAAATTCTACTCTGCATGGTGCATCTTCACTAATATTTAATATTTTGCCAATATGCCAAGAAATCGCTTCACCTTCTCTATCAGGGTCGGTAGCAAGTAAAATTTGTTCAGCTTTTAAAGCTTTATCTTTAAGTTCTTTAATTATAGTTTCCTTACCCGGCATGATTTCATATTTAGGTTCAAAGTTAGTACTTGGATCTACACCCATAGATTTAACAGGCAAATCCCTTATATGACCTTTAGTAGCTACAACATCGTAACCTGTTCCTAAATATTTTTTTAATGTTTCCCTTTTACCAGGACCTTCTATAATAACTAATTTCATTAAGTTACCTCTTTAATTATTTAAGTAATAAATATTACCTGCAAGTTTTTTAATTATTCCACGAATTAAAAGCGTTGTCAACAAACTATTAAGCGTTTTAGTTTCAAATTTTGTCGCAATAACTAACTCTTGAAAAGATTTTTCACCTTGTTGTAAGCAATTAATAACAATACTTTCTTCCATTGAATAATTAAACGTTGTTTTTGTTATTTTGTTTAAACTTATATTATATTCTTCTAAGATATCATCTGAATTAATAACGGCTTTTGCTTGTCCATTTACTATCATTCGGTTGGCACCTAAGCTACTTGTATTAAATATACTTCCCGGAACAGCAAATACATCTTTACCATAATCTAAAGCATAATTTTTAGTATGAATTACACCTGATTTTTCTTGAGCTTCGGTAATTAACACACCTTTACTAATTGCTGCAATTATTCTATTTCTAATAGGAAACATATATGAGTCTGGCTTTCTACCTGGCCTCGTTTCAGATATTATTAAACCATTATTATTTATTATTTGATTTGCTAAATTAATATTTGTAGGAGGATAAACATTATTTAACCCACCAGCTAAAACTGCTATCGTTTTTCCTTTCTCTGCCAAAGTAATAGTGTGCGCCACCGTATCAACACCACTTGCTAAACCACTTACAATAGTAAAACCCGCCTTAACTAAATCTTTAGTAAATTTTGCTGTTGCCATTTTACCATAATTAGTTATGTGTCTTGACCCAACAACAGCAAAACAATTACTATTCAATAAATTAATATCGCCTTTGTAATATAAAACATATGGCGCTGTATCTATGTTCCTAAGAGTAACTGGATAATTTTCAGAAAAACATGTAATAAATTTAATATTTGTTTTGTCCAGATTATTTAGTACCGCTTCTATCTCAAAATTGTTACATTGAGATAGTAAAATTTCAAATTCTTCATTATTTAAAAACTTTAATAATTCTTCTTTATTACTAGTTATTTTATCATGCAATAAAATTTCTTTAGGACTTTCAAATAAACTTAAAAGTTTGTCTTTCTTTTTATAAGTCATAAACTCGTAATTATCTAACCATACCAAAGCTTTATCGTCTTCGCTAATATTCAAATAACTCATATATTCCTTTTATATCCAGTACTTTTCATCTAGGCTTCTATAGTTTATTGCTTCAATAACGTGTTCTTTTTTAATTTCTTCACTATTATCTAAGTCTGCAATAGTTCTTGCCACTTTTAATATCCTATTATAAGCACGCGCTGTTAATTTTAAAGATTCAAAAGCAAGTAACAAAATATCGTTTGTTTCTTTATCTAACTTGCAATATTTTTTTATCATTGTATTAGTCATTTTACTATTGCTATATATTTTTTGGCCTTCAAATCTTCTCGTTTGAATTTGTCTAGCTTCATCTACACGTTTTTTGATTGTTTGAGAATTTTCTTCAATAATCTCTCCGCTAATATCTTGATAAGTAACCGAATCTACTTCTATATACATATCTATTCTATCCATTAAAGGGCCACTAAGTTTTGCTAAGTATTTATGTATTTGATTAGGGCTACATTTGCATTGTTTTTGTGTTGAACCATAATTACCACAAGGACAAGGATTCATACTTGCAATCAAGATAAAATTAGCAGGATACTCTACTGTTTGAGCATTTCTTGCGACGGTAATTGTTCCATCTTCTAAAGACTGTCTTAAAGACTCTATACTTTGTCTTGAATATTCTGGCATTTCGTCTAAAAACAATACACCATTATGTGCAAGGCTTATCTCACCTGGTTTTGCATTTTTGCCACCACCAGTAAGTGCTACTGTGGTTGAAGTATGGTGTGGAGCTCTGAATGGTCTTTCTGTTATTATCCCAACATTTTTATCAAGCGTACCAGCTATACTATGTATTTTTGTAACCTCTAAAGCTTCATCAAAAGTCATATCTGGCAATATACTAGGGAATGCTCTAGCTAACATTGTTTTACCGCTCCCAGGAGGGCCTATCATTAAAACATTATGCCCACCGGCTGCTGATATTTCAAGAGCACGTTTTGCGCTTGCTTGACCTTTTATTTGGCTAAAATCACCCACTACTTTTAATTTAGATTTTATGTGTTCATAACTAAAACTTTGAACAGGAGTAATACTTTCTTCGGCATTTAAAAAGGTTACAAGTTGTTTTAAGTCTTTTACAGCATAAACTTCAAGCCCTTCAATGTAACTTGCCTCGTTAGCATTTTCATAAGGAATTACAACCTTTTTAAAACCTAAGTTACGTGCAGTTATTAAAATAGGTAAAATACCTTTAACTTGTCTTAGAGACCCCTCAAGAGATAACTCACCTATAAACCCAAATTGCGATAATATGGCTTTATCCGTCTTTAGTTGGTTAGTAGCACTTAAAATACCAACAGAAATAGGCAAATCATAAAATGAGCCTTCTTTTTTAGTGTCGGCGGGAGCTAGGTTTATAATTACCTTATCTATAGGAAAATTCAGTCCTTGATTTTTTATTGCTGAAACTACCCTTTGTTTAGATTCTTTTATCGCTGTGTCAGCAAGTCCTACAACGTCATAGCCAGGAAGTCCCCTATTAATATCAATTTCAACTTTTACAAGATAGCCTTCTATCCCCATTAAACCAAATGAATTTATAATCGAAAGCATAATTTTAATCCCTTTTATTAATAATTATATATTTTTTTAACACATAAAACAAATATTTTAACAAGTTAATAAAAGTAAATTGAATTTTTCTCTAGCAAAATAAAAGAAAACCTTAAAAAAAATTAAAAATAATAAAAAACTTGTTTATTTCTTTTATAATTAAATATATAAATTGACTATATTTTTTTACTGTGATAGCATAAAAATATGGAAAAAATAAATACAATAAAAGAAATACAAGAGATATCTTTTGAAATTTTAAAATATATAGATAAAGTTTGTAGAGAAAATAATTTAAAGTACTCTTTAGTTGGGGGTACTTTATTAGGTGCTATTAGGCACAAAGGGTTCATTCCTTGGGATGATGATATAGATATTATGATGCCAAGACCAGATTATGAAAAATTAATTGATATTATTGAAAACTCTAGCAATAATAGGTTTAAAGCATTACACTTTTCTAAAAAATATCCAAAATATTTTTATTCATTCGTTAAAATTGTTGATACAAACACAAAACTAATTGAAAAAGACTATAAAAATAATGAAAATATGGGAGTTTTTGCAGATATATTCCCCGCAGATGGTATAGTTTTAGAAAAATCAAAAAAAATGATAAGAAAAGCTTATGTTTATAAATTCTTAAGCGTTCTATCCTCTTCAAAAGGCTATTTAAGAAATAAAAAAGAATATTTAAAAAATACTTGTAAATTTTTCTTATCTATAATAGCAAAAACATTTGGATATAAATTTTGGTTAAGAAAACTTGAAAAAGTAACCAGCAAATATAAATATGAAGATTGTGAATATTCAATGTCCTATTCTGGAGCTTATTTAGAAAAAGAAATCTTCAAAAAAAGTATGTTTGACGAGCTAATAGATGTAGATTTTGAAGGATATAAAATGTTAGCTTTTAAGGACTATGATGAATATTTAACAAGAATTTATGGAGACTATATGACACCCCCACCTGAAAGTCATAGAAATCCACACCACGAACTAAAAGCATATAAAAAATAAAAGAAAAAGATGGCATGTTAGCCATCTTTTTTATATAAACACTAATAAAATAGTTTGAAATAATAAATAAAATTAAAAGAGATAAAACAAACGACTTAATTTAAGTCGTTTGTTTTATTAATATTCCTCTTTTTAATTATTTTCAACTAATACACACTCACTAGTATCTACAGCAAAATCGCCTGTATTATATATAAAATTCGCGGTATATGAATTTTTTGTAACACTTTTACCATAGTTTATATCATAACAAGAAATAGTTTGATAGTTAATTAATTTATCATTTTCAAAAACTAACGAATATGTTTCAGAATAATATGTATGATCTTCAGCCGAATCCCCATTAGTTTCTATATACTCCTTCCAGTACATAAAATCAAATTGAACTTGATTGTTATTTAAAGTTTTCATATAAATTTCTGTAATTTCGCCAGCACCTGAATTGCCATTAATAGTTAATAATATGCTATTAATAATAGTTTCCCACGGAGAATAATTTCCATATCCCAATGAGTCAAACTCTTCTACTTGAGCATATGTTTTATTAGTTAAATTATATCTTGTTTTTTCATATTCATCTTCTTCGTTTAATACTACTTCATCATATACCTGTAATAAATCTTCCCCTTCATAAAAAGAACCTCCCAAATACTTGAACTTTTTAGATTCTTCATCCATGAATACTTTTTGAGAAATCTCTAAATTTTCGTTTTCTATACCATACTTGTTCGTTGTTACTATAAAAATATTAATTTGATATCCTTTGGATATTTCATTTGATTCTTTTGATTTAAAGAGCAAATACTCTAATTGCTCTTTAGCCGATTGTTTTGAATTTTGAATCTCAATATATTGATCAACGCCACCTATTAACTTATCTAATTTTGCTTGGTTAATATTTAAATCTGTTCCAGTTAAAGAACAACCTGTTAAAGCTACTGCCCCAACTAAGCCCATAGTTATTCCTGCTAATATTTTTTTAAATTTACCTTTCATAATTTTTCCCCTTGTTTTTTTATTATATTTTATTTTTGATTAGACTAAAAAGCTTTGTAGTCTCTCAAAAACTTTATACTTAATCATAATACCCCCTCTGATTTTTTGTCAAGTAAAAAGATTTATAAAACATAATATATTTTTTATATTTTGATTTTACTTGTATAAGAACAAATTAAACGAAAAAAAGCCTGCCTTTTAAAGACAGACTTAAGATTTAAAAAACTGATATAAAAATTATCTTTGTTCTTTAATGTTTGTAGCTTTACCAGATAGGTCGCGAAGATAGAATAATTTTGCTCTTCTTACTTTACCTTTCTTTAAAACTTCAATTTTATCGATTTTTGGGCTGTGTAATGGAAATGTTCTTTCAACGCCAACACCAAAAGAAACTCTTCTAACAGTGAAGTTTTCTCTTATTCCGCCGTTTTTTCTTGCGATAACAGTTCCTTCATATCCTTGAATTCTTTCTTTGTTTCCTTCTTTAATTTTATAATAAACTTTAACAGTGTCGCCAATGCCAAATTCAGGAATATTTTCTTTTACACTTTCTTTTTCAATAACATCAATAAGGTTCATTTTTAATGCCTCCATTCAAAATTGCAAGTAATAATATCATAATATAACAAAAAATGCAAGTGTTTTTTTAATTAGTTTTTAAACTTTGTAAATTAATTTTTTCATAAATTATTTAATTTGCTTTTTGTTTAATATTTATTTGTCCTTTTTGCTATGTTTTAAAATTATTTCGACTTTTATATAGTTTTTTATTAATTAATATCCTATTTAAAACTTAAGGAATATTTAATTATGAATATTGTTTTATTTTTATAAATTTCATATTTTATAAACTTCATATGTATTTGTAAGTTTTAAAAGATATTTTCTAAATGATTTATATTGTACTCTAACTTATTTCCTAATATTTCAATGCAATCAAACCTAATACTGACTTTATCTAACAAATTATTATATTTTAAATAAGAAATCCCAGTATTTTTAATTTTTTGAATTTTTCTATAATCAATTGCTTCCCTTGGAAAGCCAAATTTAAGAGAGCTTCTAGTTTTAACTTCGATAAAAACATAAGTAGATTTAATTTTAGCAATTATATCAATTTCACCTATAGTGTTTTTATAGTTTGTTTGAATTATTTTATAACCTTTGTCTTTCAAATAATTACAAGCTAATACCTCGCCTTCTTTACCAAGAATATCTTTAAATTGCATATTTATATAATTCCTTTTAGGAAAGATATTTTAAATAAAATTTTTAATAAAGCTATCTCTATGAATTTCGCACTTGCCAAATTCTTTCAATGCTTGAATGTGGTCTCTTGTTCCATATCCTTTATGCTTTTCAAAATGATAATGCGGATATTTTTCTGAAAGAGATTTCATAAGTCTATCTCTAAACACTTTAGCTAGGATAGAAGCTGAAGCAATATTATAACTTTTAGCATCACCTTTTATTATGCTTTCTTGCATAGTAGTTGTGTTAATTTTTACAGCATCAATTAAAACTACATAAGGCTTTTGTTTAAGTCCAGACAAGGCTTTTTCCATGCCAAGCTTTGTTGCATTTAATATATTTATTTGGTCTATTGTTTTTTCATCTACTGGTACTATGCAATAATCAATTGCTGTATTTATTATCTTTTCAAAAAGTTCTTCCCTCTTCTTTTCAGATAATTTTTTACTATCATTAATTCCTTGTATAATTTTATCCTCTTCTAATGGCATAATAACACAAGCACAAACTACAGGCCCTGCTAAAGGGCCACGACCTGCCTCATCAATGCCTGCTACAAAACCAAAATCTTTGTATTTGTTTTCATATTCAAACATAAATTAACACCTCAAATTAATCAAGAATAATTTTACCAAGTCTACCTTTTCTAAAATCATCTATTATTAAAATAGCACATCTATCATAATCTAATTCATTTTGTTTTAATAAGCATTTTCTTGCTTTGCAGATAGAGTCAAAAATATCTAAAGTTTCAAAATTACCATTAATTTTAATGTCATATCTATTTTCTAATAAGCTCTTATTTACGCTAATTATGTCCTTTATAAAGTAGAACGCTAAGTCGGTAATATCTAGAACGTTATCTTTTATACTGCCTATATAAGCTAAATTTCTAGCAGTTTTTTCATTAGCAAAACTTGGCCATAGTGTACCTGGAGTATCTAACAAGACCAACGAGTCGTCTACAGTTACCCATTGTTTTCCTTTTGTTACACCCGGTTTATTACCTGTTATGGTTTTAGCTTTTTTGCAAAAGTTATTTATAAGTGTGCTTTTGCCAACATTTGGAACACCTACAACCATTGCTTTTATAACATAATTAAGGCCTTTATTTTTATTTTGTTCAAACTTATCTAATAGTAAAGCTTTTGCTTTATCATAAAGAATTTTAGTTGCATTAGATTGTGTACTATTAATATTTACAGCAATAGAATTTGCTGTTGTTAATTTATTTTTAAACTTTTGTAACTCTTGCTCGTTAACCATATCTGCTTTTGTTAAAACATAAATAATTTTTTTATTTTTAGCTAGTTCAGTTAACTTAGGGTTTAAACATGACATAGGTGCACGTGCGTCTAAACAATAAAAAATTAAATCTACATTTTTTATTTCTTTTTCCATTTCCCTTAAGGCTTTTGTCATATGCCCTGGAAACCAGTTAATTGTTGCCATATTTAAATCTCCTTTTATTTTCAACACAAAGCTTACTTTAAATTATTGTTTAATAATATTTTATAAACATCTAACCAATTATTTGCTCTAATTATATTATCTTTTTTTAAATCTTCTTCTGAAATATTTTTATTTCTAAATTCTGTAAACAAAATCTTTTTATCGCAATTAACTAAAAAAGACACTCTATCGTCTATGCCAATATCAAACTTTAACTTTGTTTTGTCTGCTATATAAATAAAATTATTTTCGTCTAAGAAAGGGAAAAAGTGTTTTAAATATTCGTGTTTGTTTTTTAAATTTTGTGAAGCGTCTATAACGTCTTTTTTCCAAATATAAGATGTTGCAATATAAACATTATAAAATTCATTTAACTTTTTTATAGTTTCAACGCAATTTGGCAATGGCTTAACATAAACATCTTCGTCAGTTTTATATAGATTTTTGTATTTATATATTTCTTTAAATTCTTCTTCTCGTCCTTTAATAAGGTCCTGTCTATAAAAAGAATTTAATTTTTCAAAATCTACACCGCCTAAAAACTCATCTAAAAATTCAGAAAATCTACCTTTAACTATAACCTCATCCATGTCTATCATAATACTTTTCTTATTCATAATAATCCTTTTATAAATTTAAATACCAAATCTTATAATATTTTATTAGTATAAAAAATATTTTATATTTAACTATTTTTTAATAAATCTGGTCGTCTTTCTTTAGTTATTTTTAAAGATTGCTCTTTTCTCCACTTTGCTATTTCTTGATGGTTGCCATTAAGTAATACTTGTGGAACTTCTTCGCCCATAAATACACTAGGACGTGTATATTGCGGATATTCTAAAAGTCCG
>CALATF010000079.1 GCA_937891595.1 uncultured Clostridia bacterium
TGCAGGCGAAATCCTTCTTCTTGATGTAACTCCACAAGAAGCAATAAATTTATTAATTCTCATTTACCATTTATCCAGTATATTTTTAATTTTGTCATCAGTAGTTATGCTTTTGACATTTTCTATACTACATAAATCTTCAGTAAAAATCAACATATTATTTAAATAAATTTCCACTTTACCTAAAACTTTATCCTTTTGAACAGGTGCTTTAACTTTTTTCTCGTAATTATAAATAATAGTGTATTTTTCTAAGTCCTTTTCCTTACAAACAACTGAAAAACCTTTTTTATTATATAATCTTAAACTAGAGCTTTCTCCTTCATCTACAACCACATCACTAACAAATTTATATGGCGATAATATTTCATACTTTCTATATTCAGTATATGCTTTATTTATTAAATCAATACTTTCTTCAAACATAGGTCTGCAATTTAAAACAACACAAACCACTTGCATACCATCTCGCTCACAAGCACTAACCAAACATCTCCCCGCTTTTGAAGTATATCCGGTTTTTACACCTATACATCCTTCAAGACTACTTAAAAGTTTATTTTTGTTTATTAATGTTCTAGAAGTACAATCTTCATTACCTTCTATTTTATAAATTTTAGAAGAAACTATTTCCTTAAATGTATTATTTTTTAACGCATAGCTAGTAATTTTGGCCAAATCATAAGCAGTCGTATAATGTTCTTTATGATCTAGTCCATGCGGTGTTACAAAATTGCTGTTTTCAGCACCACATTTTTTTGCTATTTCATTCATCATTTCAGCAAACCTTTCTACACTACCTTCACCTAATTCTAAAGCTAATGCTAATGCAGAATCATTGCCTGATTGTAACATTAATCCGTAAAGCAACTGTTTAATAGATAATTTTTCACCTTCCTTTAAATAAATAGAACTACCTTCAACTAAAGTGGCTTTTTTAGGAATTGTTATTACTTTGTCTAAATCTTCACAATTTTCAATAACAGTAAGTGCCGTTATTATTTTTGTAGTACTTGCCATAGGTAATTTTTCATTTTCGTTTTTATTATATAAAATAGTATTATTAGTTGTTTCTAAAACTATCATAGATTTTGCAGATGAAATAGTATTATTATTTTGATTAATTATATTTGCATTCACATTAACCATAAAAGATTTTCCTGATAAAATCAATATTAAACAAACAAATAATATTATAGGCGTTAATTTTTTCATATTTCTCCTTATTTTGATGATTTAATAAAACTATTTATTATATCTATTACCTTTTCTACATTATTTTCATGAGAAATCTTTATAAATTCTATTTTAGAATTTATAACTGTTAAAAATCCTATAGGAGTTATATTACAACCTCCACCCGACCCACCTGCAAAAGGATAATTTAATAACTGTTTTTTCTTTTTAGTATTTTCATACTCTCCACCACCAGATATAAAACCTACTGATACTTTTGATATAGGAATAATTATAAAATCTTCTTTATGAATAGGAGCACCTACTATACAATCAACATCTATTAAATTTCTTAAATTTTTTAATGTTTGCTCTAAAACATTTTCTACAGGTTTATTATCTATTTTATTTTCCATATACTTTCTCCCTATTATTTTTTATATATAATGCTTTAACAGCACAAATTGAAGCAAATAAAAGATTAAATTTTATACTAGCTGTAACTCCAACAATAAAATTATTTCGTGAATAATCTGCAAATAACATTGAACTTACGTTATTACATGATTTTTTTTCAATCAAATAACATTTAAAAAATTGTGATATTAACAATAGAACTGAGCTTCCTAAACTGCTTATTAAACAATCATCTTCAATACCAAACCTACCAATAGTCCTAAAATTTTTAATTTTAACCACTTTTAATAATTGTTTAAAAAAAACATCTTTAAAATCTGATTCCCCTTTAAAATCAAATAACAATATTTTAATATCTTTTTTATTTTTATTTTTTATTAATATTTTAAATCTTGAAACTTTCCAAGTAGTAACTAATACTTTAAAATTAAAGAAATAAAAACTTAAATAACCTTTATTTTTTATTAAATTGTAAATTATTTTACTTTTAAGTTTTATAGGAAAAATTAGCAATAAAAAAAATAATAAAAGTATAATTAAAAATGCCTTCATACTTTTATTATCTCTTTTATTTTTAAAAAAATGTATTATATTCGATTAATATAATGTTTCTTACCTTTATTTATTTTATTTAAATAACTTTCAGTAACTTTATAGGGTATTTTATTTAATTTCTTACCATCTACGCTTAATTCTTTATCATTCAACCAAGACCTAACTAACGTTTCTCCTGCATTATATGCACATAATACAGATGACTCATTATTAAACTTTTTATTTAAATAATTTAAGTAAAAGCAACCATATTTTACATTTGTTTCTGGATTAAATAATTTTTCTATTTGATAATCTTCTTCGTTTAATAGATCTGCTATATATTCTCCAGTACTTGGAAGTATTTGCATTAACCCTATTGCACCACTTGATGAAACAGCCTTACTATTAAAACTGCTTTCTGTATTTATAATACTTGCTACTAAATAAGGTGATAAACTATATTGATAACTATATTGCTTTATTAAATTATTATATTTTATAGGATAATTTACATTGTAATATAAAATAACCGAACTAAATATCACACCTAAAGAAATAAAAAAAGCTAATATATAAACTAAAATTTTTTTTGATTTCATAATTTTATTTTATGCTATTAACTTTTTTTTATAATCAACAATCATACCAAGTTCTACCAGAATTAACATCTACTGTAAGAGGGACACTTAATTTAACAACATTTTCCATGTTGTCTTTTAATAATTTAACAACAGCTGAAATTTCATCACTAGTAGCATCAATAATTAATTCATCATGAACTTGTAAAATTAATTTACTTTTCATATTGTTTTCTTTTAACGCTTTGCTTACATTTACCATTGCTAATTTAATTATATCACTAGCACTGCCTTGTAAAGGCATATTCATAGCTATTCTTTCACCAAACATTCTTGTTTTAGGAATAAAAAGTTCATTAATCTTTCTTCTTCTATTAAACAATGTTCTTGCATATCCAGTTTCTTTTACAGTTTGAATATTATTTTTCATAAATTCTTTTACTAAAGGATATCTTTCAAAATACTGATTAATATAATATTTTGCCTGAAGAATACTAGAATGAATATTCTGTGAAAGTCCATATTCTGAAATGCCGTATATAATTCCAAAGTTAACAGCTTTAGCTGTCCTACGCATTTCTGGCGTTACATTTTGTATTTCTACATTAAAAACTTCGCTAGCCGTAGAAGAATGAATATCAATGTTATTATTAAAAGATTCAATTAAAGAATTGTCTTTTGACATATGAGCTAGCAGTCTCAACTCTATTTGAGAGTAATCGGCCGATACTAAAGCACCATTGTCATAACGGCTTACAAAAATTTTTCTTAGGCTTTTACCTTCATCATCCCTAATAGGAATATTTTGCAAATTAGGTTCACTTGAAGAAAGCCTACCAGTTGACGTGTTAGTTTGATTAAAAATAGTATGGATTATATCTCCACTGTTTTTTATTAATTGTTTGTAACTATCAATATATGTGGTAAGAATTTTTTGAATTTTTCTATATCTAATTATTGCAGGAATAATTGGATGCAATTCATACATTTCTTCTAAATGTTCTATACTAGTAGATTTTTTCTTATTGTTTCGACATTGAAGCCCTAACTTATTAAATAATATATCTCCTAATTGCTTAGGTGAATTTAAATTAAAATCACACCCCGCTAATTTTTTTATTGTATTAACAATTTCAGCAATTTCGTTAGAATATCTTTTGCTTAAATCTTCAACACAATTAACATCAATCTTAAATCCTGTTTTTTCCATATCAAATAAAACTTCTATTAAAGGAAATTCTATTGAATTATATAATTCTAATAAATTATTTTCTTTTAAATCCTTTAATATACTATCTGTTAAATAAAAAAGGTTAATACTTTCAAAAGATTTATCAAGTTTATAGTAATTTAAAAGATTTTCTTTATTGACTTCTTTCTCGCCAGCAACAAGAAGATAAAAACCCAAATAAGCATCAAATACGACATTTTCTAAACAAACATTATATGAATTTAAAAGGTGTAACATATTTTTATAATCATATACATATTTAATAATATTTTTATCTTCTAAAACTTCTTTTAAGCTGTAAATAATTTCACCTAAATCTAACCCCTCATCTAATAAATTGTTTTTAATATTACAACAAAATTCACAATTTTTATCATAAGCAAATGAAAAAAGGTTGTCCGATAATTCAAAACTAAATTTTTTAGATATTCTTATGTTTTTAATTTGCTCTAATATTTCTTTTGTTGATGTAATTTTAATCTTATTTGCACTATATTTTTTAAATAATCTATCTTCTTCAACACCGTCAAATAAATCAATCTTTTTTAATAAACTATTAAATTCATATTGTTTAAAGAAATTATATACATCAATAGAAAATGGAAATTTATATTCTAAATCTTCTAATTTTACTTCAACAGGAACATCCAATTTAATTTCGGCTAATTGTTTTGACAAATAAGCATTGTCTTTATCATTTAATAATTTAGTTTTTAAAGAATCTCTTAATTCTTCGAGATTTTCATATACTCCATCTAAATCTTTATACTTTGAAATTAAGTTTAAAGCTGTTTTTTGTCCTATTCCCATAACACCAGGTATATTGTCAGAAGAATCCCCCATTAATGATTTTAAATCTATAATTTGTTTAGGCATTAAACCATATTCTTCCATTAAAGATTTTTCGTTCATTAATTTAATTTCAGTTATACCTTTTTTTGTTAACCAAACCTCTGTATTATTTTCTATAAGTTGTAAAGAATCTTTATCTCCTGTAATAATTATATTTTTGGTATTAAATTTTTTAGATAAAGTACCTATTATATCATCTGCTTCAAAACCATTTTTTTCTATATATGTAATACCCATGTTTTTTAACATTTCTTTTAATATAGGAAACTGTCCTTTTAATTCCTCAGGAGTTGGTCTTCTTTTAGCTTTATAACCTTCGTACATATTATTTCTAAAAGTTTTTTTACCATAGTCTAGAGCTACTGCAATATATTTAGGTTTTATTTCTAAAATTGTTTTGATTAAAATATTAGCAAAACCATAAACACCATTGGAATATTCACCCTTACTATTTGTAAGCAAAGGCAAAGCATAAAAAGCTCTATTTATTAAACTATTACCATCAATAATAACTAAATCTTCCATTATTCACCACTTTATTGTTTTTTTATGAATTAATTTCTTCATCTAAATAAGATGCTTGTATGTCTGAAATATGAAAAATAACACTTGTTGGATATTGAGAAAATGCTGTGCTTAATGAATAGCTACCACCAAGCACACGAGCATCAAACCCGCCCATATGCCAGTTAATAGCCATAGCTTCTTCTCGTGTTAATTTCATAAAACCTGAAATCATATAAACAGACTTTTCACCATGCCCATAAGGTAAAGAATCGTTATAAGAATAATAAGGCTGTTTTGTCCATTCGTTATTTACCTTTACATTTCTATAATCTAGTTTATAGCAATCTATTTTACAAAGGTCATGTAATAAAGCAATAATAGCAATCGATTCATTATTTATTTTGTTATTTAAATTTTCTTTATATTCATTTTCTAAATTATTTTTAAACCTTTTATATACCTGTAAACTATGATAACATAACCCACCTGCTACAGCAGAATGAAATTTTGTACTAGCTGGAGCTATAAAAAAATCTGTTTTCTTTAGCCACTCTAATAATTCTTCAGCACCATCACGATTAATATTTTCTTTAAAGATTTTTATAAATTCTTCCCTATTTTTATTAATAATGTTTTCTTCCATAGATTTACCTCTTTTTTTATAAAATAAATATACCATAAAAAAAAACACTAGTCTATTCTATAAAATAAATTCTATATAATAAAATTATTTACACTTTAAAAAATTGTTAATAATATTAATATATTTTTTTTTACATTTGTCTTTTTTTGTTAGCTTAACATTAATTTTAATCTTTTTGTTTTTGAAATCTTTAAAATTATTTATCTTTAAAAATTTCTTTATTTGACTTGTTAAAATTTCAACACCATCAATAAAATGAGCGTTTGGAAATAAATTTTTAAGAACATTTTTTATAAAATAATAATGCGTACAGCCTAAAATTATAACATTAGGCTTATATTTTTCTAATCTTCTTTTTAAATAACTATATGTTACTTGTAAATTATTTATATTTTTTTCAATCTTTGATGCAAGTAAAGGCATTTTACATAAATCTAAATTTGATTTATTTATATAAATATCTTTTAATTTATTTATAGTTGCGGAAGTTGCAATTAAAAGTGAATTTTCATCTTTAATTAATGAATCATAATTTGGTTTAATAGAAAATATTATTAATTCTGGATATATTTTACATATTTCATCATATAAAGTTGACCCTATTGTATTACATCCAAAAACAATCATAAATGGTTTAAATTTCTTTTTTATATATTTAATATTATTTATGGTTATTTTTAATAATTCTTTCTTACTTTTATTTCCATAAGGTAAATTTTTATTATCTGCAAAATAAATATAATTTTTAAATGGTAGTTCTTTTAAAAATGTAGGTATTAGTGACAAACCACCCAACCCACTATCAACTATTACAACGTTTTTTTTCATAGAAATATAGTATGAAAAATCCACCGAAAATGTAAAAACCTAGTAAAAAATACTAGGTTTAAATTCTTTTTTTAATTATAAAATAAGTTAATAAATAATAAACAACAACTTGAACAGCTAAAACTATTATATAAAACCAGTTAACAATACCATTATATAATAATGAATTTAAAAATAATACATAAGGCGTTCCAGGTATAGCATATAATAAGAATTGAGTAAAAATATTTAAATTATCTACAAAAGTAAATGATATAACAAATATAGGTATAACAATTGTTGCGATATCACAAAAAACTGCAGATATTTGAGACCTTAACATACTAAACAACATTCCAAGGATTATTGACGATAATATAAAAAACGTCGAAAACAATGTAATTTCCAAAATTGAAGATTGAAAATTAATATCATTTAATATTGCCGTGTCAATAAACATAATGACCGCTGTTTGAACTAATCCTAGAATAAAATAAGGCAATATTTTAGAAAGCATATATGTATTAATTCCTATAGGAACATATGACAAACTTTTACTTACCGAAGTTTCATTATCCCTTGCTATAGAATAAGCTATACCAAACATCATTACAATAGCTATAGCTGTTGCCACTTCTAAAGCGAATGGTATATGATAATTTTCTACATGAGTTATATTAGAAGGCTCATAGACAATCTCATCAAGAATATTAGTATTTAACGTTATTCCAAAGTTTCTTAATGTTTCTACGAAACTTGCATAAGCATACCTATTTGCAGTATTACTTATTTGATTCATAAGAGATGTACAAACATAGTTTGAAGAATCATAATATAAAGTTACCTTATCTTCTTCAGTATCTTCAGGAATTGATAAAAAGACGCAAACTTTACCCTTATTCATTAAGTCTAGGCCTTCTAAATCTGAATTTACATAAGTAATAGAATCTTTTTCATAATTATCATGTATTAATTCAATTACTTTATTATTTGAAAAATCACCAGACTCTAAATAAATAGCAATAGGAAAGTTTTTCTGAGCTTTTAAAATAGAAGAAACAAAAACAATTATTGAAATGGAAAAAAGTAGCAACATAGTTATAACTACCTTGTTCCTTGTTATTCTTTTTGCTTCATATCCAACTATTTTAAAAAAGTTTTTTATTTTGCTCCACATAATTTTTATCCATTAGCATAAATTTTTACTATCTTTTTTATATCAATAAAGCCGTTCTTCTTAAAATCTTTTACTTTTCCGTCAAATTTAATTTCACCTTGAGACAAACATATGAAAGAATCACATTCAAGCAATTCTTCTAAAAAGTGAGTAATAACAAAAATTGTCATACCATTTTCTCTACAATAATCAATAATTTCCCAAAACTTTCTTCTAAAAATAGGGTCCATAGCGGAAGTAGGTTCATCTAATATTAATATTTTAGGAGAATGAATTATTGCAGAGGATAAAGATAATAATTGTCTATAACCCCCTGATAAATTCTTAGCAAGAATATCCCTATGATTTTGTAAATTACAAAGATTAATAATTTCATTTGCTTTGTTAACTGGAAGATTATAAACAGAACACAAATAACCTAAATTTTCTTTTACAGTTAAATCATTAAACAAACTAAAAGTTTGAGGCATATATCCTATTAATTTTTTTAAGAATTTTCTTTTACTTTTATTTGAAATGTCATTGTCTTGTAGATATATTTTACCAAAATCAAAAGGTTTAACACCGCAAATCAACTCTATTAACGTTGTTTTACCTGCGCCATTAACACCTATTAAAGCTTTAATTTCGCCCTCTTTAACATTAAAAGAAACACCTTTTAAAACTTCTAATTTTCCATAATTTTTAAAAACATTTTCTATTCTTAACATTTTTTTTCCATTTAAATACTTTTTAATAAGTGATTAATCATTATTAAAAGGTATAACAAAATAACAATTCATTTCGGCATTAAAAGTACTTATTGTAATATCAAAATCTATTTTCAAGGCAAAAGAAACATATTCACCTATAATATTTCCATCATCATCACTTATGAATTGTATAATAGGTTGAGTAATAGAAAAGATATCATAAGTAGATTCATTCCATAATCTTTCTACTAATTCATTGTAATCAATCTTGTTTACTTCATTTGGCAATTCAATATATTGAAATAATTTATTGTAATCAATTTTAACATCTGAATCTTTACCTAATGAGATAGAAATAAGCATTCCTAAAGCATTAGCAACTACTTTTATATCTTCTGTGCAATAAGCATTAACTGTTTTGAAGAAAGAATTCATTACACTAACATAATCCAAAGTACCATTTATATATTCACTTATACCATATGAAATGATAGTTTCTAATTCCTTATAAGCCACTGAATTATTATCTGTAATACCTAACGCACTACAAATTAAGCCTTTAGCTAATGTTACTAGCTCTAACTCATAAGTAGCTAAAACTTTTTTAAAATTAGATTTTATTGTATCTTCAATATTTAAGAATTGCATAGCAATTTGCAATAAATGTTTTGTACTCTGTTCATCAATAAAACCTTTATTAATATTATCTAGTGTAGTATTGATATAACTAATTAAAACAATAGGTTCAAAACCATTGATAGGAATATGTTCTAAATATCTTACCATAACGTAAAGTTCTTCAAAAGCTTCAATTCTATGTTGAAAGAAATCCTCTGCTTCAGCATTTGACATATACTTTTGTCTGGCAATATCAGTTATCATAGCCTTACTTATTTCAGGATCCTTCATATATTCAATATATTGACTATAATAATCTGTTAAAAGAGTTATTGTTTTAGTTTCTCTAAATGTGTCTATATACCCTTGAATTGTTGCTTCATCAGTAATACCTAACATACCGCAAACGGTTGTAATATATTGTTCATAATCATAATCAGGATTTGGTTTTATGATATCATAAATAACATTAGTGATTAAATTTATATATTCCTCTGGAACAACTCCACCAGAGATATGAATTAATAAATTTTCAATTACTTGAAAATATTCAATTAAATTAACAATATATACTCTTGGATTTTCATTATATATATCTACAATACCTTCTACAAGTGCCATAATATTTACAATTTGATATTCGAGGTCACTTATATACCAGTTATTTTCTTCTTTAACATCTATTGCATAAGCTTTATATTCATTACATGCTAATACAATTTTATCTAACATTTCTTTTGTTTCAAATCTTTCTTGCTTTATAGCAGCTTCAAAAGACCCTACTACATAATCTTCTACAGTTCTTATTATTGTTCCTATTTTCTTAACATATTCGTTTGCATAATCTCTTGCCTTAGAAGAATCGTCGTATGAGACAGAACCATCTTCATTTTGAATATATACTTGAATTACTCCGCCAAAAGCACTTATAAAATTAGAAACCATGTGCTTGTAGTCTACTTCTTCTTTTACAACTTTCCTTTCAGAGCAATCATAGCCAGTTGAATTTAAAGCGGCTTCTTTTATAATCATTTTGATCATTTCATCCATTGAATAATCATAAATAATTTGAGATAATTTATTAATTTCTGCTTTTGGGTCAATGTTTTTAAATTCACAATTTCTTACTCTAGTTACTATGCCTGTAGCAAAGTTTTGCAAATCTAAAAGAGTTTTATCGATTTTATTTTGATCATCACCTTCATCAAAAACAATATCTATATAAAACGCATTAGCAATAAAATTAGTTATGTATTCAATATAAAATAAATTATCTTCGGTAAAGATAAAATTCATAAGATAAGGCATTAAATCAAAGCTTGTTAAATCTATAAAGAAATCTAGAACATATTTGTTAAAATCAAATTCTATAATTTGTTGTTCAAGATCTAAAATATCTTCATTATCAGGGGTTAAAGAATTTGCTACGAAATTATTTAAAAATGCAAAATACACAAAAGCAGCAAGTTCATCCTCACCAAAGTCTATAAAAATTTCGCTATTTGCAAATTCTCCAAGAATAAGTTTGCCTGGGACTATAGTAATATCTCCTTCATAAACACCCGACTCAACTTTATTACCTAGATAAGAGGCAGAAAATTTTGATTGCGTGGCTATAGTTAATTCTTTTGGCAACTCTGTTAACGAGTCAAAATTCAATAAAGTCTCTTTTAATTTTTCTAAAAATTCTTTTCTTTCCTTTGAATAAACTTTTATTCTAAAAGAATAAGTTTCCCCATTATATTGAAAAGATACATTTTGATCCCCTTCTTGGTTCATAATTGGTTGCTTTTTAATCATATCATTAGATAGTTCAACTTTTTTAACCGAACCATCTGTCATAATTAAAGTCAACTCATAACCTTCTAAAGAAAACTCATCATCAACAAAGTGAGTTAAAGTTTCATCTCCTGAGGTTACAAAATAAGAGTCTACATAAACTTGCGGCCCTTTATTGCAAGCCGAAAAAGCAAAAACAAATGCCATGATAATAGACACAATAAATGTTTTAAAAAAACCTTTTTTCATAACATTCTCCTCAATTTTATAATAAGTTTATTTTACATTTTTTATCCTAAACTTGTCAATAAATTTAGTGCAAAATTAATTTTTATATAGTATTTAGTATAAAAATAAATATAAAGAAAATAAATAATTATGAAAATAAAAAAAGGCTTAGATAATTAAGCCTTTTTAAAATTATTTATTTGCAAAAACTAAACTATTCTTCAGTTTTTTTTGTAGCAGTTTTTCTTGTTTTTTTAACTGGTTTTTCTTCAACTGCTTTCACTTCTTCTACTTTTGTTTCTTCTACTTTTGTTTCTGTAGCATTAGCACTTTTAGCTTTAAAAAGTAATGTGTTAAGTCTAGAAATTTTTCTGCTAGCGTTATTTTTATGAATAACTCCTTTAGTTTCAGCAGAGTCTATATATGAAATAACATCTTTAAGCATAGCTTCAGCTTTAGTTAAATCATTTTTAACTGCTTCCCTAAAATTCTTTATCATAGTAGCCATAGTTGACTTAACATATCTATTTTCTTGTTTTCTTCTAGCTATAACAGAAACTCTCTTTTTTGCTGATTTAATGTTTGGCATTTTTAACTCCTTTTTTTACTCGACAATTCTATCACATAAAAATTTAATTTGCAACATTTTTTTTGATATTTTTAAAAGGATTATTATGAATATATATTGTGAATACGAAAAACTTATTACAAATAGTAAAAAAACTAATAATTTTGATATAAAAAAAGAACAAAAACCTTTTAACACTACAATAACAAAAGTTCAATTAAAAAACAAATTTATCGCCAAGAGATTAAATAAAAAACAAGGATTTTATACAACTATTTATTGCGAAGAATTTGATTACTTATCAAATAAGTATTTTAAATTTATAAGTAACCTACTAATAAAAGAAATTAAAAACTTACTTAATGAATTGAAGATTAATAAACATTCTTATGCAAAGTATTTTATTGTAGGACTAGGCAATTCAGAAATTACTGCAGACTGTCTTGGAATTCATACTGTAAACAAAATTTTTTCTACAACAAAAGACATTGAAAATGGTAATTTATCAAAAAATAATTTTGGTAACGTTTTT
>CALATF010000080.1 GCA_937891595.1 uncultured Clostridia bacterium
CCTAAAAAGGTACTTCTTTTTATTCCAATCGTATACAATACGAGTATTTTCAAATCCAAAAAAAGAAATTGCCGAGTTTAAGGCAAGAGCTTTATCAAGCACTCACCCACATCAACAAGGCACTGCTCAAAACCCTGATATTTATTTCCAAAACCGTGAAGGTTGTAACAAATTTTATAAAGATGCTGTTGGCAGTGTAATTGATGCTCTTAAAGACGTTGAAAAAGTTACTGGCAGACATTATAGTTTGTTTGATTACTACGGAGACGAAAATGCCGAAAAGGTTGTTGTTTTAATAGGCAGTGGTACCCAAACTGCTATTGAAACTGTTAAGTATTTAAATAATAATTGCAATACAAAATATGGTGTTGTAAACGTAAGATTATTTAGACCATTTTCTTCTAAACACTTTGTAGAAGCACTACCTAAATCTGTTAAGAAAATAGCAGTTCTTGATAGAACAAAAGAAAGCGGTGCTGGTGGTGAACCATTATATAAAGACGTTGTTACAGCATTGCTTGAAAATAACAAAACAGACATTAAAGTTGTTGGTGGAAGATATGGTTTAGGCGGAAAAGAATTTACACCTAACATGGTTAAAAGCGTTTTTGACAATTTAAATAATGAAATGAAAAATGATTTCACTGTTGGTATTATAGACGACGTAACTAATACTTCCCTAACCATAGATAAAGATTTTGACATTCAAGATAAAAACTATTCTTGCAAATTTTTCGGTCTTGGAAGCGATGGTACTGTTAGTGCAAACAAAAACTCTATTAAAATTATAGGTAGTAATACAGAACTTAATGCACAAGGTTATTTTGAATACGATTCTAAAAAATCTGGTAGCGTTACAATTTCTCACTTAAGATTTGGTAAAGAACACACTAATGCACCTTATCTTATTACAAAAGCAGATTTTGTTGCTTGCCACAATATAAACTTCGTTGGCAAATATGATATGGAAAAAGATTTAAAACAAAATGGAGTTTTCTTACTAAATAGTCCATATTCCGTAGAAGAATTAAAAAGTATATTACCTAAAACTTTCTTTAATACAATAAAAGAAAAAAATGCTAAGTTATACATAGTAGACGGAAATAAAGTAGCACAAAACGCAGGTCTTGGAAAAAGAATAAACGTTGTAATGCAAGCATGCTTCTTTAAATTAACAAATATTATTGACTATTCTACTGTTGAAAAGTTACTTATCGACGCAGCATCAAAAACTTATGCTAAAAAAGGTCAAGCAATAGTTGATGCAAACATAAGTGCTATTAAATCTGCAACTGAAAATTTAATTGAAGTTGATTTGAACGAAATTACAGGAATAGAAAAGAAAGATAACGCAAACTTAACTGAATATGCTAAAAACTTTATTAAAAAGATTGAGCATAAACACGGTGACGACTTACCTGTTTCTAGTTTCGACCCAAGAGGAAATGTTCCTACTAACACAACAAAATATGAAAAACGCGGTATATCAGTTGAAAGTCCTTGTTGGATAAAAGAAAATTGTATTCAATGTAATATGTGTTCAGCTGTTTGTCCACACGCAGCAATAAGACCTGTTCTTGTAAGCGACGAAGAATTAAAAAATGCTCCAAAATCTTTCGAAACAAACAAAGCTCTTGGCGTTCCTAATCACAATTTTAGAATTCAAATAAACGTTGCAGATTGCACTGGTTGCGAAAATTGTGTAAAGGTGTGCCCTGCTAAACAAAAAGCATTAAAAATGGTAAGTTCTGTTGAACTTGAAAAACAAGAAAAAGAAAACTATGAATATTCTGAAAACATTGAAAACCCACAAACAATATTTAAGCCAAACACATTAAAAGGTAGTCAATTTAGAAAACCATATTTTGAATTTAGTGGTGCTTGTGCTGGTTGTGGCGAAACCCCATATATAAAAATAGCAACTCAACTATTTGGCGAAAGAATGGTTATAGCAAACGCAACAGGATGTAGCAGTATTTATTCAGGTAGCGCACCTACTTCCCCATTTGCAAAAAATAAAGATGGCAGAGGTCCAGCTTGGGCTAGCAGTTTATTTGAAGATAATGCAGAGTTTGGTCTTGGCATAAAACTTGCAAAAACTGCATCTAGAAACCAACTTAAAAAAGATGTTGAAGAATTTCTTTCAGATAATAACACTAACGAAAATTTAAATAACTTACTTAAAACTTGGTTAGAAAATTTTGAAGATGGCGAAAAATCTTATGAATTATCTAAACAAATTGCCCCACTTCTTAAAGGTACAGCACTTGAAGGTAAAGAAAGTGATTTAACAAAAGAAAGCATTTGGATAATAGGTGGAGATGGTTGGGCTTATGACATAGGCTTTAGCGGTTTAGACCAAGTTATAGCAAGTGGCGAAAACGTAAATATTTTAGTACTTGATACAGAAGTTTATTCAAACACAGGCGGACAGATGTCAAAATCTACCCCACTATCTGCAACAGCTAAATTTGCAGCAGCTGGAAAACGCACACCTAAAAAAGACCTTGGTATGATTGCTATGAGTTATAAAAACTGCTATGTAGCACAAATAGGTTTAGGGGCTGACATGAACCAAGCTGTTAAAGCTTTAAGCGAAGCTGAAAGCTATGACGGCCCAAGTTTAATTATTGCTTATGCTCCATGTATTAACCATGGTATTAACATGAATGCTTCACAAACTGAAATTAAAAAGGCAGTTGAATGTGGTTACTGGCATTTATATAGATATGACCCAAGACTTATTGAACAAGGCAAAAACCCATTCATGCTAGATAGTGCAAAACCAACAAAAGATTATGAAGAATTCTTAAAAGGTGAAAGCAGATATACTGCCCTTCAAAAAATTTCACCACAACTAGCAGAAACTCTTTATAACGAAAGCAAAAAGTTTGCTGAAGAAAGATATAATAAATATCTAGAACTTTCTCAAAAAAAATAATAATTTTTAAAAAATTAAATTGCATACAATAAAAAACAAACCAATATTTTTTGGTTTGTTTTTTTATTAGGTACTAAATTAAAATATATTAATCTTTGTTATATAAATGTTTAGCTTCAAGTAAATTAATAGTTTCATCCATACTAGTATAATCTATATTTTCAAATTCATAATATGCATTCATTTTGATTGTTTCCATTTCAACCAAATCTGAATCTTTCGCGACAGGAATTCCATAAGCATCAAATTTTACATTGCCTTGTTCGTCTTTTTCAAATTCAGTTGAAGAATAATGATATTCAACCATATTTGCCTCTAACTTTGTTATATATTCACCATCATATTCAACCTTTGCTTTTCTAATTGAAAAATGAGATGGTTCTTCGTCTAAAACTTTAACAACAATATCAAATGTTAATTTGTCACCATCTACTTTAATATTATAAATATCATTTGCTGTTATTGAAGTATATCCACTCATAAACTGATTAAAAGCATCCATTTGTGACATAGACCAATAAAGTTTTTCGTCTTTGTCTTCAATGATTTTGAAATCTTCAACTGTTTCATTTTCATCTTCGTATATGCTCCAAGAGTAATCTATATTTTTATTATAATCTTTTTTATAAATGCGATGCTCGGAATAATCATTATAATTAGCTGATAACACTTTAATATTATCTTGATATCTATAATAAACATCCATCATTACTGGTAAATCTTCTTTTTGACTATTTGCAAAATATCCTTCATAATTTTGCATTTTAACTAATAAACGAACATCATTATATGTAGCCATTGTAAAATTTAATCTTGTAAGCATAATTTTATCTACAATATCTTGCTCTGAATATTGCTTATTTTGTTTATCCAAAACTTGTTCAAGTTTAGTTGAAAGGTCATCTGCTTTATCAAATAATTTATCGATATTTGCTTGTTGGTCACCTGTTAAAGAACATCCTGCTAAAGACGCACAACCTACAACGCCTAAACCTATTGTTGCTAAAGTTTTTTTAATTTTATTTTTCATATATTCCCCCTAAATGTAAACTAATTTCATTATTCCCCCCCCCCCTGAGATTTTGTCAATAAAAAAACTAGGGTTAATAATCCTAGTTTTAATTATTATCACTAAACAACAATACCCTCAAAATTATATTATTTTTACATAAAGTATAAATAAAAAGAGCTAGAATATATTTTTCTAACTCTTTTTTTTATTTACAATTTACCTTTTGGAGGCTTTGCGTAATTCCACCAATCAAACTTCCTACGTTTAACTTTTTTAATAATAACTACAGTAGAAACTAAAACGATTATACCGCCAAGAATTGCTAAAACAATATAAAGTATGTATATATTGCTTTTAATTTGAACATTTATTATTGTATTTTGTGAGATATCTTTTATAGATGAATCAAACTCAAAATATTCAAACATATTCAAATCATAACTTTCTTTTAAAAAATCATAGCTTACATTTTCACCATATGTAACCGATGTTTTAAATTCTTTTCCGTCTTCCATTTTAAAAATTACATCATAAACGTTAGGAATATAAACAGCGTTAATTATTTGGTCATTTGTAATATTATTTAAATTAGATATTTCCCAGTAAGGTGCTTGTTGATTATAATTTTGTTTGTTTTCCATAGGGATTTTAGGCATATCTTTAGATAACAAGTCTTTGCCATGTTCAACTTCTATATTATTAACTAAGTTATTATCTGCTAAAAAAGTTATAATATATTTGTTTAGTTTAATGTTTTCAACAACTATATCAAAGTTATCTTTAACATTTTTAACTTCAAATAAACCTTCTATATTTTTTTCAACTTGTGCAACTTCTCCGTTATTAAGCCAACAAACAAATACTTGTAAATTAGTATATGATTTATTATAAGCATAATCTAATTCCACATCAAAAACTAAAGAATTGTTATATTCTATATTATTTTGTTGTTTTAATACAACCCTTCCACCAACTAAGCTAGGAATAGTCGCAGTATATGTATTTATTTGCCATTTTGCATATAAAATAACATTGTTACTTGTACCCATTAAAACTTGAGTAATCTGTTGACCACTAAAATCACTTGCTGTATACCAACCTTTAAAAACATGTCCTTCTTTAGTTGGTTGTAATAAATTAAAGGTAGGAGTTGTACAATAAAATACTTTTGTAGCAAGTTCACTAATAATTCCACCATTAGTATTGTATTGCACAAAATATTCTGTTAAAGTAAAATCTGCAGTAATAACAGCGTCTTGTTCGAAAATACGCTCATCCCAGTTAACAACAGCATATCCTTCTTTCCAAGCATTAAAATTATAGCCGGTTATATAAGCTTGTGGTATTTTTGTTTTATCTATTTTTGAAAAATGTTCTACTAAAACTTCAGCTATTACTTCATCTAAAACAACAAAAGAAACAGTGAAAAATTTATACCTAACAGAATAAATAGCATTAATAATTGTTATATTGTAATTATCATTATGAGCCGAGGCGGTAATATCATAATCACCTTTTTTAGTTTGTTCGTTTACTATGCAATTATATTCAATATTTAAATTGTCGTCACTTACATAGTCGCCTGATATTTGGCAAGTAAATTCATTTACAACAGGGTCTGTATAAAGTGAAGATTTATTATCAACTGTTATTGTAATATTAGCTTTGTCGATAATAAATTTATTTGTATTGTCTAATTGTAAAATATAGTTACTAGCTTTAAATAAATTATCTAAGCTATCTTTTAACTCAATATTTGAAATATCAAATTCATACTCGCCAGCATTACTGCCCGCTACCCTACTTAAATATCCGTCATAGCAAGCAACTTCATCTCTTGCAAGATTTTGAAATTTAAATGTTAAATTAGGAGTATTGTTTGTTCCATCATACATTCTATGTTGGTTAGCTGTTGGCTCTATTATTAAAGTTCTTTGTGTAATTTGAATTGAAACATTTTCAATAAAATTAATTGTATAGTTACTTACTTTAAAATTGCCATTATTTTGAACAGTAAAGTTATTATCTCTAGTTATTGTTGTAGTTCCTACATTTTTATTTTTAGCAACTAAATTACCCGCAAAACTAGGTGTTTCATTTGATACATTTTTACTATATGTATAAAGAATATTATAATTTTCGCCATATACATAAGATTGATTGCTTTCTGGAATTATTGTTAAGCTTGCGGTATAAATTGTAACATTTGACGAAACAACTACATCTACAAAATTCTTTTTACTAAATTTAGTATAAACTTGGTAAGTTCCTACATCTTTAAAAGAAATTTCTTCGCTTTGCCAAGAATTATTATCTAAACTAAAAAAAAGTTGAACATCATCAATATCACATACTGGGTTTACTTTATGTTCATAACCATTGTAAGTTACAACAATATTTTCTACGCTACAGCCAGTAATTTCACCATAACTGATAGATAAATATGCCGTTTTATCACTTAGTTTTAAAACGTAATTGTCAGCTAAGAAGTCCCCATTATCTACAGCTGTTAAAGTTCCTAACGTTATTGCGTATTTTCCTACATCTAACCCTAATTCTCTAGATAAAGAACCTATAAAACTAGGAATTTCATTCCCTACCACATTAGAATATGAATACTCAAATGTTGGATCTTGTTGTTGGGTATAAATCTTTTCATAATCTTTTTTTGGGGTAATTATCAAATCTCTTTTAGTAATTTCAAAAACATTTTGATAATTAATTAAAACAATTTTGTAATTATCTTTTAAAAAGCCTGTTGATAAATTATCTTCTAAAGTTAAATTATTAACAGCGTTATATAAGCCTACATTTTCGCCAACTATTCTATTTAAACTACCTAAAAATACAGGTTCTTCAGAATTAAAATTATTAGAATATGTATATTTTATTTCGCTATCATCTTCACCATAAGTTTTCGTCGATTTAAGCGGTGTAACATATAATTGTCTTGGTGTAATTTCAAAATATATATTATTGCTATTATCGTCTACAGTTTTAAATATTAAATTATAATTACTAGCTTTGAAGTTACCGTTATCTTTCAACTCAAATGTCGAGTCATAAGCATATTCACCTACATTTGGACAATCAGTATTTACATTTACAAATATTCTACCACTAAAAGCTGGTGTTTCGCCCAACACGTTACCCGAAAGCTTATAACCTATAGTAGGAATATTTTCGCCATATAAACAAGATTGAGAACTTCTAGGAGTTACTATTAAATCTTTTTTAGTTATACTAATTTTAGCTGAGCCTAAAACTGTATTAAAGCTATTAGCTTCTATTTTAAAGTATATTGTATAATCACCTGCATTTTTACAAACTGGATGAGTTATTGACCATGCATCTTGTTCAGTCAATCTGTAATAAACATTAGTATTTGGTGTTACAACATCTATATTAATAGTTTTGTTATTCCCGTCATAAGTACTTGTTACATTTTCAACTGAGTATTCAATATCACCTAATTCATATTGCGTTTGAACAATCATAGGCATTATAAAATCTGTTTCCTGAGTAAAACTTAATGTATAGCCTTCAACATTTGCAGATAAATAGGTATAATTATAAGGTTGAAAAGATTCTGAACCTTCTTTGTTATCGAAGAATACAAAAGAGAACCTTTCTTCAACTGACATATAAACAACAAAGAAATCACCTTTCAAATTAGAATAACTGTCTTTTGATAATTCAACAGTATAATAGCCTGTTTGATTAGATGAAAAAACAGTATTATTATTACTATCTTTAACTTTTTTTGCATTTGAAAAGTTGCTTTTTAATGTTTTATTTATTAGCGAATTAGTAGACACATCATCTTCTGTTAAATTATCTTGTATGTAAAGTTCAAACTTACTACCTTCAGATGTAACATATGTAGGAACTTTAATTCTACTAATAAATTGATTATCTACATCAGTAATTTTATATATATTCGCAAAGATAATTGGTTGAACATAACTTAAACCATTACCAAAGCTAAACCCCTTACCATGTTCATCATCAAAATATGTCATTAATTCATTTTCATATTTAAGCCCTGACATATTGTTATAGGAAATGCTGTTATCTAATGTTTTGCCTACCCTAACAAAACCATTAATATTATCTTCAATAGTTAAATCATCATATAAAATATAACAAAAACCCTTAACGCCAAAATCTGTGCCGTGAGAATTTTGTGCAATATAAGCACCTTTATGTTCTACTATTTCACCATTAATAGTTTCTCTATAAATAAAGTCATCATCCCAACCAACAAGGGTTACCATATGATTTGTAGTTGTAACAGAATCATTATAATAAACGGTATAATTTTCTAATAAATATGATTTATGATAATAGATTGAGGCTGTTACGGCACCATATGTTTTAATATGGTTTTTAATTGAAAGTCTTAAATTGTTTTTCCTTTCTAATTTTTCACTTTCTGTTAATGAAGATAAGTTATTTATTTTTGTTCTTGAAGGATAAGAAAAAGATTCTAAAACATTAAACCCAGCAAATTCTGCGGAAGACAAATAATTAGTCTTATAATAATCTGTAACTAAAACATCACTATCCCAAAAAGAATTATTTGCATTATCTTTTGAATAATTTTCGTTTTCTTGTTCATTTACAGGTCCGCCATTAGCTGCGAGATATTCTAAAGCAAGCTCAAATATTCCACCGCCAACGGTGCTAAAGTTTTCATTTCTATTTTGCACTAAAGCACTATATGCTAAATGCAATTCTGAAAAGTTTAATTTATCACTACTATTAACTAAACCACTTTTATAAATAGTAGATTCAAGAGCAGATAAAGTGGCAAATGACCAACAAATACCCGCCCCACTTTGGTTTCCAACGTTATAATTTAAGTTCTCATAATTATTAGCATTTTGTAATGAAAAATTATTTAAAAACAAACTATTTAATTTATATAAAGAATATTCTGTAGGAATTGAACTTTGGTCTATTGAATTATACAAATCACTATTAAGCAAAGCTTCATATTCTATTTGATTTTTATTTGAAAGTAGAGTGTTTTGTTGATTTTGCATAGAATAGCTTAAACTTTCAACATTTTCATCTTCATAACTATAATTATAATCTAAATTAATTTCTTTTTTAGGCTTTAAATTAGATGATATTATGCCAAAAGGAATAAATGCTAGCATAATTACAGCAAAAATAAAAGGCATAATTTTTAAATTAGTGAAATACTTTTTTACCCTATTGCTCAAATTGCTCATACTTCCCCTTTTACATACAAATATATATTTAAGTATATATTTACTAACAATTTTAGTCAACTTTTTAAGCACTTTTCAAATGTGTAAATGATATTTATAAGTAGGTAAATTATGGGTATTTTTACTTTTACTTAAATTATAAATAAACAAAAAAGACTTTAATTAACTAAAGTCTTTTTTAATAATTAAAAAAAAATTAATACTAAGCATTTCTTTTTTCAATAGAAGATTTAACTTTTATAAGTCTTATTCTAGAAGCCCTATCATTTTCTTCTATTTTCATTGAGATGTATTTAATAGTTTCAATTAATTGTGGAATCATAACAAATTCAAGAGCATTTACACGCCTTTTTGCCCTTTCTATTTCACCTGCTAAAACTTGACATGTTTTTTCAAGGCTTGCAAGCTTCATAATTTTTGGCATGGTTTCTTTAAGATTTTTAACTAAAATATCTAATTCTGCATTAGTTTTTAAATAAGAATATGGCAAGTTCCTTTCACCATTATCACTTAAAGTAATATCTGGTGTTGCAACATTCATTATTGATTTTTCTCCATAAATAGTGGTAAAAGCCTGACAAGGAAAAGCAAATAATGACATTACTTCTTTACTAGACATATAAGCTTTAGATATACAAAACTGTTTTAAAACATTTCTTATTTCTTCTTCAATACTCTTTCTTAAAGAATAATTTTCCTTTACAAGCGATGAAAAACGTCTAACCATTTCATCTGTTTTATCTTTAAGAAGTTTATGTCCCCTTTGTGCAATTTTCAAACGCGATTTTAATGTTTTTAATTGCATACGTGTAGGATTTACATTAAGTCTTGCCATTATGTTCTTCCTTTTAAAATCGACTTTTTATTAATCTTTTTTCTTTAAATATTTTTCAATATACTCTACTCTTATACGTTTTAGTTCTCCAACTGGAAGCATAGATAATAATTCCCAACCTATGTTTAAAGTATCTTCAATACTTCTGTTTTCTTCATAACCTTGATTGATATATCTTTTTTCAAACTCTACAGCAAATTTTGCAAAAATTTTATCACTATCTGTTAAAGCAGATTCACCTAATATGGCTGCTAGTTCTTTAGCTTCTTTACCTCTTGCATAAGAAGCAAATAGTTGGTTCATAGTATCGCTGTGGTCTTCACGTGTTTTATTCTTTCCTATACCCTTATCTTTTAAACGAGATAGCGAAGGCAAAACATCTATAGGAGGATTAATTCCCTTTTTATATAATTCACGTGATAAAATAATTTGGCCTTCAGTTATATAACCTGTTAAGTCAGGGATAGGGTGAGTTTTATCATCTTCAGGCATTGTTAGTATAGGTATTTGAGTAATTGAACCTTGTTTACCTTTAATTCTTCCTGCCCTTTCATACAAT
>CALATF010000081.1 GCA_937891595.1 uncultured Clostridia bacterium
AACCACTTTACTTGCACATGCCTTGTAACCAAGCCCACCAAGATTAGATATGCTGTTTAAACTCATAATGTCTATGTCTCGCCCAACAACATCTACTCCCCAAATATTTTTAATATCTCTAACATGATAAGCTTTGGCATGAATTATACTAAAACATTCTTCTAAACTTCCGCAGCTATTACTTTCTGGGAAAATTTCATATGGCGGAACGACAACCACTTCAACTTCACCCTCGTAAATTTTGTTTTTATTCTCATCTATATAAACTGCCTTACCTGCTTTTGAATTCCATACAACTTTATAAAAACAAGTACCCGTTATCTCACTCCATTGTGTAGCCTGAGCAATAACATTCTTTAAATTTAATTTTTCGTAAACACTTTTGATAATATCTTTGCTTAACCTAGCAACTTTTAAATCTCTTTCCTCACTGCTTGCCGGCATAATATTCATGTTAGGTCTAACTGTAGCCAGTTTAGAAAGTCGAGCCTCAATAATAGGAGCAACATGATTAAATACTTCCCTTTCTTGCCAATAATATTGCTTGTCATATTCTTCAACTTCATTTATTTGATTAATTGTAGAGTATTGATTTCCCATTATAAAATTATTATTAAGTTGCCAAATGCTTTCAAAAACTTTTCTCTCTTTTTGCCTTAATGCAAAATCTTCCTTAACTTCATTTATTAAATCTTCTATGTATTTTATTTCTTTTTTCTTCATTATTTCTTTCCCTTAACTATAAACCTTTATTAATAATTTTTATTTCTTTGTTAATATTCTTAATTCCTTTATGCACAAAATGCTTACCAAGTTGCATATACATTTGCTTTCCACACTCTTTACAAATTTTAATGTTGTTAAAAAATCTTCTTTCTAACAAAACTTCAAAGCCAAAATCTGAGCCCTCTTTACAAGCACTACAAACAAAATTATTATTAACTATCTTCAGTTTCATTCATTTCCTCCTTTAAAAGTTTCAAAAGCCTTTCTTTTTCAATTAAAAGTTCCTCATCTGTCATATTAGAAAATCTATCTTTACTCAAAGTCTCATATTCAATTAAAAACTTTATTGAAGCAGTATCCGGCGGAACCTCTTTTGTTGTAACTTTTTTCTTGCTAAGAACCATTTTATTACTTTCTTCATCTTTACAATATTCTTCAACAACCTCCTCCAAAATAAATCCCCTAGCTTTTTTAATAAGCGATTTTTTTAAAATGTCTTCATTAGAAAGACTTTCAATTTCTTTATATCTTTTTTTTAATTGACTATTTCCACTCATTTAGTTCTCCTTTTTAAAATATATTTGTGCAAAAAACACATGTATAACTTGTACAAAAATTAACAACAAGTATTTACAATAATTTATTAGTTATATATAATAAATAAAATTAAAAGAGGGGAAAATCATATATGGCTTATAACATCGTAGAAAGATATAAACAATATAAGCAATGTGAAGACTTGTTAAAACGTGCAGAAGAAGTTTTACCAACAAGTCAAACTTTTTCTCATTTCGAAGATAAAGTTATCAAAGCTTATAATTCATATTTCCCAGAAGACGAAATAGAAACTTTAACTTCAGCCGTAGAAATATTCGAAACTTTATCATTAAGTCAATCTTCACCTATATACGATAATGAATTATCTCAAATATCTTCAAGCCAAGAATTTAGTGAATTTGTTGAAGTAGCTGAAGATATTGATTCTCCTTACGATATTCAAACTTATTTCACCCCAAATAGTGATATGTCTCAAGCAATAGCAGAAGAAACACAAGACACTACAATTTCAATGTTCGAAGCAACTGATAATACAATTAGCTTTGAAGAAATAAAGGATAACTTACAAGAAACAAATAAAGTAGTATTAAAAGTGTCTGATTTTGGAGTTGAAAACTCAGAAGCTTTATTAGGCTCAGACGGTATTATAGATAGAAGCAATGTTACTTCTGAAAAAGCTGAAAACGAAAGGCTAAGTCGCTTAGAAAAAGAAATTGATTCAAGTTCCTCTTATTCAGAAGCCTTAGCAAATATAAATGAATTTAACAATTACGAAACAGAAACTTATACCCAAGACACAACTTTTGAAAACCCTAACGAAGTAGAAGCACAAATCAGCTATGCTTATGAAGATATTACAAGAAAATTAAAATATTCGAACCAAGAAGACCAATCAAATACAGTTCTTTCTAATGAAGAAGCAATGTGTTTAGAAGCTTAATTTAAAAAAATATAACCACAACCAAAAAGGCATTACTAAAAATTTAGTATGCCTTTTTTATTTTTAATCGTCTTATCATTTTTTCTTTATGTTTTTCTATTTGCGTTTTTTCATAACTTATTTCTGCTTTATTTGGTTTACTCATTATATAATATCTTAACTCATCTAAGCTGTGGTCATCTTTCTTTTTGGGGCTATCCCCCTCTCCCCAAAAATAAGATTTAAACTCCCTTATCATATTTACACAAGTTTTAAATATATAAAGTTTGCTTTCCCCTTTACTATTTTTTAAATAACTTTTTACTCTAGAAATTCCACTAAATAAATCTTTATTAACATTAGTATTAACTTGCACCCCTTTTTCATAAAACAATTCAGCAACACTTTTACTACTAGCAAGCGTACGTTGATTTGCAGCACTATCTATTAAAGCACAAATACACCCATTATAATTTTTATGCCAACCTAAATTATTACAAATAATTTTTATTCTATCAACATGATAATCAATATCCTTTCCCTGCGCATAATGTTCTGCAATTACATAAACATTTCCATCATAATCAACTGCATACCAGTGAGCAGCTAGCGGGTTATTAAGTCCAGGGTCAATAGATATATTATCATACCATTCCTTAGGTACATTAAAAGGATCTATAACATTAACATTTTCATCAAATTCTTTATAAACAAGCCCCTCAGAACCCACAAAACGCCCATATTTACGACTTTCTAGATCTTCTGTACTCAAGCTGCTTTCAATCATACTAATCTCTTGCGGGCTTAAATAAGGGTTGTCCTCCCACTGCATTTGTTCATACCAAACCTCTTTATCGTTTCTAGAATTTAAATAAATTTCATCATAGACCCATGTCAAACCCTTAAGAGGTGTCATTGTTCCAAACAAATCTCCTTGCCTATCCATTACCCTCATTTTACATTCAAGATAAATTTCTCTAGTCGGCTCTTCATCAAACCAAACAAAGTCAAGGCTAGTACCTTGAAATTTTTCTCTGCCTTGATCACAATTTTTAAACCCTATCTTAGAAATCCCGCCAAATATATTTTTAATTTTTATGTAATCTATAACTCCATTTTCAGGGTAATCTTTTCTACCAGTTTGCATAACAATATCAACTATCCAATCTGGGTTTAAATAATATAAAACTTTTCTTTGAGCAACATCTCGTTGAACTTGGGAAGATAAACTAACTACCCAGCCTTCTACATCTTTCTTATTTTTTCTATATGGATGAATTCCTCTAGCCATATACACACATTCCACCGCACCGCATTCTGTTTTACCACTTCTATTTCCACCAAAAACCCACCTATTTCTTTTTATACATTTATGAAAAGCAATTTGTTTTTCATGCTTAATTTTCCCACTATTATATTGTTTTAACTTATTCTTATTTTTTCTCTTTATGCTTTCGTTATAAATTTCATTTAAATTGTAAATAATTTCTTTCATTAAAACTTACCACTTTACGACAATAATTCTTTTTTTTATTAAAATATTTTTTTTATAATTTTGTTAATAACATTTAATTTTTATTAAAAGGAGTTTTAATATTGAAAAAAGCTTTTATAACAATTATATTATTTTTAGTATTAATCTGCACCCCCTTTAACTTTAAATTTGCAAAAGCAAATACATCACAGTATACAACTTACATCTATGCCCAAGTTCAAAACGATAATACCCACTTATACAAATCTAATTCTTCTACTTCAATTACAAATGCATATTTTGCAATTCCAAATAGCTATTTTGTTTTGATAATTTCAAATATGGACGAAGTTTTTTATAAAGTACAATATAAAGATATAGTTGGTTATGTAATTAAAAGCCAAGTAATTCCAGTAGCGGAAACTCCCGTTAACCCATATCTAAAAAATGTAACATTTAGAGTTTATAGTTCAGACGGCACAAACGTACTATCATCCCCAGTTAACACAGCAAATGCACATACAACGCAAACAATTAACGTTCTAGAAGAAGTGGAATATTATGGTCAAATAATAGGTGACGAGCTTATAGAAAACAGAGGAAATGTTTGGTATTATTGCAAAACTAAAAATAACAATTATGGCTACCTTTATAAGGGCTTAAGCGACAATTTATCTTTAATAACACAAAATACCGAAAACGTTACTCCTATTTCATATCCATTTAATGATGAAGACAATTCTTATTTATATAATTTAGTAGATATGTCTATTTGGCTAAAAATAATAATTATCGTCTTAGTAAGTCTACCTTGCGTTGGAATTTTTTATTTGCTATTTAAGCCTATTAATAAAAACAAAAAGCAAAAGCTAACTTTTAGAAAAAATAAATTAAAATCTCAAACCCTAAATAAAATTCAGCATATAATTGATGACGAGTCATTATAAATATTTAATAAACCTTTTTAAACCTATTTATAATAAAGTTGCATAAGTTGTTAGAATATTTTTCTAAATTAAAATCTTCATTAAATTTTATATTATTTTCAAATAGGTCTATTTTACAAAATATGTCATCTAAAATTTTTTCGTTAATCAAAGAATTATATACAACTCTGTTTTGAATAATTTTTATTTTAAATATCTTTTCAAATTCTTCCATCGCCTTTCTCAAAGCCCTAAAATAACTTCTTCTAGTATAACCAGATAATTCTATAGCTTTTTTACATTCAACATTATCAATATATCTAATAACAATCATTTTCCTTTTATTAGCATCCATTTCAAGCAATGTTTCATCTGTTAAAACTTTTAAGTTAATTAAATTAACTTTTCTTTGTGTTAAACTAGCAATAGCTTCAACTTGACTTAAAGTATCAATTTTATTATAGTTATGGAAATTTGAAGAATTAACACTTTTTAAATAAACAAGTTTATCTATTGAAGCTGTCAACGTTGGTATAATGTGATAAATCGATAAAAAAGATTTACACCATGTTTTAATATTCATAAATTCCTCCTATATCTTTTACTTAACACCCACCATTCGCATCAATTTTATAAACAGAATTTTACAAAATCAATAGTTGGTGTCAATCTTTTTTATGTTTAAAAACATTATTTTCTCTGTCTCTAAAAAACAATGTTTTCAAACATATGTTCGATAATAACACCTTTAATATGTCAATTCTTGTCACATTAAAATGCAAATAACAATTTTTGTAAAATATTTTATAAATAAAAAAAGATTTTGAATTTCAGTTTCAAAATCTTTTTTGTGCTATTACCCCTCATTAACCTCGTTAAAAACTTCTTCTCTATCTGTTAAATTCAATAGTTGTTCTCCCTTATCATCTTCAAGCCTTATTTTACTTATAGAAATTTCATAAGCAGTTTTTACCAAACTTTCATTATCATTTACTCTTTTTTGATATTCTCTACTTTGAATTCTACCTATAATACAAACTTTTTGTCCCACTTTAATATTTTTTACAAACCTTGCATTTCTACCCCAAGCAATACAAGGTAAATAATCTGATTTATTATAAGCACGATTAACAGCTAACAACACATCACAAATTTCTCTTTTAAAAGGAGTTGTTCTATAAATAGGCTCTTTACAAATAAAACCATTAAGTTCAATAATGTTTGGGTTTATACTATCATCCATTTCAATAACTTCTCTAACAAAAACTGTAAGCAATAATTTACTTTTGTTATCCACCAACTTATTATAACTTCTAAATTGACCTTTTACCGCAACAATATTGCCTATTTCAAATTTATTGTCTGTTAATAATCTTTCAGATACAGTAACAGGCACTATATCAAAATTGTCTGAAAGTCGTCTAACATTTAAATTTAGCTCATAAAACCCTTCTCCAAAAACTTCATGACTAAATACAGGTTTTGAAATAACCTCTCCTTTTAAAAAAACTTTATTGTTCTCCATTAATTCGTAATTCATTTTAATACCTCCAAAGTGTCTTTAATTTTTTATTTGTTTTCCAGTAGAATCAATGCGAAAATCTTCTTTGTATATCAAATTACCAATACTAACAAAATTATAACCTCTTGCTTTCAAGGAAAGAATAATACCTGGCAAAGCCTCTACAATATGGTCAGAGTTATTATGACAAAGTATAATCGAGCCATTTTTAACTTTCTTTAATATATTGTTAGAAATATTACCAGCAGAAATTCCTTTCCAGTCAAGCGAATCAACATACGAAACAAAAGTAATATAAAAAATATTATTTTGTTGGGTAACAAATGG
>CALATF010000082.1 GCA_937891595.1 uncultured Clostridia bacterium
CGTTCGTCAGCCTCTCGTGTTCATCTCCGGTGACCCCTCCAATATGAATGCAGAAGCAATCAACTATCTCTTTGCGTGGGATATTGATGAGTCTATCGGTACAGTAACAGGTGCAGGTCTTATGGGGGTTAACGAAGCTGACTACAACGAAGATACCTTCTACCACGGCTCCGGCGACAGCAAGCTGTTCGACCGTACATTTGCTAAGACACAGATCAAGAATAAGAACAACACTTATTCTATCAACAAGACAGGTAGCCTTTACGGTCAGACCTACGTTGCTTGCCTCTTTGTAATTTACACAGATGCCGAAACAGGTCAGAGCGTAACAATTTATTCTGATCTCGCTATCATCGAAAAGCCTGCTCCCTGATTGAGCTAAGCTTTGATAGCTTATTAAGATACAATAGTTTCTTAATATAAAAGAAAGCATTGTTCCTCCTAAAAAAGCTGGATATATCTTACTAAATAATTTTTTTGGCTATCAATAGCAAAAAGTCTATCATTATGCAAACATATACTATCAAACTTAGGAACATCTTCAACAATATAAGGCTCGTTATCGCAATACCAAACAAGTAAAGAGTCGCTTGGTGAACAAAAACCTATAACATCTTGTCCATTTACTCTAAAATTTAATGCAACAGGTTCCTCATTAAAAGTAAAATTACTAATTGTATAAATAGTAGGATTAAAAACAAACATATTAAAATAATGCAACTTGTTATCACTACCAAATGCAATTAAAATATAATCATACCTTCCATTAATTTCACTATAGTATTTATATCTCCACATTTTTTTAAAACTGTATTCATTTGTGTAAGTTAGTACCCTCTCATTAGGGCTACTTGTAAGATTAACAGGTAATGTAAGTTCTTCAACGCCACAACCTTCTATCAGAACGCCTTTATCTACTTTTATATTATAAGCGCTACTAGCAATGCCAAACTTTAAAGAATGTTCATTGTCATCACTATTTATATTCTCTGCAAAATTTAAAATGGAATATCTTTTTTTATTGTACTTTTTATTAGCCATAATTAAATCTCCCATTTTCTACTTGTTAAAACAAAACCTTTAGGTAGAATAATATCTTCTTTCAATCCATTTAAAAATTTACCTTCCCAAATGGTTGCGTCATCAAATAATCCGCAAATGCAACAATATTCACAGCAAACACCCATAACAATAACATTATCATTAACCCTACCAAAGTTAATAACATCATTGATAGTTGTAACTTTTTCAGGATAATATAAATACTCAATACCCATTAAGCCATTTTCGTCAGTTGAGATATAATCATCATAAACATCAAACTTAACATCTTTTTTGTCGTTAATTCTAGTAATCTTTTTTATTTTTCTACAACGCTTACTTAACTTTGATAGTTCTAAAAAATTTTTTTCTATAAGAATATTTTCTTTAGCTTTTAATTCTATATTTTTAGCTAAAATATCACCTACGTTGTTAATTGCAAGTAAAATTTTAGAAAATTCTACCTTACCTTCATCACTAACACTATCTAAATTATTTTCTATATATCCTCTTAATAATTCTGTTAAGTTTAGATATATACTTGCAGATTTTAAAACTTCAGCAACTGTCATTAAACCTACTCCTTTTAATTATTTTAAGAAAACTAAACCCACCTTGTTTTATCAACGCCATCAAAATTAATTTCAATACTTTTACTTTGAGCATAATTTAAAAAGCTATTAAACATATCTATATGTTTTTCTTTTAGCAATCTTTCTTTCTTTTCATTTAATTCTTCATTACTTTTAGTAATATCATTCAATATCCTTTTTGCATTTTTTATACTTGTTTTATGAGCTTTTAACAATACAGAATAGTCTAACTTTCCTTCACAACAAAAAGCTAAAGTATTATTTTTTTGACTTTTACAATGAACTTCAAACCTATTTTTAAGTCTATTAAAAATTACAAAATAATTTTTATCAATCTTTTTAAGTCTTTTTACAATGTTAAACAAATCTTTTTTTATTTCTTTCATTTACTCTCCTTAAACACAACCAAAACCCCTAAACATAAAAGTTTAGGGGCTATTGTGTTTTTATTACAAGGGTTGTTTAGTTCATTTATATTTTTAAAATTTTATATTAAACAGTAGCTTTAATATTGCTAATCTTACCTTGTGCACCTGGTCTATCACAAATAAGTTCAGCATATTTTACAAGAACAGCTGAATAAGTAGGAGTTGAAGCACTAGGTATTAAAATATTTCCATTTTCACCTTCTAGCCATTCCCAATCACAAAGTTGATGTAAGTTAAAATCTTTAGAATTTAATAAATACATAGTTCCATCTTCAACAAATCTTTCATAAACAATAGGAACGCCAGCATATGTCATAGCTTTATAACCACCAGCAAGAGTAGTCATATCTAAGTTTCTTCTATATTCGCTAAGATAAGCTTGATATGCATTTCTAACATCACCAGAAACAGCTATAAAATCAACTTGATTTCCACTGTTTTCTTCAATAGCATTTAGTGCTTTTTGAATCATAACATCATTTATTTCAGTTTCAACAGCATTATTATCGTTAATATAAGGATATAACCATTTATAATTGCTTCTATCTACACCGTAAAGCATTTTATTTTCATCAGTTAAATCAAATAATCTTTTAATACCAGTAATTTCATTATCTTTAGAACCACTTGCATAAACTGTGTATCCTTCAGAAATCCCAGTTAAAGCTTCATTGCAAACAATTTGTTTGTTTTTTCTATCTACAAAAGTAATAGTTAAACCTTCTTTAACTAAAGATTCCCCATTATAAATATCAATCTTCATACCTTCAATAAAATTTCTAACACTATCAAATGTTGGTGTAGCATCAGTAACAGTTGCAAGTTTTGCAGTACCATCTCCATATAACATACGTCCAAGATTAAAACTGCTAGATTTAATCAAACTTTCCATTTCATCATTAAGTAAGTTTACAAAAGCACCTTTATTTGATTGACTAGCCCTAATAGCCTTGTCTGTTAAATTTATTGTACCATAAAGGTTTTTTAAACTTGTTTTAAATTGCAAATGATTGTGTCCACTGGCAGTAGGCAAAGTACCATCTTCACTACCTGCCCCTATACCACCATTAATACCAAATGGTGCAAGTTTAATAATTTCTTTACCAAAAACATCTTTACTTGTTTGATTTACTCTTGCTAAAAAAGCATTAGAGTTAATATTAAGTTGTTCACTTAAAACATTTAAGTAAACAGATTTTAACGCATTTTGCGCACTAGTTAATGTTACCATAAATTTTCTCCTCTTTTTAAAAAGCAATAATTAAAACAAATCTTCAGCTATTTTTCCCGCCTCTTTAATAGTCTTCGGTTTGTTAGGCGGGCTTAAAAAAGTTTTACTCCCCCTTTGTGCACTAATTAATGTTGGAGCATCACCTAGAGATAAAACTGAAAAATAATCTTCCATGATTTTGTTTTTAATTTTATTATTGCTATAAATATATTTTTGTAAAAAATCTTCATCTAAAGCCAACTCATCTTTATCCATAAAATTTTCTTTTAAAAACTTGTTCCATGCATTATCCAAGGGGTTGTCACTACTAGCAATTTCCTTATCTTGCATAATTATATTAGCCAAGTCTTTTTCATATTTTTTAGCTTTAACATTAGCTTCAAAAAAGCTTTTTACTTTTTCTTCCCAATCTTTTGATAATTGTTCAGGAGATTTATTCAAACCTTTATCTTCACATTCTTTTTGAAGTTGGGACAATGCCTGACACTTTTTTGTATAATCACTTTGCAAATTGTTATATGCATTTAAAAGCGTCTCAGCATCTCTAAATTTTCCATACTTGGAGCCCTCAATTTCGTTTAACTCTACCCTATCTTCTGTCTTTTGTGAAACTTCTTCACCTTGGCTGTTTAAAACTTTTTCAGGTTGTTCCAAGTCTATTTTTTTTACTTCCATTTTTTTAATATCCTTTTATATTTTATTTTGCATTCAAAAAAGATTTACAACTAAATGTTGTAAATCTTTAATTTAATTCGTTTTTTTATTTTTAACTATTAAAGCCATTATTTAATTACATTTTTTAATTTTTTTATGCCATTTAAAAAAATCAATTCATTAAAACAAACTTATTTGTAAAATTTAATTTTTTAATTTGAAAGGATTGTAATCCTATTAATTTTCAATAAAACCCGTTTCGTCTAAACTATTGTTGCTATTTTCAATTATACTATCTTCAACTTTTTCTGTTTCAATGCTTTTTTTATCTTCTTCTAAATATTTAACATATTTTCCAAATAAATCAATAACTTCTTCGGCTACACATTGCGTATTATCTTCAATACTATTTTTTTTACATTCCTGCCACATAACCTCAGGAATTTCATCAGCAAGTTCTTCAATTTGTCTTTGTGTAAAAACATTTACATGTTGGTTACCATCTAAATAATCTTCATCTTTATCAAAAGGTTTAAAATGGTTTATTACGTCATAAGCAGTCTTACAAGAAACATGAAGTGCCCTAGATTGCAAACTATCAACTTTCAAATTAAATAAATCTAAAAGAGGCACTCTATCTTTATCAAATTTTAAAGCACTTTCTTTGGCAAACTTTAAAGTTTCCTCAAAAGAAAACTTATCTGCCATATTTTCGCAGTTTGAAGAATACCATAAAAATTCACTCATATCATCTACCGCATACGGATAATTACGATTTTGTTCTGGATTTAATTTATCAAGCACAAGACATTGATAAACATGCCTCATTTCATGAGCACAAGTTCTAAATAAATCTAAAGGACTGTCACATTTCATAACTTTATCTACAGTCACTCCAAAAGAAGAATAACCTTCTTTTTCATCAAGCCTACAACCACCACCATGATATCCATAAACAAAATAAGTATTTACCCTATGCCTAGATATGTTAAACATATTACAATAATAATTTCTAGTTAATCTCATCATTCTATCAGCATATCTGAATTTTTCAATAGGCGCAAGATTTACATAATCAGAACCCCTTTCTATATGCCAAACAATATCTTGCCTTAAATATTTATCCTCTACAAAATCTAATTTATCTCTTAACATAAATTAAAACCTACACTTATTCTTTTTATATTATTACTCTAAATTCTGTTCAATATTAACTTGAACGTCTTGTAAGTCCATTATAATAATATCTTTAACATCTTCGGCTATTCTTTTTGAATTATCTATAATTCCAAACTTAATTTTAGGTTGATAATTAAAAATATCATAATACTCATCAGATAATTTTTCTATATCATCCATTTGCAAACATTTTACATTTTCATCAGGTTGCTCATTAATTTGTTGAATTTCAAAAGATTCTTCTTCATCCTTTAAAAAAGGTTTAGCGATAGAATATATTTTTTCTCCTGCTTTATGAAAAGCTTCATCCTTAATACTTTTTAATTTATATTTACAATAATCTAGTTTATTAATATCGCCCTGATAAAGCTCTAATCCATTTTTTAAAAAACTTAACATTGTAGAATAAGAAAAATCATCTGCATCTATTTCTGCCCCAGAAGAATACCAACATAAATTATCAAAACTTCCATTAGTATAGTTTAAAGTTGTTCTATCATCTTCTGTATTCATAAAAGTGTCTTGAAATATATGTCGCATTTCATGAAAACTGATAATAAACAAATCAAGTGGTTTTCCAAATAAAACACTATTTAAAGAAACACCAAAAGCATGTTTACCATCCTCACTTTCAAAATTAGCACCACTAAAACTATCACAACTAAAAAAATAAGTATCTACATCTTGCTTGTCTAAATTCCATAATCTACAACAATAATCTTTAGATATATTCATAACTTTATTTGCATACCTAAATTTATCTAAACAACTAAAATATTTATACTCTTTCTTACCTATATTTATTAAAGTAATAATTTCATTATTAAGAATATTTTTATTTTCATTATTCATGTAATTATTTTATCACGAGATTTTCAAAAATTCAATAGCAAACTATTTTGTTTCAACCATCATTTTTTTATGTTCTCTAATATGAGTTAAAAACCTTTCTTTTATTTCAGGGTTTTGTTTTTTATTATTAGCAAATTCTTTATCTAGCATAAAAGCAATGTGCCTATTTATATGAATTTCATGGTTATCAATTTCCAAAACTTCAACATCATTATTTTTTTCTAACAACTTAAAATTCTCATCTTCTGCATAATTTTTTTGTAAAATACTTTCATCTGTACTACCTTCCCAAACTCCCAAACCAAACAATTCTAAAACTTTAACTCTAAGTGCATTACTTGTCTTTCCGTCACTATCTGCAAGTAGACCAGCCTCCATAAGCTTCAAAATCTGCTCTCTTTTAAACGAAAGGCTCTCTCCGGTGTCATTCTCGCTTAAAAATTCAACCTCGTCACAGCCCAAATCACAAGCCTTCCAGTAAACAACCTCACACCCGCCATTGTTATTTGAAATCCTTAACAACCTAGGAGTATTAGCAAATTGTTTATATAATTTTAATATTTGTTTAGCAATTAAAAGGGTTGCATTTTTTATATTTTCAATCGTACCAGCAAGTCTTGCTGTATCTTGTTCAACCATAAGTTCAAGTGCTGTACCGCTTAAATTATTACTCCAAGAAGAAGTGGTCATAATATTACTTGCCCCGCTAATTTCACTAAACTCACTTAACAACTTTTCTTCTTCTTTTTCAAAGTCATAGGGTAGCGTATCACAATTCATCATCTTTGGCGGATTACTACCTTGCCTATAAATTAAAACTTTACCAGGCGATAATCCTTCTTCTTCTAAATTTTCAATATCAATACTACCATCTTCAACAGTTAAAACACCCATGCTTAATCTGTTTAAAAATTCGTGTTTTCTATTCTTAACAGCATTATAAACACGTTGAATAGGAATTATTCTTTCAATTATACTAGTACCCCAAAAACATCCTGGTTGATCTATCGAAACTTGCCTTATAAAAGGAAAACCCCTGCTATTATTAATCATATTAACATAAGGCAAATCTCCGTCAAATAAAAGTTTATCCTCACAAACAATAACAAGTCTTCCATTAGGAAATTCCACACTTGGTGCTTCATATCTTTCAATAACAATAGCATGATTATGCTTA